>CAZNWB010000013.1:0-45753 GCA_964576535.1 uncultured bacterium | reverse complement strand
CTACAGTCTCGCCCACGCCTCCGTCAGCGTCCGCTTGGCGTTGGCGATGATCGCCCCTGAGGTCTCTCCGGCTGCCGGCTTCACCTCGAAGGCCACCACCGGGCGCCGCCCCTTGGCCAGGTACTGGATCTCGAAGAGGGCCTTCAGGAATTCCACGACCTGGGGGACATCGTTCTCCCCGCCCGGAATGCCGAAGCGGGGGTGCTGATCCCCGTAGAGCGGGTGGCCCTGCTGCTTCACGCAGTTGCCGATGTGGATGTGGGCGATGTTGGCCTTCTTCAGTGTGCCAAAGGCCTTTTTCGGGCTTTCCTCCTGGATCGGCAGGTGGCTGAGGTCCACCATAATGCCGAACTCCGGGAAGTCCTTGCGCACCGCCTTGCATACGGTCAATGCGTCCTTGTGGGGGCCGATCAGGCACTTCTTGTCGTACTTGGCGTCAAAGCTCTCCAGAACCAGGCGCAGCCCCTTGCCCTTACAGTAGGCCGCGAGTTCCCGCAGGGAATCGATCAGGAGCTTCATGGCCTCTTCGCGCCGCTGGCCCGGGTCTGGGCCGCTCAAGACCGCCAGGGCCCCGGCCCCGACTCCGGCCGCCTCGTCCGCGCACGCCTTCACCTGGTCCACGGCCCGCTTGCGCTCGCCCGGATCGAAGCTGTTCAGGTTCAGCTTCTGGGTGAGCAGTGCCGGCTGGGCCCCATACCCCACGGTCATGCCGCTGGCGGCCAGAAGCGACTTCACCCGCTGGCGCTCGGCCGGGTCCTTGATCCAGGTGATCTCCACGGCCGAGAAAAAGTCGTCCTCGACGATCTTCGTGAGGGTGTCGTAGATCGGGCCCTCGCCCTTGAGGCATTCGGGATACGCCATGAAATGCACGATACCGACCTTCATGTAGGATTGCAGAGAATCACGCATGGATGCCTCCTTTTGTGAGAGGATCATCGATCAATTCGCAGGCTCGGCTCACTGCATACCCGGGTAGTATACCAAGGCGCGAATTCCCCCGCCAGCTATTGTGCGATCCACCGGGCAATCCCGTTGACAGGGGCTGTGCAGGCACACAACTGGAAGCAGAACCACCGGGAGAGCAGGGCCGGGAGGCGCGGAGAATGTAGCCTACCCGCGCGTGACCCCGAGCTCGGGGGGGTCAGGCGGGATCCAAACGTCGAAGTTGCCGTGATGGGGGAAGGCGGAGTTGAGACCGGTCCCGCCGGCCTCGAAGGGCGCCGGACCTCTCCAACCAAACGCGCCGGATGCCCTCAAGCCAGAGGCCGGCCACGGTCGGGAGGGCACCCACAACGGGAGAGGGATGTATCCGTCGGTCCCGCGAAGGTCTCCGCCGGTCGTCGCGAACGCGATATGCCCTCAGACGGCGCTCACTCCGTCGGCGGTCCAGGATAACCTGAACGCCGCGGACCTCCTGGAAGGCGGTCTGGATTTCGGGCAGAAGAAACGACCGTTCGGGAGGCACGACGGCATACTGCAACCCGGCATGCAGCCATCGTCGGGCACAGGACGGGCAGATCCCGTGGGACACCATCGGGTCCGCGGGATCCCCGTTGGCTAACGTCTTGCCGCACCACGCACACACTACGCGCATTGGTCGCGAATCCTACCCCAACCTGTTTTCTCGGGCAAGTCGAATGCCAGGATGGACAATCCCCACCGAACAATGTGCTTGTCCACTCCAACTCCCCGGAACTCTGACATGTTTCCACCACCTCCAAACGGAAGGAACGGTCCCGTAATTGAGAGCGGACGGCTCCTACCAGCTCGCCATTGTTAGTTGTCCCGACGCCTTGTGCCGCTTGGAGAGGGCGATACACCCGCCGCCGAGTCTTGGACCGCCACGCCCTCAACCAGTTAGCGTGTGAGGGGTTGTTCCCCGGTGACCGTCGGATTTCTTGCGATGCCCGAATCCCGGTGGTCGGAGCCCCGAATCAGCCCCTGCCTTGCTGTCCACGGATTGCTCTGCTACCCTGACCGGGTCTGAGGATATCGCAAGAGGGTATCGTTCATTTCGCCACTCCATAGAGGTGACTCTCCATGCCTGCTTTTCCGGCCATGTTCCGGCCGTGGGTTCTGCTGCGAGACGAGCCGTCCTCCCCCTGGATCGAGCGTCAAACGTCCCCCGCGCCTCGCCCCAGGCCGAGGGGGGAAGCATAATGCGATTGGATATCCGGCAGTTCCCAGGGACATCGCTACTGGTCCGGGACTACGTGCACGCGTTCTCGCGGCTCCAATCTTTTTACGCCTCGGATCCCCAAGCCGCCGATGCGTATCGAGAGCAGGCCAAACGATACGACGCCAGGGTGGATCGCCGATCCGAGGTGTGCGACGTCCTGGCTGCGCAAAACACAGCCTGGAACGCCCCGCCTCCCATGGGGCAGCACATCGAAGAACTTCGGCAGCCGAGGGCTGTGGCGGTCCTCACCGGTCAGCAAACCGGACTCTTCGGCGGTCCCCTGTTTACCCTCTACAAGGCCCTCACGGCCGTGCGCCTGGCGGCGCGTCTGAGGATAGACCTGCAACGCCCCGTGATCCCCATCTTCTGGATGACCTCGGAAGATCACGATGTGGCCGAGGTGGATCACGTCCACCTCCTGGATCGTACGGGGACCCTGGTGACAGTGCGTCACGCGTCCTGGGGACCTCCGCCCGGGTTCCTTCCGGCAAATCTTCGACTCGGGCCGGCCATCCTGGAAACCCTGGAGAAGACCTGGTCGCTCCTCCCCACGACGGAATTCAGCCCCGCCCTTCGCGAGGCCCTTGGCCGGGCCTTTGCGCCCGACCGGACCCTGGCCGACGCCTTCGCCCGCTGGGCGCTTCACCTCCTCGGCGAAAGCGGCCTGGTGCTGGTTGACGGTGCGGACCCACGGCTGAAGCGGCTGGTGGCGGACGTCTTCCGACAGGAGCTGGAGGAGGCGCCTCGCTCGGCCCGGTGCATCCTCGATGCGAGCGAGTCCCTTCGGGCGTCGGGCTACTCGCCCCAGATCGAGGCGCGTCCCGACGGCGTCAACTGCTTCCTGCTCCGGGGGGGGCGCCGTGGCCTGACCAGAGACGGGACAGGTTTCCGGCTGCGCGACAGCGGCCAGGAGATCCCGGCCGGCGAAATGCGCCGACTGATACAGGAGCAGCCGGAGTCCTTCAGTCCAAACGTCGCCTTGCGGCCCATCGTGCAGGATTCACTTTTCCCCACGCTTGCCTATGTGGCGGGGCCCGGCGAACTGGCCTATTTCGCCCAGCTCCGCCCCGTCTACCAGGCCTTCGGTGTGTCGATGCCCCTCATCGTCCCGCGGGCATCCCTCACCCTGTTGGATCCACGCGCGGCCCACCTCCTGGAACGGTTTCACCTCGGCCTCCCCGACCTCACCCTGGAGCCGGAGCAACTGGCCAGCCGGGTGTTGCGGGCGCATCTGCCCCCCGATCTGGATGCCACCCTGGCCAAGGCTCGCAAGAGTGTGGAGGAGATCTTCCAGGGTGTGGGCGAGGCCATCGCCGCCGTGGACCCGACCCTCCGGGCCACCGTCGGGCAGACCTCCGGCCATCTCCAGGGGCATCTGGATCAACTGGAACGCAAAGCGGTGCAAGCCCTGAAGCGGCGCGAGTCGGAGACCCGGCAGCAGGTCCAGCGCGTGCGCGAGAGCCTCATGCCCGGTGGAAAGCCGCAGGAGCGAATCTTTCCCCTCCTCCCCTTCCTGGCCCGGTATGGCCCGTCGGTGATCGAGGTGATCCGGGACGCCATCGACGGTCCCGGCTGGGACCATCAACTCGTAAAGCTATGAACCGCCAATCCCGCCACGGGCGGGACATGAACGCCATGGGCGGATCACGGGAGAAAGGGGGCAGACCCATTTGCGGCGGGAACGGAAAGGCAATCGGGGAGCGCCAGCACTGAATATGTCGTTGATCAGGCCTGATCTTGGCGCCCTTGGCGCCTTGGCGGTTAGTGTTCTGCTGTCGGCTCCTCGGAGATTGCCATGAAGATCGGCATCACCTGTTACCCGACGTATGGCGGAAGTGGCGTCGTGGCCACCGAGCTGGGCAAGGCGTTGGCCCAGCGTGGGCACGAGATCCACTTTATCAGCTACTCCCTGCCTTTCCGGCTCCAGACCTATCACGAGCGGATCTTCTTCCACGAGGTGGAGATGGTGGATTACCCGCTGCTGGAGCATCCCCCTTACGCCATCGCCCTGGCGGCCAAGATGTCCGAGGTGGGCGCCCAGGCCGACCTGGACGTCTTTCACGTCCATTACGCCATGCCCCACGCCGTCTCTGCGTTTCTGGCCAAGGCCATCCTGGGGCAGGGGCGGCCCAAGATCATCACGACGCTCCACGGGACCGACATCACCCTGGTGGGCAACGACCGCTCCCTTTTCCCCATGACGCGGTTCGCCCTCGAGCAATCGGACGGGATCACCTGCGTCTCGCGTTACCTCCAGGCAAGAACCCGCGAGGTGTTCGAAACCACTCGACCCATCTCGGTCATCCCCAACTTTGTGGACACTCAACGATTTACCCCCGAAGCACGGCCCCACGTGCGAGAGCACCTGGCCCCCCACGGCGAGCGCATCCTGGCCCACCTGTCGAACTTTCGTCCGCCGAAACGGGCGCCTGACGCGGTTCGGGTCTTTGCCCAGGTCCGTGCCGCGCTGCCCGCCAAGCTGCTCCTGATCGGGGACGGCCCGGACCGGCCCGTGGCCCTGCAGTTGGCCCAGAGCCTGGGAGTGGCACGGGACGTTTTCTTCCTCGGGAAACAGGACGACGTGGAAAGCCTCCTTGCCATCGCGGACCTGTTCCTGCTGCCGAGCGAAGAGGAGGCCTTCGGCCTGGCCGCATTGGAAGCCATGAGCTGCGGCGTCCCGGTGATTGCGACCACGGTGGGCGGGGTGCCGGAGGTGGTAGAGGACGGCAAGTGTGGTTTCCTGCTCTCCCCGGGAGATGTGGCTGGCATGGCCAGCGCCTGCCTCGCCCTCCTGAACGACCGGGAACGGTACGAGGAATTTCGGCGGGCGGCACGCCAGCGCGCCGTCTCCCAGTTCGACACCAGCCTGATCGTCCCCCAGTACGAAGCCTACTACCGGGCGATCGCCGATCGCTGATCTCGACAGCGACAGGCCTGCCCGCCGGCGGTCAGGCGGGGACAGCGACAGCGAAAACCTTGAGGGCGATAGTGACATCCGACAGTCCCGCCTCGGCGGGATCGTTGTCGGAATTCGCCATCGCTGTCGGCTCCCTTTCCCCTGTCGGTGTCGGCTCTCGGCTCACGGCTCTCGGCTCTACGCTCTGCAGATCTTTCCCCCTTGACACCCATCCGGCCCAGGGATAATAAGGCGCTGTGTTCCGACGCGTTTGGCCGCTCATAGGTGCCCCCACTGGCTCACGGAGGCGCAGGGAACCGGCCCTTGGCGTCCGGGCTACCTCGCGTCGCCCCTGCGTGCCGTTCATCCCTCCACTGCTTTGGCTGACAGTTCTCCTGTCTGCACTCACACTTCCCGGCTGCGCCACCCCCGAGGAACAGCGATTCCGTCCGAATTACATCTCGGGGCAGCGCGCCGCGCTCCGCCCCAGCGAGGCTCGCGAGGCCCTGCAAGCCTACCGACAGATGGGGGCTGACCTCGAGCGGCAGGGTCGCTTTGCCCAGGCAGCCGTCGCTTATTCGAATGCCGCGACCTCGGCGCGGGCCCTCGGACGCCTTCAGGATGCCCTGGAAACAAGCCAGAAGGCCGTGGAGATGGCGGAGCGCGCTGGAGATCCGAGACACCTCGCCCCCGCCTTGGTCCGCCTCGGGCAGACCCACATGGACCTCAACGCCCCCCACAGGGCGATTCCGATCTTTGAGAAGGCCGCCCAGTATGCTAGGGAGTCTTCGAATCCGACCACCGAGGCCAGTAGCGACATCTGGCTCAGCCGGGCGTACCGGCGCCTGGGGAAGCCCGACTTGGCCAAGGGAAGCACGCAGAAGGCGATCATGGTCCTGGAGCCGGCCATCCTGGACTTGCGGCGTACACGGCCACGTCGCGGGACCGGAGGCCGAGGGCGGCTTTGGAACATGGAGCGAGCGTACGCGAAAGCCCTCCTTGATCTGGGCTGGAGTGAGGTGGCCCTGCATGAGCTGGACCCCGCCCGGGTGTCGTTCCAGAAGGCGATGGAATTCGGAAAACAAATTCGCGCGACGCATGTGATGGCTCAGGCGTGGCAAGGCCTGGGCAGAGTGGCGGCTGCCCAATCGGACTACCCGACGGCTTCCAGCCATTTGCAGGAGGCGCTTCGGCTCTCGCAACACCCCAGCTTTGTCGAAACGACTCAGAAGATCCTCGGAGGCGTTTATCGGGAGATGGGCAAGCTCCCGGAAGCGGAAGCCATCCTCCGGGAGGCTGTTGCCGGTATCGAGGACATCCGGTCGCAGCTTCAATCCGAGGAGCACCGGGAAGCATTTGTCGAGGACAAGATGGGGGCCTACGCCCAGCTCATTCACGTGCTCTTCGACCAAAGGAAAATGGCCGAGGCATTTGAAATGAGTGGGCGGGCCCGGGCCCGGGCATTCCTGGATCTCCTCGGAAACCGGGTGAGTCTTTCCAAGGGCCGAGATGCTGCCCTCATTGCAGAGGAGAAGGCCCTCCAGGGGCGAATCGCCCAGCTCAAGGCGCGCGAAGCCCTGGAGGACAGTGAGGAGGAGGCTTCAGAAGACGAGACGGCCACCCCCCTCCAGTTCGATCGGCAGGGGGAACTGGACCTGGCGCGCGAGGCCTACAATGCCTTTCTGGCCCGCGTCCGGGCCCAGAGCCGCGAGCAGGCTTCGCTCATGACCGTGGAGCCGCTCACCCTATCAGAAGTGCAGGCCCTGCTGGGGCCCGAGGCCGTGCTGTTGGAATATTTTGTCGGCGGCGGCCGGACGCTCCTCTGGGTGATCACCCGCGATAGCCTGCGTGCTGTCCGGCTGCGGATCGGAGAGGACGACCTGACGAGACGCGTCAGCGAATTCCGGGATCTCATCAGCTCCCGGGGGCGTGCCGACGAACTGCAACGGGTGGGGATTGATCTGTTCGGGGCGTTGCTGGCTCCGGCCTTTCCGGGCGGGCTGCCCCGCGAACTCATCATCGTGCCCCACCGGGTTCTCCACTACCTGCCCTTCCATGCCTTGATGCCTGCCTCCGGCCGCTACCTCTTGCAGGACAGCCTGGTGTCCTATCTGAGCAGCGCCAGCCTGCTGCAGTTTACCCGGGAGAAGCAGGCTGCTGGCGCGTCGTCCGCCCTCGCCGTGGGGAATCCCGACCTGGGGGATCCCACGATGAATCTCCGCTACGCCGAACGCGAGGTCCGAGAGGTGGAGCGGCTGTTTCCCCAGGCTACAGTTCTGGTCCGCACCGACGCAACCAAGGGGCAGACCCGGCGCCATCTGGACGCACAGTCCCTGATCCACCTAGCCACGCACGCAGACCTGGACGAAGAGGATCCCATGGGTTCCGCCTTGCTGCTGCGACCAGAGGCGGGCGATACCGGCCGCCTGGAGGTGCAAGAGATTTTCGGGCTCAGCCTGGGCGCGAATTTGGTGATCCTGTCCGCCTGTGATACATCCCTGGGAAAGCTCACCCGGGGTGACGAGGTCGTGGGTCTCACCCGTGCCTTCATGTATGCGGGAACCCCCAGCGTCATCAGTACCCTCTGGCGGGTGGATGACCGCGCCAGCTACGAACTCATGCAGGCTTTCTATCAGAATCTCCGGGCGGGCCACCCCAAAGGGGAAGCCCTGCGCCAGGCCCAGCTCACCACGTTAGCCAAGTACCCGCATCTCTACTACTGGGCGGCGTATCAGTTGACGGGGGAGCCGCGATGATGGATACCAGGAGCGTTCGGTTGTTCGAGTGTTCGAGGGTTCGGTTGTTCCCGGAACCACCGAACTACCGACCCACCGAACCCCCGAACGCTTTTTCCTAGAGCGTCACGCCTCAAGGATCTCGAATGCGCTTCCGCCTCCCGCAACTCCGGTCTCGCTCTCGGCGCTTCCTGCTGGGCCTGACCCTGGGGTTTCTGGCCAGCGCCGTGGTGGCGACCCTCACCTCCCTGGGATATTTCTCCGGGTACCAGGGGAAAGCGCTCGACCTGTATTTTTGGATCCAGGGTCGGGCGCGCGCGCCCGAGGTCGTGCTGGTCGCGATCGACGATGCCGCCTTCCAGCGCCTGAACGAGCGCCAGCCTCTCCCTCGCGACTACCTTGCCGGCGTCGTCCGCGGCCTGCGGAAAAGCGGGGCGCGAGCGATCGGGGTGGACATAGACCTGCGGCGGCCCACCACCCCGGCCGACGACCAAGCCCTGGTGGCCGCCATCCAGGGCGAGCCGGGGGGCCCGGTGATCCCGGCGGTGGTCGCCCGGACCCTCCAGGCCGTGCCCGCGACGGACGGAGAATTTCGCTTCCAACCGACGCCGCTGTTCCGTCCCGCCCTCGAAGGGGTCTCGGGCTTTGCCGAGGTCCCCAGGGATGATGACGGGTTCTTCCGCCGGATTCCTCTGGTCGTCCCCCTGGAGAGTGGAGAGTTCTTTCCTTCGCTTTCGCTCGCGCTGTTGGCCCGTCTGGGCGGGCAGGACGCCGCGACCCTTGCTCGAACATTGGCCGGACCGGAGCCGATTGAGCTTTCCCTTCCGGAATGGGACGAGGCCCGCGGGAAGGGGCGCGGCACGTCTCCGCTCCGCTTCTATCAGGACGAGGACTGGAAGATCAACTTTGTCGGTCCCTCCGGGAGCTTCCTGACCATAGGCAGCGATGCCGTGTACCCGCTCGGTGCGTCCGGTGGCCCGGTGGCTGAGGACAACCCCTTTCGGGATCGGATCGTCCTGATCGGCGCAACCTTTGCGGACAGCCGGGATGCGTTCCCGACGCCTCGCGGCCTCATGTACGGCGTGGAGATTCATGCCAACATCCTGCACACCCTGCTCACCCGGAGCCAGATCCAGCCGGTCTCCTGGGGCACGAGCCTGGTGCTCCAGTTCCTGGTGTGCCTCGTCCTCAGCGCCCTCTTCGCCGTGGTCCGGCCGAACCGGGCCTTGCTCATCTCGGTGATCGGCGCGGCCCTCCTGACCGCCGGCACCAGCGCCTGGAGGAGCGCCCCCGGTATCTACTGGTTCGACGTCCTGACGCCGATCCTGGCGATTCGACTGAGCAGCAGCCTGCACGACGCCATGGAACGGCGCCGCATCCAGCGGTCTTTCCATCAGTACGTCGGCCGGGAGGTGGCGGAGCGGATCTACAGCGACGATCCCGCCTTGGCGGGACAGCGGCGGACCGTCTCGATCATGTTCACCGACCTGCGGGATTTCACGACCCTGTCGGAAGCCATGGCCGCGGAGCAAGTCGCCCAGCAACTCAACGAGTACTTCCCCATGATGGTCCAGGCCGTGGAACAAAATCACGGCATCATCAACGACTTCATCGGCGATGCCGTGATGGCGGTCTACGGCGCGCCGGTGGACAACCCGGACCACGCCCTGGATGCAGTCCGGACCGCTCTCCATATGCAGGCTGGGCTGGAGGCCCTGAATGCTGGATGGCAGGTGCGGGGGCTTCCCACCCTCAGGATGGGAATCGGCATCCATACCGGGTCGGTGTTTGCCGGAAACGTGGGGGCACCGAGGCGGATGAAGTACACGGTCGTAGGCGATGCGGTCAACGTGGCCGCCCGCCTTGAGGGCCTGAACAAGGATCTCCAGACCACGCTCCTGATCAGCGGCGACACCTATGCGACCGTGAAGGATTGGATCAAGGCCGAGGATCGCGGCGACTTCCGGGTGAAGGGTCGTCACCAGGTGGTCAAGGTCTACGAGATCCTGGGCCTCGTGGACGCTGCGGCGGGCCCGCAGGGGAGGCACCCATGAGGACGCGATGCTGGGCCGTCTTCTTCGTATGCGTGTGGGGGATCCTGGAGAGTCTGGCGCCGGCGCACGGCCTCGCGGCGTCTCCCGGAGATCCCGTCGCCGTCCTGACGGAGATCAAACCGGGGCAAGGCGAGGTGCGGGTCAAACTGGCTGCCGAGGCGGACTGGAAAGCCCCCCTGCCGCTCCTGTCCCTGCGAGCAGGTGATCAGCTCCGGGCCACGGGCAACGCCACGGCCGTCCTCCTGCTCATTGGCGGCCAGGGGACGGTTACTGTCTCCGTGGCGAACTCCCCCTATACGGCACAGGCGCCGGCCGCCCCGCCTGCCGGCGGGAGCGGAAGAACCCCAGGACTCGTGGCGAACCTCGGCCGGATCCTGGCGGGGAAGAAGAAGGAGCTGACGTATGTTCCGCTGGCCGTCCGGAGCGCCAAGCAGCCGCCCCTCATGCTTTCCCCGCGCGAGGGAAAGCTCCTGATGTCCCCGGTGCTGGAGTGGGCCGGTTCCGATCGGCTGCGCTACACGATTCGGGTCCTCGGTCCGCAAGGCACGGTGTGGGAGCAGGGGAACCTCCCGAGGGGACCGCTTCCCTATCCCCCCGCGGCACCGCGCCTCCTCCCCGACGTTGCCTACCGCTGGGAGCTGGAGGCCCGGGACTTCGCGCCGCAGCGGGGACAGTTCACGATCCTGCGGCCCGAGGAGATTGCGAAGGTCCGGGAGAGCCTGGACGCCCTGGCGCCGTCGGCACTCTCCGGATACCCGAAGAACACCGTGATCCTGATGCGCGCGGGATTTCTCTTCGAGCAGGAACTGTATGCCGAGGCCCGGAACGAACTGCAGGTCGCCATCGCCGCCGACCCCGACGAGCCGAGCCTGCACCTGATGCTGGGGCACGTGTATGAGCGGACCGGCCTCAAAGAGCTGGCCGCCGAAGAGTTTGACGAGGCCCAGTTCCTCGTCACCAGCAAACCTTGAACGCCGGGACCCACTAACCGCCAAGGCGCCAAGAGCGCCAAGGGGAACTCTTGTCAGGAACGGATTACGGCCTGAAGGCCAGCCCTGGGAACAGCAACGTTGAGATTGACGAGCAATCCGAGGTGGCGCTCAGTCGTCTTGAGGCAAGAGATGACCTGAGGCTTGCGGAATGGAGCGAGCGCTTCGATCTTGGCGGCCTTGGCGCACCAACGGCGATGCCGTTGGTACCGGCGGTTGATACGTTCCGCTGTCGCTGTCGGTTCTTGAGTTTCAGGCGACGCGCTTCTTGAAGCTCAGCACGGCCCAATAGAGTAGGACCAGGGAGAACCCGCTCAGAACGGCTAGGTCCCGCCACACCAGGAAGAATCCGGCTCCCCGCAACGTCACCGCGCGGACCGCGCGACAAAAGTACATCAGCGGGAACAGGTAGGAGACCGGTCGGATGGTCTCGGGGATGGCCTCGATGGGGGCGTACGCCCCGGAGAGCATGAACACCGGCAGGACGTAGAAGACGGCGATCTGGATCGCCTGAAACTGGGAGCGGGAGACGGCCGAGATCAGGAGGCCCGTCGCCAGCGAGGTCAGGACGAACAGGACGCATAGGCCGAGCAAGAGCGGCAGGCGTTCGCGGACAGGAACATTGAACCACCGGTCCGCCACGAAGAGGATCGTGACGACGTTGAGCAGCGAGACGCCCAGGTACGGGGTGAGCTTCCCCAGGATCAGCTCGGATCGGCGGATGGGGGTGACCATGATCTGATCCAGCGTCCCCTTTTCGCGTTCCCGGGTGATGCTGACGGCCATCAGCATGACGGTGAGGAGCTGCAGCGTGAGCCCGATGACCCCCGGCATGACGTACCCGAGGTAGCGGAGCCCGGGGTTGTATCGGATCTCCGTCTGGACGAACACCGGCTGGATCAGCCGGCGGCCCCGGTCCGGGCGGACGCCGCGGGCCCACAGTCCCCGGATCGCCCGCTCGGCGTTGTAGCGCTGGATGACCTGCTGCGCCACGCCCTCCACGATCGGCGCCGAGTTGTTGTCGGTGCCGTCCAACAAGAGGCTGAGCTGTGCGTCCTCTCCCGCCTCGATCTTCTGCATGAATCCCTGGGGGATGATGATGGCCGCCTTGACCTTTCCCTGGGCCAGAAGCTCCTGTGCCTCTTCGTAGGTCTTCACCTCGCCCTGGATTTGGACCTCGTCGTAAGTGCTGAAGGCCGTGACGATCACGTTGCTCTCCGGGGAGCTGTCCTGGTTCAGGAGGACCGACGGAATGTTGCGAAGCTCGCCCGTTTCCAGGGCCTTGCCAAACAGGAAGGTGAGGACGATGGGCATTACCAGGATGAGGGCGAGGCTGCGTCGATCCCGGAGGATCTGGCGGATCTCCTTGCGTGCCACGTGCCCGACGATCCCCAGCATGGCCTACCTCCGGCCCTCGCCGTCCGAGCCGCCGCGGGTCAGGGACATGAAGACGTCCTCCAGGGTGGGAGGCACGGCCCGGATGGTCTTGACGGAGATGCCCTGAGCGCCGAGGGTCTCCTGCAGGTGGTGCCGGAGATGCGTGGTGGCCTTGGCGAAGACCCGGAGCGTGTGTCCATAAATGCTCACCCCCGTCACACCGTCCAGCTTGCGGGCGATTGCGGCCGCCTGCATCACGGGCCTCGCATCCACTTCCAACAGCTCCTCAGCCATCTCCGCTTTGCACTGGTCCGGGGTGCCGGAGCCGATGAAGCACCCTTGATGCATGAAGCCGATTGTCTGGCAGCGCTCCGCCTCTTCCACGTAGTGGGTGGTTACCAGGATGGTCCGCCCCTCGGCGGCAGCCCCGTAGAGGAGGTCCCAGATCCGCTGCCGGGATGGGGGATCGGCCCCGGCCGTGGGCTCGTCCAGGAACAGGACCGTCGGCGAGTGCACCAAGGCGCAGCCCAGGGCCAGGCGCTGCTTGAGGCCGCCCGACAGGTGCTCGGTGAGGTCCCGGCGCCGCTCCGCCAGGCCCACCCGCGCCAGCGTCTCGGTCACCCGTCGCCGCCGCTCCTGCCCCGACAGGCGGTATACGCCGGCGAAGAAATCCAGGTTCTCCTCCACCGTGAGGTCGCCGTAGAGGCTGAAGTGCTGGGGCATGTAGCCTACGATCCGCTTGATAGCCTCCACGTCCCGCGCCACGTCCAGCCCCGCCACGCGGGCGGTGCCTCCGCTGGGCAGGAGGAGCCCGCACAACATCCGGATGGTGGTGGTCTTGCCGGCCCCGTTGGGACCCAGGAAGCCGAAGATCTCCCCTGACCGCACGGTCAGGTTCAATCCCGCGACCGCGGTCACCGCCCCGAAGCAGCGGGTCAGGTCCGTTGTCTCGATGGCCATGGGCATGTCAGACTGCTCCTGAGGCAAGGAAGAAAATGCACACCACCGCCTTTATACGGGACCCTTCCAAGGAGTGTCAACCTGTTTCGCCGCTGGTCCGACAGGGACAGCGACAGCGACACATACCCAAGACGGACACCGGTATCGACAGGGATAGGCGGTTCTTTCGCTGTCGGAGCTCGCTGTCGCCACCCAGCGGGTACCCGGTTCTTCAAGAGAAATCCGGTTGACAACCCCGACGAAAATGACTAGTGTGCCGGCTGCTGCCATGGGCACGCGACCTGTTCGACTCGAGAGGGCAAATATGTCGGTCAAGAGGCTGCTCCTGGCCAAGCCGCGAGGCTTCTGTGCAGGGGTGGATCGCGCCATAGATGTCGTCAACCTAGCCCTGGATCTGTACCCCGGCCCCGTGTATGTCCGGAAGGAGATCGTGCACAACGTCCATGTCGTGAACGAACTCCGGGCGAAAAGGGCCATCTTTGTGGACGAGCTGGACGAGGTCCCGGATGGCGCGACGGTGATCTTCAGCGCCCACGGCGTCTCGCCGGAGGTCCGGCAGCGGGCCGAGGCTCGCGGCCTGAAGGTCATTGACGCCACCTGCCCCCTGGTGACCAAGGTCCACCACGAGGCGGTCCGGTTCGCCCAGGAGAACCGGCCCATTGTCCTGGTGGGCCACGAGGGGCACGACGAGGTGATCGGGACCATGGGGCATGCCCCCGATCACATCCACCTGATCGGATCCGTGGAAGAGGCGAAGACCCTCCAGGTCTCCGAGCCGGATCGGATCGCCGTCATCACCCAGACGACCCTGAGCCTGGACGACACATCGGCGGTCATTGGCACGCTGCGGGATCGCTTCCCCACCCTGACGGCACCGGCCCGGGACGACATCTGCTACGCCACCCAGAACCGCCAGATGGCGGTGAAGGCCATCGCCAAGTGTGCCCCGGTTATCCTGGTGATCGGATCCCAAAACAGCTCCAACAGTAATCGGCTAGCCGAGGTGGCCCGGGACGCCGGGGCCCGGGCCTATCTGATTGACGATATCTCCCAGATCGATCCCGCCTGGCTGGACGGCGTCGAATGTCTGGGGATCACCGCGGGGGCCTCGGCACCGGAATACCTCGTGGAAGAGGTGGTGGGCTATTTCCGGGTGCGGGGCGTCATGGAGATCGAAGAGATCGAGGCCGTGACCGAGGAAGTCAACTTCGCCCTGCCACCAGAACTGGCCCGTGACCACGCCGCCCGCGCGGCCACACGGGCCGCCTGACCCCACCTTGGCGGGGTCAGAGCCCCGAGGGGTCGGGTTGCGATCGACGGGCGCGACCCCGCCGAGGCGGGGCAAGCGGCCCCCGGCGGGCCAGGATGAGCCACACGGGAGCCGCCGCAATGTCTCGGGACGTGAGTCGCGTCCTCACGCGAGCCAGCCGGTCTAACTTCTCCTACGCCTTCCTCTTCCTGCCCAGAGCCCAGCGCGACGCACTCTACACCGTGTACGCCTTTTGCCGGGTCACCGACGACCTGGTGGATGAGGCCACGCCAACCGCCGGCATTCTCTTGCCCGCAGGGACACTCTCGGCGGCGGGAGGCGTCATGCCCGCCGGCCCGCCTATCGAACGCTTGAAGGCCTGGCGGGCGGAACTGGATGCCTGCTTCCGCGGGGAGCCCACTCACCCGGTGACACAGCGCCTGGCCGAGACCATCCTCGCCTTCCGCATCCCTCACGCCTACTTCGAGGAGCTATTGAACGGCGTGGAGATGGATCTCACGAAGTCCCGCTATGCCACCCTTGCGGAACTGCAGCAGTACTGCTATCGCGTGGCGGGCGTGGTGGGCCTGATGTGCATCGAGATCTTTGGGTATCGCCACCCGGCCACGCGGACGTACGCCGAGCGCCTGGGGACAGCCTTCCAGCTCACCAACATCCTGCGGGATCTGGGGACCGATGCAGACCGGGGGCGGATCTACCTGCCGCAGGAAGACCTGGAGCGTTTTGGCGTCGCCGAGGCCGACGTGCTGGCCCGGCGGAAGAGTCCGGCCTTCGACCAGCTCATGCGATTCGAGGTGGGATGCGCTCGACAGGTGTATGCAGCCGCCCAGGCCGCGCTGCCCCCCGAGGACCGGCCGAGGATGCTGGCTGCAGAGATCATGGGCACCATCTACGCCCGCCTCCTGGAGCGGATCGAGGACGCAAATTACGACGTGTTCTCCCGCCGGATCCGTCTCTCGAACGCGCACCGGCTGTGGCTCGCCACGCGCTGCTGGGCGAGACACCGGCTGCGCCCTCGCTGATCCTCACCTTCGCACTGAACTGCCGAACAGCCGAACTACCGAACAGCAGACCGCTCTTAGGCTTTGCCTCTCCCCCCTTGCTCCGGATCCTTCGGGTGGAGATCGGTCATGCTGACGCCCGGGAGATATTCCACCGTCCGCTCCTCGCGCAGCCCCTCCAGGCGCCGGACCACGTCCCGGATGCGGACGGCGCCACGGCTGATCGCCTCCAGCCTCTTGCGCACCTCCTCCGGAAGGCTCTTTGTCTCGAGCAGCAGCAGCTGGGCGTACCCCAGGATCGTTCCCAGGGGATTGTTGATCTCGTGCCGGATCGCCAGCCCGACCTCCCCGATGGCGGCCAGCCGTTCCATCCGGATGATCCGCTCCTGGGCCGCCACCAGCTCTTGATTCTTTTGCGCCAGCTCTTCAGCCTTGTGGCGCAACTCGCGTTTGAGAGCCAGGGTGCGCAGGCACCCGTAGACCCGAGCCAAGAGCTCCTCCGAGTGGTAGGGCTTGGGGATGTAATCGTCGGCGCCGCCCCTCAGCCCCTCCACGCGCTCTTCCACCCGATCCCGGGCCGTCAGGATGATGACGGGGAGATCCCGCATCGCGGGATCCGCCTTGATCTCCCGGCACAACTGCTCCCCGTCCCCGTCAGGGAGAATGCGGTCCAGGATCAGGAGATCCGGCGGCGAATCCCGGATCGCCTCCCGCGCCTTGGCCAGGGTCGCCTCCCAGCGCGACTCGTATCCCTGCTGCGCCAGGAGCTCGGACACCATGGCGGCCTGCATCGGGCTGTCCTCCACCAGCAGGATGCGCTCTCGGACGTCGGGACCGGCGAGGGTCATGACCGCGTCCTCCCCTCCTCCGTGAGTCTGGCGAGGATCCGATCCAGGTGCGGTCGCAGGCGCTGCACGACGTAGTCGGCGCTTTGCAGGGCGCGTAGCGCGTCCTCCTCCCGGTAGTCGCGCGACGGCACCCAGAGGGGGAGGTCACGCCGCTGGAACAGCGGAAACCGGGGACGTGCCCCGTGCCGCTCCAGGATGTCGATGTGCCGGACCAGCTCGTCCATCTCCGGAACATCGGCCTGGTAGAGCGCCCGGAACAGGGAGGAGAGATTGTGGTCCAGGGTCACGACCCCCCGCAGGGCCAGGCATGCCTTCACCAGCTTCTCCACCGTCTGCTGGGCAAAGGCGATGGTCCGGCTGTGAAACTCCGTCCCCCGCAGCAACTGGGTCACGCGGTAGTCCACGTCGCTCTCGATGAGGAAGGCGCGGGCGATCTCTTCCGGATCATGCATGGGACGCTCCCTCAATGAAAAATGTAAAACCGACAACCGACAACGGGACAATTCCCGTTTTTCGGTTTTCAGTTGTCAGTTGGTCATTTTGCATTCCGGCCAGAGGGGTATCTTGCCGTTACCGCGTGTCCGGAAACCCCGTCATGAACCGCCTCTGGCCGGGGTGGCCCCTTCCTCGAAGAGGCGGGCCACTTCATCCCGCGCAAAGCGGGGAAGCGGCACCTCCCCCGTGTCACTCACCAGGCGCAGGCCCTCCTCCGACCGCGTCACGGCGCCGATGATCCACCCGGGAATACCCGCGGTCCGCCACGCCGCCACCAGCCGGTCCGCTTCCCCGGCGGGGCACGTGAGGAGCAGCGCCCCCGAGGCGATCACCCCCAGGGGATCCAACCCCAGCGCCTCGCAGACGGCCCGGCACTCGGGCAGGATGGGAATCGCCGACCGCTCGATTCGGAGGCCGACGCCGGCCGCAAGCGCCAGCTCCAAGAGGCCGGTGGCCAATCCGCCCTCGGTGGGATCGTGCATGGCATGGACACGCGCCGCCTCCAGGGCGATCCGGGCATCGGGCAGCACCGAGATCCCGGGCCGGTGCAGGAAGTCCCGGGCCCGCGCCCGCACCTCGGGAGTGACGCCGCGCTCGGCCAGCAGCGGATCGCGCTCCCGTGCCAGGATCGAGGTGCCCTCCACCGCGATCCCCTTGGTCAGCAGCACCGCGTCGCCGGGCCGCGCACCCGCGGTGGTCACCAGCCGGTCCTTTTCCACCTCGCCCAGCATCGCACCGGCCAGGATGGGCCGGTCCAGGCCCCGGGTCACCTCGGTGTGCCCGCCCACCAGGGTGGCCCCGATGGCGCGGCAGGCGTCCTGCACCTGGGCGAAGATGCCTTCCAGCATTTTCTCGTCGGCCCGCCCCTCCGGCAAGAGCAGCGTCATCAGGAACCAGCATGGCCGGGCCCCTCGCACCGCGAGGTCGTTGGCATTGATGTGCACGGCGTACCACCCGATCTCCTCCGCCACGAAGGTGATGGGGTCCACCTTGACCACGAGGTAGCGATCGCCGATGTCCACGACCGCCGCGTCCTCTCCCACCCGCGGCCCCACGAGGACGCGGGGGTCCCGGATCTCGACAAGGCGAAAGAGGCGCTCCAGGACCTCCAGGGGGGGCTTCCCCAGGCGCAGGCCTGCCTGTCCCGCTCCAGAGCGGGACGCAGTCGGGCCCACAGGAGCGTGGGAGCGACCAGCGTCAGAACTCATACAGGGCCAGGGGCAGCGGCGTGATGAGGACGACAAGCAGCCCCAGGGCGACGAACGCCAGGAGCCGTCGTGGAGGATCCAGGGGCGTCAGGTCATCCAGTGGCGGCGGATGGCGGAGCCCCAGCACCAGCGCCAGCGTCACCCAGACCAGCCAGCCGGGCCAGTGGGACACCAGGAACAGGACGACAAGCGCGCCCACGAAGAGCCAGACGACCTTGCGGTAGCCGCGACCCAGGGCTGCATACACGATGTGCCCGCCGTCCAACTGAGACAGGGGCATGAGATTCAGTGCGGTGACAAAGAAGCCCAACCACCCTGCCATGGCC
The DNA here is from genome assembly GCA_964576535.1 of uncultured bacterium. Lineage (GTDB taxonomy): Bacteria > Methylomirabilota > Methylomirabilia > Methylomirabilales > 2-02-FULL-66-22 > 2-02-FULL-66-22. Next base: position 27,415 of record CAZNWB010000013.1, on the reverse strand, counting down.
ATGGGGTGAAGCATGACGTCGGAACCCTCCGGGATCGGGCCCTTGACCAGCCACTTCAGAAAGAGGTACGCGAGCGAGTTTCCTTCCTGCCAGGCGACGCCGGACAGGGGTTGCACGGGCGAGAGGTGCAGGCCGATCACCAGGATGGGCAGCGCCAGGCAGAGGCCCAGCAGGGGTCCAGCCACCCCGATGTCAAAGAGGACCTTGCGGTTAGGGATGGGCGAGCGCATCCGGATGATCGCACCCATCGTCCCCATGGGCCATACCGGCAGCGGGACGAAATACGGGAGGCTCACGCTGACGCCGTAGGCCCGGGCTGCGAAGTAGTGGCCCAGCTCGTGGATGCCGAGGATGAGGAGGAGGCTGGCGGAGAACAACACGCCCTGCAGGAGCCGACTGGGATCGCCGAGAACCCGGAGCACGTATCGCCCCGGGCTGTCCTCCCCCACGAGGAGAACGGTGATGTCCATCCCCGTCCCCACGAAGAAGGTGGTCGCCACCGTTCCCAGGAACAGGGCCAGGTGGAGCGGCCAGCCCTTCCACGCAGCATCCGGCCCGCTCATGACGGGCTTCAGGCGGAGCATGGCGATCTCTTCGGGGCTCCGGATCATGGGGAGGTACCCGTAGGGCTCGATCCGCGGGGCGAGCAGCGACATCGCCGCCTCCGGCGAGACCAGCAGGCGGCCGCGGAAACGCACCATGCCGTCTCCGTCCAAGGCGGACCAGTCCTGGATGGCGAAGATGCCGTCAAGTTCCCGTCCCAGCACAAAAGGCCAGGGCTCTCGCACGCTCCCCCAACCACGCATCGCAACCTACCCAACTGCGTTCGGCGGTTCGGCAGTTCGGTCGTTCGGGTGTTCTCGCCGAGCAGGGACGACCGAACCACCGAACAACCGACTCCGCCCCGCACCGCGTGGCGGAGCGGCGACGGTCGAACGGTCTCCCATGAAGCCATGACCTGCTACCCACAGAGACAGGCACGCAAGGCCCACGGCCGCCAGGGCCACACCAAAGGCGAGCCCATAGCTCCCGGTGGCGTCGTACAGCGCGCCGCCCATCCACGGTCCCAGCGCCGCGCCGACCCCGTTACTCAAGTGGATTAGACCGAAGATCGTCCCGTAGTGCCGGCCCCGGAACGCATCGGCCGTCATCGCGGAGACGATGGGCCCCCGGGCACCGAAGGCGATCCCGAACAGGAGCGCGTACAGGTACAGCCAGCCCACCGCCCAACCCGGCGCGAGCCGGAGGAGGATGAGGATCCCCAGACCCGAGGACACGTAACTTGCCGAGGCAGCACCCACCCGTCCGATCCGGTCCGAGAGGACCCCGAACAGCACGCGGCCCACCGAGCTCAGCAGGCCGACGGCCCCCAGGACATTCACCGCGGTCATTGTGGGAAACCCCAGATCCACGAGGTGGGCGACCTGATGGGTCGTGATGGCGAACATGCTCACCGGGGTGAAGAAGAAACAGAGCACGAACCCCCAGAACCGCGTCGAGCGCAGGGCGCCAACCAGACTCACCCCGTCCGGCGCTTCGACCGGCCGGGGATCCCCCGTCGGCGACGTACGAACCCTCTCCCAGCCGCCGTCAGGTGCCAGCCCAAGCTCCTCGGGTCGGTCCCGCTGGCAGAGGGCGATGAGGGGGAGGAGCAGGACCATGCTCAGCAGGCCCAAGCCCGCGAAGGTTCCGCGCCAGCCCACGCGGTCGATGGCGAGCTGGGCCAGAGGGGAGAACACGAAAAGCCCCGCACCCATCCCCGCAAAGGCGATGCCGATGGCCGAACCGCGCGACCGCACGAACCAGTTCGACAGGAGCGCGGTGTGCGCGACCGGACCCAGGATGCTCCCCCCCAGGGCCGCCACCAGGCCGAAGGCGATCCAGAGATGCCACAGCTGCTGGATCGTGGCGCAGAGCACCAGCCCCGTCCCCAGCAGAACGGCGCCCCAAGGCAGGACCCGGCGCGGGCCGTAGCGGTCCACCAGGTGCCCAACCAGTGGCGCACTCAGGCCCGCCATCAGCATGTTCACGGAGAAGACCGACGCGGTGCTGGCCCGACCCCATCCGAAGGCCCCGACCAGGGCCACGAAGAAGACCGGGAAGGAGTAGGTCACCCCGTACATGACCGCCAGGGTAAGAAACGACGCGGCCAGGATCACCCACCCGTGATGCGCGCGCCACCGGAGCTGGGGCCGCTCCACGACCAGCCTCTCCCAGTCGGGACACATGGTGCTCCTGTCTGGACCTGCGGATGCGTGGCTGGTTATAACACGCAAGCCGGGGGGACGCAATCGCCTCTGGACATTGGCATGAGGTGCGCCACGGCCCTGTCGGCGGCCTCGGTGCGGGGGCGGAGCCGCATGGGCCGGTACGTCCCCGAGAGCCAGGCCTCCACCTGGTCGGCAAAATGGGGAGAGCGGGGATCCCCCGAGGTCCCACCGGCGATGATCCACCGGGACTCGTCCGGCGATCCCAGGTCCACGATCTGCCGGTAGCTCGGCCCCACCATCACTGCAAAGGGCTGGGTCAAGGGAAATGCCCCCAGATTCACCGTCATCCCATCGCCGGACAGCGGGTAGGGGCCCCGATTGAGATCCAGCAGCCAGGCCAGAACGCGGGAGAACCAGTTCCTGCCACGGCCGAGGCCGTGCCAGAGCGTGAGGGTGTGCAGCCTCCCCCACCGCCACGCCATGGGATCGGCACCCAACCGGGTCGTCGCCTGCTGCCACGCCGCCACGAGGCACCGCTCGACCGTGGGGCCCAGGCCCGTCGGAAACCATGCGCCATCTCCCCGCAGGAGAGCCCCGTCCGCGGCGGGCACCGCCAGGTGCAGCAGCGAGAAATACCGGGTGAACAGACCCGGTGCTTGAGCCTCCATGACGGGGCGGAAGCAGGCGTGCAAGAGCTCCTGATAGAACAGGTGGTAGAGGGCGGCGGGGGCGCTATCCGCCAGCATCGCACAATCCCAGGCGAGGAGCAGGGAGGCCGCCTGCCGGGCTCGGGCGTCCTGCAGCCTCTCGGCCACCGGCCGCACGAGGTGCGCCAGGATGCCCGCCGCCTGGACCGAGACCACGTCGCCTTGGATCCGGGCCATGTCCTCCACCCGTGCCGTGGGGCACCGGTCGAGCAGCGTGGTGATCCGCGCGGCGCGATAGGGGGGCTCCCAGAAGCCGCAGGCGATCGTGGACGGCAGGTCCGGCGCCACCCGATTGTTCGCCGTGACCAGGAATCCCTCCGGGGGGTTGATCACCTTCGGCAACTCCACCCACGGGAGGTACCCGTGCCAGGCGTGGGCGGGAGAGGCGCCATCCAGCAGCACGCGCCCGGTCCCGGCCCACGGGCGCCGCGGGAACTTGCCGGCGCAGAAGTAGGCAATGGTTCCCTGCCGGTCGGCGACCACGACGTTCTGGGCCGGCAGCGCAAGATGCTGGAGGGCGGTTTCGGCCTCGGCCACGCTCCGGGCCCGGTTCATCCCCAGGAGCGCCTCCAGACCTCGCCACGGTTCCAGCCCGACCCAGCGAAACGAGGTGGGCGGCCCGTCGTTCGTCTGTGGAAACAGAGGGCACAGCACTCCCCCGTGCCGGACGGAGCCAAGCGTCCGGCGAATGGTCTCCGATCGCCCGCGGACCCGGAACGCCTCTTCCTCCGTCTCCACAGGATGCCATGTCCCGCTGCGAAGATACCGGGTCCCGGTCTCGTCCAGCGTCTCCCGATAATAGTCTCCATCGTCCGCCATATCGGCGGTGAAGCCCCAGGCGAGGTGCTCGTTCCGCCCGATGAGGACGGCTGGAATGCCGGGCACGGCCACACCGATCACCCGATGGCCGGGAGCGTTTAGCGCGACCGGATACCAGAACGCCGGAAGGCCGAAGACCAGATGGGGGTCGTTGCAGAGGAGGGGCTTTCCCGACGCCGTCCGCTCTCCGCTGACCACCCAGCTGTTGCTTCCTCCGCCGGGTCCCGCGAGGCCCAGGGCATGGCGCGCCAAGAGATCCAGGCTCGCCGCACCCTGAGGCAGGCTGTTTCCAAGAATGCATACCCCCTGGGCGAGGTCGGGAGGGAGGATCGGGCGGAGGCCGGGATACGCCGCGAGGGCGGCGAGGACCGGCTTGACCGCGAAGCCCAGGGAGAGCAGCCAGCCGATCAGCTTGCCGATGGCGAAGGAATCCTCGGGGGTCCAGGGCTCGGGGCGAAACCCGGCAAGCAGGAATTCGGGAGGGAGGTCGCGGGAACGACACTGCGCGACCCAGGCGTTCACCCCCGCCGCGAAGCCAGTGCTCATCGTCCCGCCATCGTCGCTCGCGAGGGAGCGCTCCTCCCGAGCCACGGGGTACATCCGGAGGCTTCGATACAGGTAGTCCACTGCCAGGATCGTCGGCCCCGGCAGGTGGAGACTCACCCCTCCGAGGCGGCGGTCCCCCACCAGTTCCGCCAGCCGTCCACCCGCCAGGCGGCGCAGCATCTCCATCTGCCAAAGCCGGTCCTGGGCCGTGGCCATGCCCATGCCGAAGGCCAGGTCGCCGAGAGTCTCGGCATACACCTGGGGGACGCCGCACTCGTCGCGGCCGATCCAGACCTCGCGTTCCAGCCCCGGGTAGGGACGTGCCTGCCTTACGTCCCGTCGGGCTGGACGGTGCCCAGCAAGGCGACGCCACAGCGCCAAGGCAAGCAGCCCGGTGCGTTCCAGGAGAAAGCGGGGCATGGTGGGATCAGTTCCTTCGAGATCGATGCGGCAGGTGGTAGTGGAACGAGCCGACGATGTTCCAGGGCTCCTCGCCCATGTGTGGCGGGAACGGGTCGAACGGCGCGGCCTGCTTGACTGCCCGGAGGGCCTCCTGATCCAGAACGGGGAAACCAGAGCTCTGCACGAGACGCAGGCTCGTCATGCTGCCACTCTTGTTCAAGGTGAAGACCAGCAAGAGCTCCCCGCTCACGCCGCGGCTCCAGGCGTCCTCGGGATATACCCACTCATGCTGAATCCGCCGCTTGAGATTGGCGAGGTATGGGAGGAACTCGGGGTCCCGGCTATCCAGGCGAAGCGTCTGCTTCCCGATGTCGTCCGCATCCCCGTACAGGCCGGAGCCCAAGCCGGCAATCTGGTCCCGGAGCGACGGCCGGGCCCCGCCACCAGGCGGGGTTGCCTTGCCCGGGGGGACGAGCGATGTGCCCAGCCGCGGCCCCCCCAGCGTCAGGCCGCTTCGCTCGGGTGCCGTGACAGGAGGCAAGTCGCGGGGGGGCTCAGGAAGCCTCTGGGTCGGGGGAACACGTGTCTCGGGGGATGGGCGAGCAGCCACCTGAGGCAGGGGCGGCGGAGGTGGCTCCACGCCCTTCGTCCTTTCACTGGACCCAGAGCCCTTGGCTCCTCCGTCTCGGCCCTCACCTCCCCCGCTCCGCTCCGCTCCGCGGGGCGGAGTCGGCTCTCGACTCTGCCCCTGCTTGGTCGCCCGCTCCCCCCGCGTCGAAGGTTCGCTCGAAAAACGGCGCGTTGCCGGGGGCTCGACGGCCTGCGGGCCCACGGGTGGAGCCGGAATCAGCCCCGGCCCGGAAGATACCGCGGGTGGCTCCAGGATGCGCACCCGGAGCGGCCTATCAGAAAAGACCGGCGGCCTGGCACCCAAGAAGACAAGGAAGGCCAGGAGTGCTCCGTGCAGCAGCAGCGAGACCGCGAAGGTCTTGCTCAGGAGTGAGTTGAGAGAGTTGGTTGTCACAACTATCCGCTCCCGTGTCACGGGGCAAATTATAGGCAAGCACCCCTTTCGGAACAAGGAGATTTACCGTCATCCCTCTTTCATCAGCCCTCCCCTGCCCTTGCATCTCCCCCTTCCCTCTGGTAGAAAGTGGCTGCCTGCGAAGAATCTTACTTGTCTCAGGACGGCCACCGGTGAGCCGAAGAGCGAGCAGATGCTAAGAGGCGAACACGTTTTGGGTTCGGCGATCGAGGCAATCGGGGAGACGCCGCTGGTCGAGCTGGGCCGCATCACGCGGGATCTCCGTGGGCGGATCCTGGCCAAGCTGGAGATGCTGAATCCCGGTTTCTCCAAGAAGGATCGGATCGCCCGCCAGATCATCCAAGACGCCGAGGCCGAGGGGCTGCTCACGCCCGGACAGACGGTGGTGGAGCTGACCAGCGGGAACACCGGGACGGGCCTGGCCATCGTGTGCGGGATCAGGGGCTATCCCTTCGTGGCCGTGATGTCGAGGGGCAACTCGATGGAGCGCGCCCGCATGATGTCGGCGTTGGGGGCAGAGGTAGTGCTGGTGGACCAGTCCGCCGGGTCAAGGCCCGGACAGGTGAGTGGAGAAGACCTCAAGCGGGTCGAGAAGGAAACGCAACGCGTCGTCGCCGAGCGAAACGCCTTCCGCGCGGACCAGTTCCGGCTCCAGGGAAACTTCCGCGCCCACTACCTGCATACCGGACCCGAGATCCTGCGACAGTCCAAGGGGGACCTTCAGGCCTTCTGCGATTTCGTCGGGACGGGGGGGACCTTTGCGGGTTGCGCGGCCGCCTTCAAAGAGCACGACCCTTCCATCCGCTGTTTCATCGTCGAGCCCGAGGGCGCCGCCGTTCTCGCTGGGGAGCCCCCCACCCATCCCGGCCATCGGATCCAGGGTGGGGGCTACGCCATGCGCGACCTGTCCCTGCTCCGCCCGGAGCACATCGACGGGTATCTCAAGGTCTCCGACGAGGAAGCCGTCGCCGCGGCGCGCCGGCTGGCAAAAGAAGAGGGCATCTTCGCGGGCTTCTCCTCGGGCGCCAACCTGGCCGCCGCCCTGCAACTGATCCGAGGCCCCTTCCGGGGAAAGACTGTCGCCATCACCATCGGCGATTCCGGCCTCAAATACCTCAGCACCGATCTCTGGCCCTGACCCCACCTGGCAGTCAGGCAATCTGGCAATCCGGCAATCAGGAACTGCCGTTCTGAGCACCCCAGATTGCCAAGTTGCCAAGTTGCCTGATTGCCCAATTGCACAATTGCCGCGGGATCATAGCGCGCGTGAGATTATTCACGATTCGGGAGGAGAGCTTACGGTGAGGCTACTGGTCGAGACGGTAGGAGAGGGGGAGGCGGATCCAGCCGGACACGGGAGGGTAAGGGGCGGCACGCCGGATGGTTTGCTCAGAGGCCTCGTCCAGGATGTGGGATCCGGAGGAGCGAAGGATCTCCATGGCCTCGACCGAGCCGTCCGGCGCAATCCGGAAGCGGAGGTTCACCGTCCCCTGGAGCCCGTCGCGACGCGCCGCTTCGGGATACGTCTTGGCCTGCTCGATCTGGCGCCGGATGACGTGCAGGAGAGCAGCCAGCGTGGATCCTCCACCGGGACCCATTCCCCCACCACGCGAGGCCACGCCGGTTCCTGCGCGTCCTTCCGAGGAACCGCCAGTGCCACCCGGGACTCCCTTGCCAAGCCCGGCGTCTCCGGCCCCGCCACCTCCGCTGCCGCTTCCATGATCGGCGGCCCCGCGCCCAGACCGACCCGTTCCGCTCCCACTCCCCTCTTGCAGGAACAGGATGCCTTGGGTTCTCCCCTCTGCTGGCAACGCTGGCGGAGCTGGCTCGGATTCATCCGGGGGCCCGGCAGTTCCCTTCTGCGGAAAGGCATGTCGAACCGGTCCCTCACCGGCAAGGCCATCAGGCTGCGGTTGAGATGGCCCGCCACCGAATCTCGAGACGGGCTCCATTGAAGGCGAGGACACCCTGGAAGTATCGGCGGGCGAAACGACACTCACCTCCGGCGATGCATTCGCCAGACTGTCGCCTTGGGGGAGTGGGCGACCCCGAGAGACGCTTGAGACCAACTGACGCTTTCGCGTTCCCGGAGATGGTCCGGGCGCGGATGGGGTTGGACTGGAGGACGGCGACATGACCAGGGACTCCCGGGTTTCCGGCAGCAGTCTCACCCGAAGGCTGGCGGGCAATTTCTCCACGGTAGCCGGCCCGAAAACCGGGAGGGCGGCCAGCACCCCGAGGAGCGCAAGGTGAAGCAGCCCCGAGGCAGTCAGCCACCCGGACCAGCCCCCACGTTGATCTCTTTCTGTCTGCCGCCGTCCCACCGCGCACATCCCAATAGCAATTAGCGGTCAGCCATCAGCGATCAGTCCCGCCAAGGCGGGACTAACGGCTGAACGCTGATAGCTGTGTGGTGCCTCAGTAATAATTCTCAAATCGAATCGTGACACCCCCGAAGACGTTGATCCCGGGTGCCGGCATGAGAAACACCCGGCCCCCACTCAGTATCCCAAAGGTCTCGTAGTCCGTGTTGGTCAGGTTGTTGACCTTGAGGAAGCCCGTGAAGTTTTTCCAGGTGTAGGAGGTCCGCGCATTCAGGACAAAATAGTCCTGGACGCGGAAAGGATTCTGATTACCCTCGTCGTTCAGGAGGACCTTCCGGCTCTCGTACGCCCCGTCCAGGCTCAACTCCAGGCCGGGGAGGGGCCGGTAGGTTACGGTCCCGATGAGCCGGTGCATGGGAACTTGGGGAACCGTGTCGCCCTTCTCGACCACGCCGGTGGAGAGGACGGCATCCGTGAGGAATCGCGCATCCACGTAGGTGTAGCTCAGCAGGATCTCCACCTGTTCATGGGGCCGGATGGCGGCTCCCAGCTCCAGCCCCTGGCGTCTACTCTCGGGGGCGTTCACGTTGCGCCCGAAGGGTGGGACCGTGGGGTCGAAGACGATCTCGTCCTGAACGTCGGTGAGGAAGAACGCCAGCGTCGTCTCCAGCCATCCCAGCGGGCGGGCGCGCAGACCGACCTCGTAGGTCGTGCTCTTCACCGGCTTGAGGTCGGGGTTCGAGGATCCAACGCCGAGGGCGAAGAGCTCATCCGTCGTGGGGACGCGGAACCCGTCCCCGTAATTGAAGTACAAGGTGAGAACTGACAGGGGCGTGTAGGTCAGTCCTACCCGGGGAGTCCAGTCGCTGAATCGCTTGGAGCCGCTGTTGGCCGGGGTGATCTCGTCCTCGAAGTCGAGCCGGGTCGAGTCGTATCGCACCGCTGCCGTCAGCGTCAGTTCCGGGAACAGGTCAAACGCATCCTGAGCGAAGAACCCGTAGACGTCCTGGTCAATCAGGCTCTTGCTGGAAAAAGGGAATCCCGAGAAGGATCCGTTGCTGCCGGAATTGACCCCGCTGTGCTGGATCTCCCCGCCGATCACGAAGCGATTCAGCTGATCCCGCACCTTGACCTCGTGCGAGAGCTGCAACGCCCCCCCCGTGCTGTCGGTATCCGTGATCGCGTGCGAAACACTGGTCAGGCCGACGGTCTGCAGCTCCCGGGAGGTCTGCCGGTAGAAAATGTTGCCTGCCAGGGAGAGACCCCACGGGAGCTTCTGCCGCCCCTGAAAGGTGACCGCGGAAAGCTCGTTGGCGTAATAATCCACCGGGCTGATGTTCGCCTCCCGGTTCTGGTCCAGGACCGACTGCGGCAGGGTGCCCGCCTGCTCCAGGTGGTCGTTGACGTAGCTGTACGACAAGCTCAGGTCGGTCGCCTCCGAGGGGCGGTATCCAACTCGGCCGGTGGCTTGTGTGACCCGACCGTCCGAGAAATCCCGGAACCCGCTTTCCCGCTCCAGCTTGAAGCTTCCATAGTAGTCGAAGTCCTTGACCGGACCACTGGTATTGGCCGAGAGCCGGTAATGGTTGAAGCTGCCTGCCGCGGCCTCGATGGTGGTCTGGGGCACCCGTTTTCCACGCTTCGTGATGATGTTGATGACCCCGCCGATGGCATTCTGACCGAAGATCGCCGTGGCCCCCGGCAGGACCTCGATCCGCTCCACGTCCTGGATCGGGATCAGGTCGAAGTTGACGGCGTTGGAGTCCGGATCGTTCACCCGCACCCCGTCCACGAAGACCGCGATCCCGGGATTCGGCTGCGCATTGAATCCCCGGAGGTCCACGGTGGGCTGGAAGGGGTTGCCGATCTGATCGTAGAAGACAATGCCGGGGACCTTGCGGATGGCCTCCGGCACCGTCCGAGGCTTCTCCCGCTGGATCTGCTCGGCCGTGACAACGTACACCTGCCCGGGCACCCTGCGCAGCTCCTGAATGAGGTCGGCCAGGCGCGTCGCAGTCACCACGATCTCCTCCACCGGCAGCTCTGGCTCCTTGGCGGGAGGCGCCTGGGCCTGGGCCGCTGTGCCGAATGCAATGACCGAGAGGATCACGACCTGAACACATCGAATGGATCTCGGGGACATGGGCCAGCCTCCTTTCCGCGAAGTGGTGAGGCCGTCCCCCCGGATAGGTCTCCTGACTCGTGGATCGTCGCTCCCCCGCGCCTTCCCATTCCGCCTGAGGCGGATCAGTGGCATGCTGCGGGATCGCTCCCCACTTACAGTGGCGGGACCGTGCTGGCTTGACCAGCTTCCCTTACATCCGGGGAGTGGTGAGAAACCGTGTCGGGTGCCCCGTGCCGGTTAAGGCTGCCCTGGACGCGCGGCCGGCCCGAGACCGGATGCCGCTCCACCTCCACGGGACAGCCGTACGCCGACTCCAGGTGGGCTGTCGTCATCACCTCCTCGGGGCGGCCGAGGGCGGCGATCCTTCCCCGCGCGAGGAGCAGGACGCGATCGCAGTGTTCGGCCGCCAGGTTGAGATCGTGAGAGACCAGGATCGTGGTTCCCATCTGCTTCCGATGGTGCGTGAGCAGGATCTCCAGGAGGCGCTGCTCGTGCCGGAGATCCAGGTGGGCGGTCGGCTCGTCCAGGAGCAGGACAATAGGCGCCTGGGCCAGGGCGCGCGCGACGGAGACGAGCTGGCGCTCGCCGCCCGACAGCTCATCCATGCGGCGCATCGCAAGGTCCAGGATCCCCGTGGCCTCCATGACGGCTTGGGCCATGGCGTGATCCCGCGCGCTGCCCCACCCGCCGCTGGCACCGTGCGGGTACCGGCCCATCAACACGACCTCGGCCACCCGGAAGGGGAAGGCCACGTGGAATTCCTGCGGGACCACGGCCACCCGTTGGGCCAGGAACATCCGGGAGAGCCCGGCGATATCCCGCCCCTCGATCAGGATCCGACCCCGCTGCGGTGTCACCACCTTGCTCAGGAGGCGCAGGAGTGTGCTCTTGCCGGCGCTGTTGGGTCCCACGATCCCCAGAAGCTCCGCCGGCCCCGCCCGGAACGTGACATCCTCCACGCCCTTTCCGGTCCGGTACCGGAAGGTGACGCCCTGGACCTCCACCGACGTCACAGGGGCTCGCCTCCCTGACGGCTACGCAGCAGATAGATGAAGAGCGGCGCCCCGCAAAACGACGTGATGACCCCCACCGGAAGCTCCGTGGGCGCGGTGATGGTGCGCGCCACCAGATCAGCCAGGATCAGGAATGCCGCCCCCAGGAGGCCCGCGGCCGGAACCAGCCGCCGGTTGTCGGGACCCAGGAGCAGGCGGGCCGCATGCGGGACGATGAGGCCCACAAACCCAATGGAGCCCGCGGCCGAGATCGCCGCCCCCGTGACCAACGAGGCGGCCACGAAGACCACCCGTTTCACCCGTTCCGCCTCGACGCCGAGTTGGAGCGCCTGTTCCTCTCCCAGCGCCAGGAGGTTCAACCCCGCCGCCTGGCGGGCCAGCACGACGAACCCGATGGCCAGGACCAGACCCAGGACCGCCAGAGTCCGCCCGCCAGTGGGCGCCAGGTTTCCCATGAGCCACAGGACCACGCCCTGCAGCTCGTCCGTGGCCAGGAGCGTCGTGAAGAGCATCACGCACGAGGTGAAGAACAGGCCGATGATCACCCCCGACAGCAGGAGCGTGGTGATGGGGAGGCGGCCGTCCACCTGGGCAATGGCGTACACGCTCACCGCGGCGAGCAGCGCCCCGGCGAAGGCGAACAGGGTGATCACGGCCGGATTGGCGAAGGGCCCCGTGAGGCCGAGGAGCATGGCGACCAGGACGCCGAAGGAGGCGCCGCTACTGACGCCCAGCACGGCGGGATCGGCCAAGGGGTTGCGGGAGATGGCCTGAAACCCCAGGCCGGCCAGGGCCAGGCAGGCCCCCACCATTCCTGCCAGAAGGGCGCGGGGCAGGCGGATCTGCCGAACGATCGTGACCGCGGGATCCCCGGGCACCGCCTGGATGCCCAGGAGAGCCCGCACCACCTCGCGCGGGTCGATGCCAACGCTTCCCACCATCACCGAGAGCAGCACGCCGGCAAGCAGGACCGCCGCCATCCACAGGAGGGCGACGGGCCATCGGCCGTGCTCCCCGAAAGACGCTGACCGCGCTTTCATGGCCTCTCCGCCTGGCCGAAGGCCTCAGGATGGATGGCCCTGGCAATGTGCCCGAGCCCCTCCACCACGCGGGGACCGAACCGGTGGATCGTGTCGCCCGGGACGGGAACGACGCGGTTGGATCGGACCGCCCGAATGCCCCGCCAAACGCTCCCCAGCGCAACCGTCGGGGGGCGATCCATGGCGTCCAGGTGACTGGCCACCAGGATCACCTCCGGCGCCCGGGCGACGATCTCCTCCAGGCTCACCCTCGGGTACGGGACCGTCGGCACTCGCACCACGTTCTCACCGCCCGCGATCCGGATCAGGTCGTGGATGAACGAGGCGGGCCCCGCCGCGATCGCAGGGTCGCTCCACACCAGGTACAGCACGCGGGGCCGAGGCCGACCGGCCACGGCACGCTGGATGCGGGCGGCCTGCTCGTCCATGGCCCGGACCAGGGCAGCCGCCGGCGCCTCTGCCTGCAGGACCCGCCCCAGCAATCGGATGGAGTCCAGGATCCCTGCGTACCCGTCGGGCTTGAGCGCGAAGATGGGGATGCCGACCCGGGTGAGCTGGCCAACCAGATCGCGGGGATTGCCCTCGGCCGTGGCCAGGACCAGGCTCGGCCGGACCTGAAGCACCCGTTCCAGGTTCGGCGTGATCGTCCCGCCCACCCGGGGCTTTCCCCGGGCGGCCGGCGGGTAATCACAGAAATCCGTCACGCCGACCAGCCAATCCTCCCGCCCGAGGGCATACACGATTTCGGTGAGGCTGGGTGACAACGACACGAGGCGCAACGGTCCATCGGGAATCATGACCGGCCGCCCCAGCATATCGGGAACCGTCCCGCCCTGGGCAGAGGCCGTCCCAAGCAGCACCCAGAGCCCGAACGCGAGCACCTTGCAGGTTGTCATCCCGAACCCACCCCGCCAAGGCGGGGCTACCCGGCTGCCCCTCCCCGCAAGGGACGAAGTCCCCTGAACCTTCAGGAGCCGCGCCATCATGGCCTGCATCCCCGCGACCACCAGTGGGTTCACGGAGCGGCCACGGTCGGCAAGAGATCCGCGAAGACAAACCCGTCGCGGAGGACGACCTCACCCATCTCCACGCCGATGGGCCGGGCCAGCATCGGCCCGTCCCAGGCGAAGGAGTGGAACTCGCCATTCTCTCCGCACGGATCCACCCCCGCCGGCAGCTGGCCGAGGAAGCCGTGATCGAATTCCCGCCCCGCGAAAGAGGCCGGAAGAGCCCGAGGGTCCACGCAGGTGAGGCGGGCCCGCAACCCGGCGGCAATCATCTCCTCGGCAAGGGCGCGAGTCGGTCGGCCCCAGAGCGGGAAGAGGGCGGTCATCCCGACGCGTCCCAACCGTTCCTCGCGATAGCGGCGGACGTCCTCAAGGAACAAGTCCCCAAAGGCGACGGCCTCGACGCCCTCGTCGCGGGCCCGGGTCATTACCTCTTCCATGGCCGCGTCGTACGTGGCGTTCGAGCACGCCGAGGGCAGCCTGACCACCACGAGGGGAAGGCCGACGGCGGCACTCTGCGCCTTCAGCAGCTCATATCGGACCCCGTGCATCGCGACCCGGCTGTGCGCCTCGTTCACCGTGGCGAGCAGGCCCACCACCTCTACGCTGGGCGCGGCGCGCAGCGTGTGCAGGCACCACGCGCTATCCTTCCCCGTGCTCCAAGATACCAGGACCCTCACGCCCGCCTCCAACCGGCGGGGAGCCCGCCGCCCCCCCGGCCCGAAAAGGAAAGCCCCATTCCGCCTCGGCGAAATGGGGCTCCAGAACCTAGCAGTCCCGACCTAAAGTAGGGAACCGGTAGATGATGGGCCGCCCCTCCCCGCGGAAGGATCGCGACACCCGGAAGGCCGAGCAGGTTTCCTGGCTTGCGGCTTGGCTTACTCTCTGCGCCTTCCCATCACGCCTGTGGCGTGACAGTGGCCCGTGCAGATTTCAACGCCGCTCACAGTTGCGGGGCAGCAATGGATTCTCCCTCCGTCACGCCGGCGCGTGGTTCGGAGAGACCACCATTTTCCCTCGGGGGGTCCCGTTCCCGGGACCACTCAGCCTCGCCTATTCAGTTGTCCTGGCTGGTCCTCCTGTCACTGGAGACGATCGGCCGCATGCGACCCCCCCATCGGGGTGGCGTGATTTTTATTCGAACCCTCCGGAGAAGTCAAGGCTTTTCCTGACCACTCAGGGATCTGCGTCCGGCCGTGGGTCGGCGTGAGGGCGGGGGAATGAGCGGTGCGCTGGCGGAGGGGTCACAAAAAGATCGAGGGCATCCCACGTCCCTGTGGATGCCCTCGTCTTGTGATGCGATGCTGTCGGCAGGCCGACTACTTCTTCTCGGGCTTCTTCTCTTCCTTCGCCGGAGCCGCCGGCGCGGCCGGCGCAGCCTTCTTCTCGGCTTTCATCTCGGGCTTCATCTCGGCCTTTTTCTCGGCCTTCTTGGCGGGCTTCTTGGCGGCCTTCTTGGCGGGCTTCTTGGCGGGCTTCTTCTCCGTCTTCCCGGGCTTCTTCTCCGGCATGGCTGACGGAGCCGCCGGGGTGGCCGGGGCCGCCGGAGCGGCCTTCTTCTCGTCCGCCTTCGTGGGCTCCCCCGCGAAGGACAGGCCGGCAAAGGACACCGCGACGACAACGGCCAGAAGCAGGGTGGCGAGCTTCTTCATACGCTATTCACCTCCTCTCAGGTGGGCGTTTGGGCATTGGACCTGTAACGTGCAAGAGGATAAACGGAGAAAACTAAAGCAACGCCTGTGCCAGAATAGACAATCTCTACACAATTGTCATTCCAATGTTTTCAGCCACTTGAAGAGTCCGTTGAGCAGCGATTCATTCAGCCCTCGGGGATTCCCTCCCCAGAGTGCATCCTTTGGGTTGCTCGTGTATCATTTCGGGTGCTTCCCTCTGGTCGGTCCAGTCAGCCGGATGGGGTCGCGACCTTCATTCGTTTCTTCAGACGGCTGGCCGCCTCCAACAATTCAGCGGCATGCTGCAGCGGGGTGGCCGACCGGCCGGGCCCCCCGAGCATTCGGGCGATCTCCTGGGCCCGCTCGCCACCCTGGAGCGTCTGCACCGTCGTCTCGGTCCGTTCCCGGAGGGCCCGCTTGGACACCCCCACATGTTGATCGGCGAAGCACGCGATCTGAGGCAGGTGTGTCACGCACAGCACCTGATGCTGGCGGGACGCCGCAACCAGCTTCCGCCCCACCGTCTCGGCCATGCTGCCCCCGATCCCCGCATCCACCTCATCGAAGATCAGTGTGAGCGTCTGATCCGCGGCCGCCAGGATCACCCGGATCGCCAGCATGACGCGGGACAGCTCCCCGCCCGAGGCGATCTTGTGGAGCGGCTTCAGCGACTCCCCCGGATTCGGCGAGATCAGGAACTCCACCGTGTCCATCCCATGGGGGCCCAGGGCCGTTTCCCCCGGCGCCGCGGGCGTCACCCGCACCTCGAAGCTGGCCCGGGCCATCCCCAGTTCCCGGATCTCCACCAGGATCGCGTCCTGGAGCTTCCGGGCGGCGCGGCGGCGCATTTGCGAAAGCCGGTCGGCCCGGCCCGCAATGTCCCGCTGGATCTCCGCCAGGGTTTGGTCTAGCTCCGCCAGGCGGGCCTCCGACCGCTCCAGGGTGTCCAGATCCTTCTTGACGCCTGCCAGGTGATCCAGGACCTCGGCCACGCTTCCGCCATACTTCCGCTTGAGCTTGCCGATCTCGTGCAGCCGCGCCTCGATGGCGTCCAGGCGCTGGGGGTCGAACTCGATCCGGCCTCGGTAGTCCCGCAATCCCCGCGCGGCCTCCCGCAGGTGCACGGCCCCGGTCTCCAGGGCCTCCAGCACCTCCCGCAGGCGCTGATCGATGGCCGCCGCCTCGCGGATGTGGGCCGCCGCGGCCGCCAGCCGCTCCAGGACGGCGTCGTCGGACTCCTCCAGGGCCCCGTACGCATGCTCCACGGCGGCGTACAGCCGCTCGTGGTTGCTCAGGATCGCATGCTCGGCCGAGAGGGTCTCCTCCTCCCCCGCCGTGAGGTGTGCCGCCTCGATCTCGCGCCGCTGGAACTCGAGCAGGTCCTGTCGCTGCGCCCGCTCGCGGTCCGCCTGGAGCAGGGCCTCCCGCTCGCGCCGCAGCGCCTGCCAGCCCGCATAGCGATCTCGGTAGGCGCGAAGCTCCTCGCCGGCTCCGGCGTAGGCATCCAAGAGTTCCCGATGACGCCGCGGATCCAGTAGGGGCTGCGCCGGGTGTTGCCCGTGGATGTCCACCAGGCACTCTGCCAGGCTTCGGAGTGTCGCGGCCGAGGTGAGCCGTCCGTTGGCGTACGCCTTGCTCTTGCCGTCCCGGAACAGGTGGCGACGGAGGAGCACGTACTCCCCCGGCTCCACCGCAATCCCTTCGGCCTCCAGCAGCTCTACGGCCCGCGATCCCGGCCCGACGTCGAACGCGGCCTCCACCGCCGCCTCATCGGCCCCGGACCGCAGGATCTCCTCGCTGCCGCGGGCACCCAGCACCAGCTGCAGGGCATCGATCAGGATGGACTTGCCGGCGCCCGTCTCCCCGGTCAGCACGTTCAGGCCCGGGACGAAGCGGACCGTCAGCTCGTCGATCACGGCCACGTTGCGGATCGTCAGCTCGCGAAGCATCCTGGCAGTGGGGGCCGCCGGACTACCGCTCGCCCCATTTGAGCTTCGTGCGAAGCAGATCGAAATAGTTCAGCTTGGAAGACTTGACGAGGGCGATGCTGCGGGTCGAGCGCTGTACGGCGACCACGTCGCGGTATCGCAGGTCCACGCCCACCTGCCCGTCAACGGTCAGGTGGACGTCCTCCCCCTCCGAGCCCTGGATGATCTCGACCACGGCGGAGTCCGGGACGACCAGGGGCCGGTTGGTGAGCGTGTGTGGACAGATGGGAATGATGACCAGGGCCGGCAGCGTCGGGTAGATGATGGGGCCCCCGGCAGCGAGGCAATAGGCTGTGGAACCGGTGGGGGTGGACAGGATCAGGCCGTCGGCCCGGAACGTGGCCACGTACTCTCCGTTGACGTGGGTCTCCAGGTCCACAATGCGCGACAGGGCCGTCTTGTTGATCACCGCGTCGTTGAGCGCCTCGAAGCTGGCGACGAGTTCGCCGCCGCGCAGGACCCGGACGGTCAGGGTGAGCCGACGGCTCAGGCGGTATTGATCTCGGAGCACCGCCTCCAGCGTCGGGAACAGCTCATCCAGGGTAACCTCGGTGAGAAAGCCCAGGCCGCCCAGGTTGACCCCCAGGATGGGGACCTCGCGGGACCCGATCAGCCGCGCCACCGACAGCAGCGTCCCGTCCCCGCCGAGAACGATGACCAGGTCGGCCGTGGCCGCGACCTCGGACCGGGGCAGGCCCGGCCCGACCTCCGGGCAGATCCCCGCCGCCTCCTGGTCCAGGAGAACCTCCCGGCCGTGGTCCCGCAACCATGCGACCAGCGTGCGAAGGATGGGCTCCGCCTCGGGCTTTTTCGGTTTGGCGGCGATTCCAATCCGCTGCATCCCACTTCCTCAGGCTGCGGCCGACGCGATGGCGTCCGCGATCAGTGCCGGCAGGTCGGCCTGGCTCCGCCCCGTCGTGAGATGGAGCAGGAATTCCCGGTTCCCCATCGGCCCCCGGAGCGGCGACGGCGCCATCCCGGCCACGCAGAGCGAGAGCTCCGCGGCTGTTTGCGCCAGGCGCTCCAGGACCGCCCGGTGCAGGGCCGCGTCGCGAACCACGCCTCGCCTCCCCACCTGGCCCTTGCCCACCTCGAACTGCGGCTTCACCAGGGCCACGATCTCCCGCGGGGGGTCGAGCAGCCGGAGGACGGCCGGCAGGACCAGCCGCAGGGAGATGAAGGAGACATCGATCGTGGCAAGATCGGGACGGGCCGGAAGCCGTGACGCATCCAGCGACCGGATGTTGGTCCGCTCCAGGACATGCACCCGGGGGTCCTGCCGCAGCCGGGCGGCCAGCTGCCCATAGCCCACGTCCACGGCAATCACCAGGCGTGCCCCCGCTTGCAGGAGACAATCCGTGAATCCGCCCGTGGAGGCCCCCACGTCCAGGCAGACGCGACCGCCGGGGTCCAGGCGGAAGACCTCCAGGGCATGGCGGAGCTTCACCCCGCCCCGGCTGACGAAGGGATGGGAAGGGCCGGCGACGGCGAGTGGTGTGTCCCCCGGAAGGAACGTCCCCGGCTTCTCGAGCCGGCGGTCCCCGGTGCGGACCTTGCCCGCCAGGATCAGGCGGAGGGCCTCCTGCCGGCTGGCGCACAGGCCGCGCTCGACCAGGAGGAGGTCGGCTCGTCGCCGGGTCCGCTCCTTCGTCATTCGTCATTCACCATTCGTCATTCGTCCCCCGGGCTAGACCCACCAGTCTCATTGGTCATAGGTTCATTGGCCATTCCTTAGTGGCGGCGGGAGCCGACGAAATCCGCCAGCGCCGCCAGGACCGCCCCCTTCTCGCCCAGGGGGCGCAGGGCATCTTTCGCCTCCTGGAGGAGATGCGCGGCCTGCCGGCGGGATTCCTCCAGCCCCATCAGGGTCGGGTAGGTCGCTTTCTTGCGGCGAAGGTCGCTCCCGGCCGTCTTTCCCATCTCGGCCGTGGCCCCCTCGATGTCCAGAATATCGTCCACGATTTGAAAGGCCAGACCGATCCGCTCGCCGTACCGGGTCAGCGCCTGCAACGCCTCCCCATCCGCCCCACCGGCGATCCCCCCGACCCGGACGGCGGCCCGGATCAGCGCACCGGTCTTGTGGGTGTGCAGGTACAGGAGCGTCGGACGATCGATCTCGTGCCCCTCGGACAGGATATCCATGGCCTGCCCCCCGACCATACCTCGGCTGCCGGCCGCCTCGGCGATCTCCGCGATGATCTGGAGCCGCCGACCCGGCGGCACGCGGGTCGTTGCCGGGTCGGCCAGCACCAGAAAGGCGTGGGTGAGCAGCGCATCCCCGGCTAGGATGGCGATGGCCTCGCCGTAGACCCGGTGGCAGGTCGGCCGGCCCCGCCGGTAGTCGTCATCGTCCATGGCGGGAAGGTCGTCGTGGATCAGCGAGTAGGTGTGGATCATCTCCAGCACCACGGCGGCCGGCATGGCATCCTCAGTGTCGCCGCCCACGGCCTCGCAGGCCAGGAGGACGAGCAGCGGCCGCAGTCGCTTGCCCCCGGCGAAGACGCTGTGCCGCATCGCCTCGTGAACCTTGGGCGGCCGGTCCCCCGGTTGCGGCAGCCAGTGCTCCAGGGCGGCATCCACCCGCTGGTGCCGCTCGGCCATGATCCTGGGAAGATCCGGTTCAGCCATGGGCCGGTCCCTCGTTCCCGAGACTGAAGGGAACCTCCTGCTCCGCTCCCTCGGGGGTGCGGGTCAAGAGGTGCACGCGCCGCTCGGCGTCCTCCAGCCGCGCCGCGCAGAGGCGCGTGAGGCGCACCCCTTCCTCAAAGGCGCGGAGCGCCTCCTCCAAGGGAAGGTCGCCCGCCTCGAGGCGGGCGACCAGGGTCTCGAGCTGGCCCAGCGCTTCTTCAAACGTAGGCTCACCCACTCAGATGTCCCCCACGTATCGGCCGGGCTAGGTCCCCGGGCTCACCTCTCGTACCACGCACTGCAGCTCGCCGCGGTACAGCCGCACCGCCACCTGCGACCCCACCGGCAGGTCGGCGGCCGTCTTGACGACGTCCCGCCCCGGCAAGGCAAAGCAGATGCTGTACCCCCGGGCCAGGATCGCCAGCGGGCTCAACGACTCCAGCTTCCCTGCCAAGACGTTCAACCGCTCCTGCTTCAGCATCCGCGCCATCCCCCACCAGGCGAAGAGGCGGTGCCGGACCCCCCCCAGCCGCTCCGCTTGGCGGCGCACCTGGGCCACCGGACTCAAGACCGCGAGGTGGCGACCGAGCATCTGGACCCGTTCGCGATGGACGGCCAGGGCACCCTGGATGACCGCCTGCGTCCTCGCCGCCAGCTCGTCCACCCGGAGGCGCAATTCGTCCCGTTGCGCCACCACCAGTTCCGCTGCGGCCGACGGGGTGGGCGCCCGGAGATCTGCCACGAAGTCGGCGATGGTGACGTCGGTCTGGTGGCCCACGGCCGAGATCACGGGAATGGGGCTCGCGGCGATGGCGCGCGCGACGATCTCCTCATTGAACGCCCACAGGTCTTCCAGGGAACCGCCCCCGCGCGCCACGATCAGGACGTCCAGGTCTGGGCGCTGGCCCAGGCGGCCCAGCGCCGCCGCGATCTCCTGCGCGGCCGTCTCCCCCTGGACCTGCACCGGGTGGATCAGGATGGCCAGGCCGGGGAAGCGCCGCCCGATGATCGTGAGCATGTCCTGGATCACCGCTCCCGTGGGCGAGGTGATGATGCCGACCTTGCGGGGCAGGCGAGGCAGCGGGCGCTTCCGCGCCGCGTCGAACAGCCCTTCCGCCTCCAGCCTGGCCTTGAGCTGCTCGAAAGCCAACTGGAGGGCGCCGACGCCTTTCGGCTCCATGAATTCCGCGTTGATCTGGTACTCGCCGCGCCGCTCGTAGATCGTGACCGTCCCGAATACCAGGACAGCCAGTCCGTCCTTGGGCTGGAACTTCAACAGGCGATTGTTCCCGCGGAACATGACCGCGCGGACCTGGGCCTCGGCGTCCTTCAGGGTGAAGTACATGTGGCCGGAGGTGTGGTGCTTGAAGTTCGAGACCTCCCCTTCCACCCAGATGGCAGAAAAGCCGTCCTCCAGGACGGCTTTCACCTCGGCGGTCAGGGTGCTGACCGTGTAGACGCGACGGGCCAGATCGGTCACCATCGCGCTCTTGTAGCACGCGTCCTTTGAGATTGTCAACCCATTCCCTTGGTCGATTTGGGATTTCGGATTGCCGATTTCGGAGTTGAAAAATTGAACTTCGCCATCGACATTCGGGGACCCTGGGTGTTCGAAATTTTCTTGGTCTAGTGCCGTCGGCATGCTAGCGTGCCGCGGACCCGAGGCGCCGAGAAGGAAGCGATGAAGCCATGACGCGTGACGAACGCATCGGCGTCCTGCAGGCGGTGGGGGCGGCCGGCCTCTTCTCGACCGGGGCCATCCTGGTTCGCTGGGCCCAGGACCTGTCCCCGGTGGAGGTGACCTCGCTCCGCATGCTCTTGGGTGGCACACTCGTCGCGGCGGCCGCGCGGGCGAGCGGGCAGCGGCTGGGACTTTCCGCGGCCGACATCGGGCGCCTCGTTCCCATCGGCCTCGTCGCCGCCGTGCACTTCCTGGGCTTCATCGCCTCCCTCTATTTCACCAGCGTGGCCCATAGCCTGACCCTCGTCTACACGGCCCCCCTGTTCATCGCAGCCCTCTCACGGGCCGTCCTGCACGAACCATTGCCGCACCGGGCGCTCTTGGGGATGGCCATGGGACTGTTGGGTGTGGCCGTGCTGGCCGGATTCGAACCCCGCCTGACGGCGGAGATGGTGCTCGGCGATCTCCTGGCCCTGGGTGCGGCCGTGGCCTTCGCCCTCTATTCCCTGTTCGGCCGCCGAGAACGGGCGCGTCTCCCCTTGCTGGCGTATGCGAGCTGGGTGTACCTTACGGCCGGGGTCGCCACGGCACCCTTTGCCCTCGGGGTCCTCGCGCGCCCGGTGAGCGGCCGGGCCCTGGCCGCCGTGCTTGCCATGGCACTGTTCCCGCACGCCCTCGGCCACACGCTCTACAATGCGGCCGTCCGTCGCCTCCATCCCAGCAGCGTGAATCTCATTACGACCCAGGAGGTCACGGGGGGGATCGTACTGGCGTGGCTCCTCCTCCAGGAGACCCCGACCTGGAACGCCCTGGTGGGTGCCGCCATCACCCTCGTGGGCGTCGCCCTTGTCCTCCTCTAATGGCGGGCAATCTGGCAACCAGGCAACTTGGCAACCAGGAACTGCCGTTCCCAGATTGCCGAGTTGCCAAATTGCCTGATTGCCTATCTTGAGCTTGCCAGTTCGCAGGCACTCGCGTATAAGAATGGGCCGAGGACAAGGAGCGCCCATGCCGAAACTGTACACCATCTACTGTCCCGCGGTGCCGGAACACCGCATCCTGTGGACGCCGATCCCAGCGCCGTACCAGGGGCTTCCCCTCATGGCACCGGGAAAACCCGGCAAAAACCCGGAACTCGTGCAGCGGCTGCAACACTGCCCGAGCTGCGTGGTCCGCCTGGTGTACGGACGATAAGCATAACGGAGCGGCGTCAGCCTCGCTCCCCCGGTGCCGGTCCTCCGGCGCCGGACGGGCATCACTTTCCAGGGCCAAGGAGGAGTTCCGTGAGGTACCGTGTATTGCCGGTGGGAATCCTGCTCGCCTTCGCGGTGTCGGGGTGCGCCTCAACAACGCTGGACACTTACCGACCGAAAGACAAGGATGAGGCACAGATCGTCAGCATACTGCTCAGAATCCCCGAAGGAATCAAGGACCGGTCGGTGAGCCTGCTCCTGCTGCCCTACGCCGAAGACGTGCACGTCGGAAACTTCCAGAAATACCTGGGTGTGGCCAGTCCCACCGCGCCCCTCAGCCTCTCCAAGGCGGATCTCCGGGTGGCCTACTCCGAGCTGTTCCGCTCGGTCAAGAACATCTCCATGGATGTGAAAGACTTCCGCCTTACGCGGAGCGGGGATCACGCCGCGGCGGAGGCCAGGACGGAACTCCTGATCAAGCTCGAGGGCGGACGAAAGGAGAAAAAGGACCAGGTCTTTGCCAACGATGTCACCTGGCGGCTCCGCCGGACCCCCGGCGGGTGGAAGATCGTGGAGGAAACCTGGCGATGAACCGCCGAGCTGTCAGCCCTCAGCCATCAGGCATCAGCTGCAAAGGGCGGGTCGAGGTTCACCGTTCAGGTTGATTGGGTGGCACCTCGAACCTCGAAGTTCGCACCGCCAGGCATTCGCTGACCGCTGATGGCCGACCGCTAATTCTCCCGCTGCCCCCAAACGCGGATTCCCTCCGTTGTCATCTCGACACGTATGGCCCCGTGAAGGTCCGTACGGAAGAGGCGTACGTCAAGGGCCTGGTAACGCTCCACGACCTCCGGATGGGGATGGTTGAAACGATTCCGGTAGCCGGCAGACACCAAGGCCACCTCCGGGCGGACCGCGGCCAGGAATGCGCTCGAGCTGGAGGTGCGCGACCCGTGGTGGGGTACCTTTAACACCTGGGCCCGGAGCGGGGCGGGGCGGCGCAGCAGTACCAATTCACCCTCCCGCTCCACATCGCCGGTGAGGAGCGCCGCCTGGCTCCCGATCCCGAGCCTGAGGACCAGGGACGCATCGTTGCTGCGAAGCCGTGTGAAGGGCGCCCCGCGCGTAGCCCGACCTCCTTGGGGCGGGGGGTGGAGCACCTGGATCGTCGCCTCTCCCCAGCGGATTGCGGGGGAGCCCGCCGACAGGATTCGAAGCGGAATCCGACGATGGCGGAGGTACTCCTGGATCCACAGGAAGGTGACGGACAGGGAGGGGGTATCGCCGCTCCAGACCTCGCCGACGGGGAAGCCGCGGAGGATGGCGGGCGCCCCACCGATGTGATCGGCCTGGGCATGCGTCAGGACTAGGACGTCCAGGGACCCCACCCATTCGTGCAGAAGGAAAGGCGCCACCACGCGGGCCCCGATGTCGAAGCGGGAGCCCGGCAGACCCCCAGTGTCCACGAGCATCCGCCGCCCCTCCGGGAAATCCAGGAAGAGCGACTCACCCTGCCCCACATCCAGAAGCGTGAGCCTCAGCGTCGGCGTCCCCGCCGGCGGCCAGAGCCGCAGACTCACCTGGACACACAGCGCCAGAGCGCCCACAAGCGCGCCGGCGGCCGCCAGCCGCCGGGCCCACCGACGGACTCCGGTCCGCCCACTTTCCGTTTCACCCAAACGATCACCGGGGCGAGGCGAAACGGCGAGGAGGCACGCGGTGGCGGTGGCGTAGTACGCGGCCAGCATCCCGGGCGTGGGGGTGTACACGCGGACGGCGCTCCACGGCCAGGCCGCGAACCACCCCGCCGTCGCCAAGAGGAGGTCCACGAGCCACCCATTGGCCTGGTTCAACCACGGAAGCCCCGCCGGCACAGCCAAAAGGAGGGCGCAGGCGGCCGTACCCAGCGCCGTGATCAGCCCGCTCAATGGAACGATGGGAAGATTGGCCAGGATGCCCACCGGTGCCACCCGGTTGAAGGCAACTGCCAGAATGGGAAGGGTCATGATCGTCGCGGCGACCGTGATGGCGACCGACTCTCCCGGCCAGCGAAGGGCCCGGGGAAGGGGCGCTAAGGCCGTCTCACAGCGCGGCAGGATCACGAGGATCCCCAGGGTTGCGAGATAGGTGAGCTGGAAGCCCACGTCGAAGAGGAAGCGGGGATTCCACCAGAGGAGCCCGAGGGCCGAGAGGGCCAGACTGTTCAAGGGGTCGCCCCGGCGATCGAGGATCACTGCGAGGAGATAGGCATCAGTCATGACCGCGGCCCGGATCACCGAGGCGCTGGCCCCGGCCAAGGCGGCATAGAGGGTCACCAGGACGGTGGCCGCGGCGGCGGCGAGGCGCGGTGAGGCGCGCAGGAGCCGGAAGAGACCGAAGAGCGTCCCGGCCAGCAGGCTCACGTTCAGGCCGGAGATCGCCAGGATATGATACGTCCCCGAGTCCAGGAACGCCTGGTTCATCTCGGGCGAGAGGCCGGACCGGTCGCCCAGGACCGTCGCCTTGAGGAGGGCCGCCTGCTGCGCCGGCAGAGCGGCATCCAGCCGCCGGAGCAGAAGGGCTCGCATGCGGAAGATGGCCGCCAGGATCGTGGACCCACGTCCGGCCGCCACCGTCTCCACCGGCTCGCGCGTCCAGCCTTCCAGGAAGATCCCCTGGGTGGCAAGATAGGCGGGGTAATCGAAGGCCCCGGGGTTGCCGAAGCGTCGCGGGACGCGCAGGCGGAAGGTGCCGCGGACCTCGTCTCCGTAGGCGACCTCCGGCGCTTCGCCCAGCAGGGTGAGGCGGGCGCCGCCGCGGACCACGACCCATGCCGCTCCCAGCCGGAGCCGCGTCACTTCCACGACGAACCGCGTGCGCTCGGGATCCCCGGCGTCTCGGGCGTCGGCCGGGCGTGGGTCCGGCGGACCCACGACCCATCCCTCGAGCCAGACGGGCGACAGCAGATCTGCCTCGGACAGGCGACTCAGGTGGTTTGCCGGCGCGCCGAACAGGACCGCGGCCATCGCCTGGCCACCCAGGCAGATGAAGCCCAGGATCAGGACGGGCCACACGGCACGCCGCACGCCAGCCCACCAGATCCCACTCCCGAGGAAGAGCGCAACCCCCAGGGCCGCCGTCCATCCGATGGGTCGCAGCTCCAGCCAGTGCTCGAGGGCGATCCCCAGCGTGAAGGCCGCGGCCAGCGGTACGAGGGGGCGCGACCCCGCGGGGAGCGGGCTGCCAGGGTCGGGCGCCTGGGGAGAAGCCTCATCTCGCGCGTCGACCATAGGCGTCAGGAAAAACTACTGGTTGGAGTGCCCCACGTGGAGTAGAATCCGCCTGCTCTCCGCAGCTCACCACCGAGGGTGCCCATGACGCTGACGGATCGCGGGATCATCAAGGAAATGGCTGTGGCCTTCCTCCTTGCCCTCATGGTCTTCACCTTCGTCTTCCTGACGAACAAGATCCTGATCAAGCATCTGGTCGAGCTGATCGTCGCGAAAGGCGTGGGGGTCCTGACGGTCTTGCAGCTCTTTCTTTACAAGCTGCCCGACTCGCTGTGGGTCACCATTCCCATGTCCACGGTCCTCGCTACCCTGGCCACATACACCCGCCTCGGGGCCGACGGAGAGATCTTGGCGCTCCAGGGCGCTGGCGTGAGCCTCGCCCGTCTTACTCGGCCCGCAGTTGGATTTGGCCTCCTGGCCTCCGCCCTTACCCTGGTCATCACGATCTGGATCGTACCCTTCAGCAATCACGCCTTCAAGAACCTGGTCTTCCAGATGACCCGGCGGCAGGTCGCCGTGGGGCTGGAGGAGGGCGTCTTCAACGAGTTCGAGGGGCTCATCCTCTATGTCGAGAAACTGGATCCGAAGACCTCGAAAATGGAGGGGGTCTTCCTGGTGGACAATCGGAACCCTGCGGAACGCAAAGTCATCGTCGCCCGCAACGGCCAGTTCACCTCGGACCCCCAGACCCTGCGCATCGAGCTCAGCTTGAATCACGGATCCACCTACCTGCCGGCCGCGGAAGTCACTGGCCGCTATCGCCTGGTGTCTTTTGCCCAACAGAACCTGTCCTTGGATGTGGGCCGGAGCCTGGACAATCCCGTCCAGCGCCGCTCGGGTGAGCAGGAGCTGACCCTGGCTGAGCTCCGCCAGCGGGCGGCGGAGCTCAGGGCGCAGGGGGGAAACTATCACCCTCCGCTGGTCGAGTTCCACAAGAAGTTGGCCGTCCCCTTCTCGTGTGTGCTGCTGACCCTGGTAGGCGTCCCCCTGGGAAGTCGGTTCCGGAAGGGGGGCCGGGGGCTCAGCCTGGTCATCTCGGCGGGGTTCGCCCTTGGCTACTACATGCTGATCGTGGCAGGCGAGGGTCTGGGAAATCGCGGGCTGATGCCTGAGGTCTTGGCCATGTGGCTCCCCAACGCTTTGATCGGCCTGGGGGGGAGTGTCCTGCTCCTGCGGGCCCATCTGTATCCCGCGACCCTTCGCCACGCCATGGCCTGGTCCCGGCAGGCGCCCTCCGAAACCTGGCGAGGGATCTGAGCATCATGCGCCTCCTGGATCGGTACATCGCTCGCGAGTGCCTGAAGCTCCTGTGCTTCTGTCTGGTAATCTTCGTGGGGGTCTACGTCATCGTGGACCTCTTCGAGAAGTTCCCGAAGTTCCTGGAGGCCCGAGTGGAACCGGCCATGATCTTGCGATTCTACGTCCTCAGCCTCCCCAACATCTTCAACCAGGCCTTGCCAGTCGCCGTCCTGCTGGCCAGCCTGCTCAGCCTGGGCGGCCTGGCCCGGCACAACGAGGTGCTGGCCATGAAGATGGGGCACGTCAGCGCCCTGCGGATCGCCCTGCCCTGCATCGCCGTCGGTTTAACCGCCAGCCTGACCGCCTGGATGGCAGCCGAGTACGTGGCCCCCCGGACGAACGAACGGGCCCTGAATATCTGGCGCACGCAGGTGCGCCGGCTCCCCGCCCACCGCATCACCCGCGACAGCGACATCTGGTACCGCGCGCAGGGAAACCGCTTCGTC
>CAZNWB010000012.1:32932-48986 GCA_964576535.1 uncultured bacterium | reverse complement strand
TGGTGGGTGAACGGCGGCGCCGTGATGGGGTGACGTACCCTGGAGGCACATGGCCAGCATCTGGGCGCGCTTGGTGAACGCGACACGGTTTTCCCTGGCGGGATTAGCGGCGGCGTATCGTGACGAGCAGGCATTTCGCCTGGAGTTGCTGGTGCTGGTGGTCGTCGTGCCTGCGGGGCTTTGGCTGGGCAAGACGGGCGTGCAGCGGGCGCTGCTGATCGGCAGTTGGTGTCTGGTGATTGTCGTTGAACTGCTCAACTCGGCGATGGAGGTCCTGGCTGATCGCATCTGGCCTGAGCCAAATGAGCTGGCGGGTCGTGCCAAGGACATGGGCTCCGCCGCCGTCTTCTGCGCCATCGTTCTTGCCGCAGCGGTGTGGCTCTTGACGCTGACCGGTCAATGAACACATGACGTCCACGCGCAAGGATGTTCTCGGCAATGCCACAGGAGGTCCGTTACCCATGTCACAGCCCGAGGCGTGGCTTCGTGGTCCCCTCAAGGGGGTTGATCCCATGCTCATGCCGGCAGCACATGCGCTGGTTCAGGCGGGCGAGGATCTGGAGCAGGCGGCATCTGACCTGACGGTGGAGGAGCTGTGGGTGAAGCCGGGCGGCGCGGCCTCCTTGGGCTTTCACCTGGGGCACATCGCCGGGAGCATTGATCGCCTGCTCACCTACGCCCGGGGCGAGCAGCTCAGCGAGAGCCAGCGCCAAGCCATACCGCTGGAGGGGCAGCCGGGAGACCCCCCGGTGAAGGCGGCAACCTTGATCCGGGGGGCGCAGGCGGCGATTGAGCGCGCCCTGGGCGCCATTCGGGCAACTCCGAAAGAATCCCTCTTTGAGACTCGGACGATCGGGCGCAAGGCCCTGCCCACCAACGTCATCGGCCTGATGTTCCACATCGCCGAACACACCCAGCGCCACACAGGCCAGGTCATAACAACGGCCAAAATCATCCGCGGCCTCGGCCTCCGATAAGTCTGATCCTTTCATTTCATTGTGAATCCTCCCCCAAGGGGTTGTCGTGAAATTGACGGCGTGGTATGTTCCTGGTCGCTTGTTCCTCGGACCCGGCGCCAGCTTGATGAGGAGGGTATCGGCGGATGAAGATCCTGCAGTGCGTGCCGAACTTCAGCGA
Source organism: uncultured bacterium (assembly GCA_964576535.1). Lineage (GTDB taxonomy): Bacteria > Methylomirabilota > Methylomirabilia > Methylomirabilales > 2-02-FULL-66-22 > 2-02-FULL-66-22. The sequence continues at coordinate 47,849 of CAZNWB010000012.1, read as the reverse complement.
GGGGCGGGACCCGAACTTCCTGAAGGAGCTGGAGGCCGTCCTGAAGCAGTTTCCGGTGAAGATCCTGGACCTGTCCATGGACAAAGACCACAACCGGGCCGACTCCACGTTCCTTGGGAGTCCCGAGGCCGTTGAGGCCTGCGCCATGGCGGTGACCTCGCGGGCCGTCGAGTTGATTGACATGCGCAAGCACAAGGGAAGCCACCCCCGCATGGGCGCCGTGGACGTAGTACCCTTCGTTCCCATCCGCGGCATGACCATGGACGAGGCGGTGGAGATCGCCCGCCGGTTCGGCCGGGCTTTTGCCGAGAAGCACCAGATCCCGGTGTTCTATTATGAAGAGGCGTGCACCAGCGAAGCGCGGCGCAACCTCGCCGACATCCGGAAGGGCGAGTACGAGGGCATGCCCATGAAGCTTCAGGACCCGAAGTGGAAAGTGGATGCCGGCCCCCAGGTTCTGAACGAGAAATCCGGCGTCACGGCGGTCGGGGCCCGGATGCCCCTCATCGCCTTCAATGTGAACCTAAACACCAATGACCTGGAGGTGGCGAAGAAGATCGCCAACGCGGTCCGGCATATCGGCGGGGGCCTCCGCTATGTGAAGGCCATGGGCCTTAGCCTGGAAGACAAGGGAATCGTTCAGGTGTCGATGAACCTGGTCAACTACCAGAAGACCCCCATTCACCGAGCGGTCGAGCTGGTCAAGGCCGAGGCGGCACGGTACGGGGTCCTGGTGAAGGAGTGCGAGCTGGTGGGGATGGTGCCCATCGAGGCCCTGGAAGAGATGGTGAGCTACTACCTCCAGCTCCCCGGGTTCAACGCGAAGCAGATAATCGAATACCACCTCATGCCCGACTGAAGTCGGCACTCATTTTCGATTTCGGATTTTGGATTGCGGATTTCTGTCGGAGGGAAAAAGTCGAAATCCGACATCCGAAATTGAGGGAATGTGCGATGAGCTTTCAGGAGCTGTCGCTGGCGAAGTTCGGTGAGGTACTGGCCTCCAAGGAGCCGACGCCGGGCGGGGGGTGCGCCTCTGCCCTGGCAGGCGCCCTGGCGTCAGGTCTGGTCGCCATGGTGGCGCGCACCACGGCCGGCAGCAAGAAGTTCGCGGACCGGGCAGGGCAGATGACGGCAATCGCGGAAGAGGCCGACCGGCTCCGGGGGGAGTTCCTGGCGCTGGTGGACGAGGACGCCAGGGCGTTCGACCAGGTGATGGCGGCCTTCCGGCTGCCCAAGGAGACGCCGGAGCAGCAGGCGACACGGTCCCTTGCCATTCAGCAGGCGTACAAGGCGGCCGTGGAGCCACCGATGAAGGTCTGTATCCGATCAGTCCGGGTACTGGAGCTGGCGCTCCAGGTCGCAGAGCACGGGAACCCCAGCGCGGCGTCGGATGCGGGCGTGGGCGCGCTCCTGGCGGCCACGGCCCTGGAGGGCGGCGCTTTGAACGTCCAGATCAACCTGGGATCCATCAAGGATGATGCCTTCGGGACCACACAGGAGGGGAAGGTGCAGGCCGCCCAATCGCAGGGTCAGGCCCTCCGGGGCAAGGTCCTGGCGGAGGTCCGGGGAAAGCTCACTTGATATCCCTCCAACCCGATGCACTTCTTGCACCGACCACGACCTTTCGATCCTTGGATAAGGGTCCCCCGGCCGATTGAGCCGAGCGGGAGAGAATTGATTTCCCCGGTACAGGACCTCCGAGCGGCTTGACGTCGGATTAGAGTTTGTGTAGAGTTTTCTTGCCTTGTATCCTGCGGGTTCCGCGGGAGGGAGGGGCTAGATCCCGCTGCTGCCCGGCGGAACGGGGGGTTCCGCGGAGCTGCCCGGTGACTGCCTTCCCTACGGGATGGCATGAAGGACGCATGTCGGGCGAGGGGAAGTCCTAACAAAGGGAGGGGGATTATGCGGTTCCTGACAGGTGTTTCAAGGAGGCATATCGCGGCATGGGGAGCCGGTCTGGCCATGGCATTGGGGGGTGGATTCTGGTCGCCGCCGGCAGCCGCCCAGAACCCGATCAAGATCGGGGCGTCCCTATCGCTCACCGGCACCTATGCTGCCCTGGGCCAGAACCAGCAGCGGGGCTACCAGCTCTGCGCCAAGCACATGAACGAGAAAGGCGGGGTGCTGGGACGGAAGATCGAGTTCGTCCTCTACGATGACCAGTCCCAGCCTGCCACCGGGGTCCGCCTGTACGAGAAGCTCATCACTCAGGACAAGGTGGACGCGGTCATGGGTCCGTACTCCTCGGCCATCACCGAGGCTGTGGCCAACGTGAACGAGAAGTACAAGATGCCCATGGTCGCCCCCATGGCCTCCACCACCTCGATCTTCAAGAAGGGCCGGAAGTTCGTGTTCATGGTGCAGTCCGCGGCCGAGGTGTACCTGGAGGGCCTCATTGACGTGGCGGCCAAGCAGGGCCTCAAGACCGTGGCCATCGTCAACGAGGACACGCTCTTCCCCAAGGCCACGGTGCAGGGGACCATCGAGCTGGCCAAGAAGAAGGGGCTCCAGGTGGTCTTCGTCGAGGCCTACCCCAAGGGGAACACCGACTTCTCGGCGATTATGACCAAGATCCGGGCGGCCAATCCCGACGTCCTGGGCGCAGCCACCTACTTTGACGACGCGGTGGCCATCACCCGCCAGATGAAGGAACTGAACGTGAACCCCAAGGTGTACGGGGTGACAGTAGGGGGGGACCTGCCCACGTTCTACCAGCTCCTGGGCAGGAACGCGGAGTACGTATACGGCGCCACCCAGTGGGAGGCGGAGCTTCCGTACCCCGGGGCCAAGCAGTTCCTCCAGGCCCACAGCATGGAGTATCCCGGTGTAGATATCTCCTACCACTCCGCCGGAGGCTACGGGGGCTGCCAGGTGCTGGTGGAGGCCATCAAGCGTGCGGGCTCCCTGGACGGCGAGAAGCTCCGGGAAGCCATTCTGAAGATTGATATGAACACCGTGTACGGCGGCTTCAAGGTGGATGCGGACGGTTTCCAGGTCTCCCACAAGATGGTCATGTTCCAGTGGCAGGAAAGCAGGAAGGTGATCGTCTGGCCGGACGAGCTGGCCGTGGGCAAGGCGCGGTTCCCGACGCCTCCGTGGAACCAGCGGTAGGCGAGTGGGCTGGTAACGTGAGACGTGCGGACGGCGCCCGCCGGGACTCCGGCGGGCGCCCGTACTTTCTGGAGGGCGCGTGAACGTCATCATTACCCCCACCATGGTCGGCCAGGTAATCATCTCGGGCCTCCTGGCAGGCGCGCTCTACTCCATGGTGGCCCTGGGCCTGGCCCTGATCTACGGGGTCATGCGGGTCATCAACATCGCGCACGGCACGATCCTGATGCTGGGAGCCTACACCACCTTCTGGTGGTTCCGCCTCCTTGGGATCAACCCCTTCGTGTCGCTCCTTGTCTCCTTGCCGTTGATGTTCCTCCTCGGCATGCTCCTCCAGCGGACGCTGGTGACCCGGGTCGTGGACGCGCCGGAGCTTTCCTCCCTGCTCCTCACCTTCGGGATCTCCATCGCCCTCGTGAACATAGCCCAGCTTGCCTTTAGCTCGGACGTGCGCTCGGTCGAGTTCCTGACGGGTGCTTTCCTGGTGGGACCCTTCGCACTGTCCAAGTCCCGCCTCGTCGCCTTCGCGTTCGCGGTCGCCATCACGGCCATCGCCTACTGGTTTCTGCAAAGGACCAAGCTCGGCAAGGCGATCCGCGCCACCTCCCAGTCGAGCGACGTCGCCATGGTCTGTGGGATCAACGTCCAGCGCATCCATCTCTACTCCTTTGGCATCGCCTCGGCCCTGGCGGCAGCCGGCGGGAGCCTGGTGGCGGTGATAGTCGCTATCCAGCCGGAGATGGGAACGGTCTACACGTTCAAATCATTCCTGGTGATCGTCCTGGGTGGGGCGGGCAACTACCCGGGCGCGCTCCTCGGGGGGATGCTCCTGGGGCTCGTGGAGCAGCTCTCGTCTCTTTTCCTGACCACCCAGGTTTCCGAGGCGGTTGCCTACGTGCTTCTGGTGCTGGTGCTCCTGCTGCGTCCCACGGGGCTTCTGGGAGGGCGCCGGACATGAGGTGGGCGATCCTCGCCGCGCTCGCCATCGGGCTCCTCCTCCTTGCCCTCTACCCGATGGTGGCCACCGGCTACGGGATCCAGTTCATGCTCCAGCTCTTCATGTGGGTGGCCCTGGCCCAGAGCTGGAATCTCATCTCCGGGCTGACCGGCTATGTCTCCTTCGGCCATGTGGCCTTCTTTGGCACCGGGGCGTATGCCGCGGCGATCCTGGTCACGAAGCAAGCCTGGCACTGGGTCCCCGCCTCTGTCATGGGTGGGGTGGCGGCGGTCATTCTGGCGCTGATCATCGGCTATCCGTGCCTGCGACTGAAGGGGCCCTACTTCGCCATCGCCATGCTTGGCCTCAACGAGGTGATGCGCGTCCTGGTCTCGTATTTCGAGGGCCTGACGGGCGGGGGATCGGGGCTTTCGCTTCCCACGTTGCATGCCAGCCGGCAGATCTACTACGCCATGGGGCTCGCGGCCCTGGCGGTCACCGCCGTTGCGTACAGCATCATCACCTCGCGTGTGGGCCTCCGCTTCATGACGATCCGCGAGGACGAGATCGCGGCCGAGGCACTGGGCATTGACACCGCCCGCTACAAGCTGTACGCGTTCCTGCTCTCGGCCTTCATGCCGGGGGTGGTGGGGGGCCTTTACGCCCGGGACCAGGGGTATATCGAGCCCATCAGCGTGTTTCCGCTCCTCACGACCATCACCATGATCGTGATGGCCCTCTTCGGGGGCAAGGGGACCGTTTGGGGGCCGGTGCTGGGGGCGGCCTCCCTCTTCCTCTTGCAGGAAATGATCTGGGCCCGGTTTCTCTACCTGCACCAGGTCCTCTTCGGCGCGATCATCGTGGTCGTGGTCCTCCTGATGCCCAAGGGAATCCTGGGCATCCTCCAGGAGCGGTACCGGCTCCCGCGGTTCATATAATAATATGCGAGACGGGCACCTCCTTGAGGTCCGGGACCTCACCAAGCGCTTCGGCGGCGTGATCGCGGTCAACAGATGCTCGCTCGTCCTCGTCCCGGGAAAGATCTACGGTCTCATCGGTCCCAACGGCTCGGGTAAGACGACCCTGTTCAACTGCATCACCGGCCTGGAACGACGGGACGAGGGGCAGGTCCTCTTCAAGGGGCGGCGGATCGACGGGTTGAAGCCGCACCAGATTGCCCACATCGGTATCGGGCGCACCTTCCAGATCATCCGGGTCTTCCCCGAGTTGACCACCCTGGAAAATCTCCTGGTGGTGACGCAGGAGCCGTTTGAGGTCGCCCGGCGCAAGGCCATGGACCTGCTCCGCTTCGTCACCCTCGACCGGCTCCACAACGAGTACGCGGGGAACCTGTCTTACGGGCAGCAGAAGCTCCTCGAGTTCAGCCGGGTGCTGATGACGGATCCCGAGCTGATCCTCCTGGACGAGCCCGCGGCCGGGGTGAACCGCACGCTCCTGAACGAGCTGCTGGCGGCCATCGCGTCCCTGCGGGACCGAGGCAAGACCATTCTCATCGTGGAGCACGATATGAAGGTCGTCATGGGGCTGTGCGAAAGGATCTTCGTCCTCGACTACGGGGAGAAGATCGCCGAAGGCCCCCCGGAGGCGATCCAGGGGGACGAGCGCGTGGTGGAGGCCTACTTTGGGCGGTGACGGGTTTCTGCTCAAGCTGGAAGATGTCCGGGCCGGTTACGGGAAGCTGGAGATCCTCCACGGGGTCAGCCTCGTGGTGCGCCCCCAGGAGATTGTCAGCGTCATCGGTCCCAATGGCGCCGGGAAGTCCACCGCCTTCAAGACGATCGTCGGCCTCCTGCACCCGCGGTCCGGCCGGATCCTCTTTGACGGGAGCGATATCACGGGACTCCCTCCCTACCAGGCGGTCCGTCTCGGGCTGGCCTATGTCCCCCAGGGACGGATCGTGTTTCCGCAGATGACGGTGCTGGAGAATCTGGAGATGGGGGCCTACATCGAGACCGACCGCGCGCGAGTCCGGGAGTCGCTGGAACGGGTGTACAGGCTCTTTCCGATCCTGGAACAACGCAAGCGGCAGCTCGCGGGCAGCCTGAGCGGCGGCGAGCAGCAAATGCTGGCCCTCGGCCGGGCGCTCATGACCTCGCCCAAGCTGATCCTCCTGGATGAACCTTCCCTCGGGCTGGCGCCGAAGTTCGTGACCCTGATCTTCGACAAGCTCCTGGAGATGAAGTTGGCCGGCTATACGATGATGGTGGTGGAGCAGAATGCCGCCAAGGCCTTGTCGGTGGCGGACAGGGGCTATGTCCTCGAACTCGGCCAGAACCGCTTCGAGGGGACCGGCCAGACCCTCCTCAGCGATCCCGAGGTCAAGCGCCTCTACCTGGGCGGCTAACCTCCCGCAGCGACGCCAACCCGTGTATAACCCCAACGCCTTTCCAGATCCTTCGGACGGGTGGGAGGCGCGGCCTGAGGCGAGCCGCCCACCAGGCCAGGGATGAAAATCGGCTCGGGCGGATTCACAGAGTCCGGTCGCCACGGCCGGCGAATCGCTGATGCCAGTACGGAAAAGGGGACGAAAAGGGGACGTAGTTCACTTATTCAACTGTTTGCCTGGCGCGCAGGCAGAAGCTCGAGCGAGAAATCCTTCTCCTTCTCAATTCCAGGTCGTAAGTAGAGCCAGTCACAGGTCTCTTCGAATACCTTGGCATGCCCCCGAGTACCGCGGGATGGCAGGAGGTCATGGGACGAAGACAGAGGGGGGTCAGAAAATAAGTGAAATAAGTGAACTACGTCCCCTAAGCACGAGACGTCCCCTAAGCACGAGACAGCACAAAACCCAGTGGTCTCTCGTGTGGAGCTGTAACCGACGTCAATTCCCAGGGCCTGCCCTTGCTCGGGTAAAGCCATCGATCATCGTCCTTTGCCTCATCGGTGCGGGCAGGAGGACATCCTCTGGCGATTTCACGCGCATGTGGGTGCGCTGGCGAGACCGCCACAGGGAGAAGTACAGCCAGCCGAGGCACAGGGCGCGCGGGCGAAAACCCCTGACCGCTCGTCCCGCTAGTTCAATCCAGCAGGGTCCGGGCCTTGGCGAGGACGTCAGCGATTACTTCTTCCGGTGCCCTGCTAATGAGCTTGGCTTTGCGGGCGCGCCAGTCCAGACTCTTGATCTGGTCGGCCAGGACCACCCCCTGCACTGCAGCACCTGCGGGCAGGAGCACCTCGAACGGATAGCCTTTCACTCGGCTGGTGACGGGACAGAACACTGCCAATCCGGCCGCCGCGTTGTAGGAGCGGGGCGAGAGAACCAGGGCCGGGCGATGCCCAGCCTGCTCGTGGCCAGCCTGCGGGGTGAACTCTAGCCAGACCACGTCTCCTCGATTAGGAACGAAAGCGGGGGCCATTACCAGGCTTCCTTGCCGCGAGGTTCACCAGTCGCAATGGCTTCGTGCCGGTTTTTCGGGGTGATGTGACCTACCAGATCTGCAAGCTGGTAGCGATGCCTGCGGGCTGGCGTGATAATGATTCGCCCGTCCCTTGCCTCAATGATCACTGACGCGCCTTCGCTGATTTCCACTTCCTGAGCCAGTGTCTTGGGCAGGCGGATCCCGATACTATTGCCCCACTTCCTGACCACCGTAGTCATATCAGCCTCCTCCGTTTATACATTGTATACACCAAGGCGATCTGCGCTTCAAGTACGAATTCTCCCTCTCCAATTGCCGCATCTGGCCAGATTCAGCCATTGACGGCGCCCCGGGCGAGGCCTTCGACGTAGAACCGCCTCAGGAACTGGTAGAGGATGATGGTGGGGAGGCTGCCGGCCCTGCCTCGCTTTTTGGATCGGGGTTCACCGGGCCGCCGCCCACGGCGGTCGGTTCAGGACCTCCGGATTGGCCACCGCGGCCGGGATCTGTCCCTCCAAGACCCGGCGGACCGCCAGGGCGGTCTTGCGCTTGCACTCGACGACCGAATCCTCGGAGTACCAGGCGGCATGGGGTGTCAGGATCACGTTGTCCAGGCCCGCCAGGGGATGGGTGGCGGGCATCGGTTCCGCCGCCTGGACATCCAGGGCGGCCCCGGCGATCCATCGCTCGCGCAGGGCCTGGAGGACGGCCTCGGTGTCCACCACCCCGCCCCGCGCGGTGTTCACGAGGATGGCCGTGGGTTTCATCTTTCGGAGCGCGGTGGCGTTGATCAGGTGGCGCGTCTCGGCCGTCAGCGGGCAGTGGAGGGAAATGATGTCCGAGGCCTGCAACAGTTCGTCCAGGGGGACCCGGCCGACCCAGGACGGCCAGTCCGTCCGGTAGGGGTCGGCGGCGATGACCGCGAGGCCGAAGGCGCGCATCTTCGCGGCCAGGGCGGTTCCGATCCGGCCGAGGCCGATGACGCCCAGCGTTTGTTTCGTCAGGCGCTGGATGGGGGTGCCCAGGCGGAAATCCCAGTGCCCGGTCCTGACCCCACGATCCAGGGGGAGGACGCGGCGGTGCAGCGCCAGGATGAGCGCGGCGGCATGATTGCTGACCTCGTCCGTTCCATAGTCGGGCACGAAGGCCACGATGATCCCCTGCTCCGTGGCAGCCGCGAGGTCAATGGTGTCCACGCCCACGCCGTACCGGGAGATGACCCGGCATCGCCGGAGCGCCTGCACCACCCGGCGGGTGAAGGCCCCGTACTGGGTGATGATGCCGTCCGCGTCCGGGCAGAGCGCGAGCAGACCCGCCTCGTCGTTTCGCTGGTGCAGCTCGATGTGAGCGAGATCGCCCAGGATCTCCTGCTCGATAGCGATGGTCCCGTGATCGCAGTCCGTGATAACGACGCGGGCCAAGTCGGTGGCGGACATGCAACCTCCTGTGCCTCCTCCTGGCCGGAGGATAGGTCGGACGGCGTGCTGCCGTCAAGGGGGGCGCGGGCAAAGGTCCACAGGATGGCTTGTTTCGTCCCGGGCGCCGGGGTATAGTGACGAACGCGAGCGGGAGAGGCAGGCATGCGCCACGTGATCATCGGTACGGCCGGCCACATCGACCATGGCAAGACGACCCTGGTCAAGGCCCTGACCGGCATCGATACCGACCGCCTGAAAGAGGAGAAGGAGCGGGGGATCTCCATCGAGCTTGGCTTCGCCTCTCTTGCGCTGGCCGACGGGACAATGGCCGGCATCGTGGACGTGCCGGGCCACGAACGCTTCGTCAAGACCATGCTGGCGGGCGTGGGCGGCATCGACCTAGTGATCCTGGTCATCGCGGCCGACGAGGGGGTGATGCCGCAGACGCGGGAGCACCTGCACATTTGCGAGCTCCTGCGGGTGAAGCGGGGGCTGGTGGCCCTGACCAAGGCCGATTTGGTGGACGGCGAGTGGCTGGAGATGGTCCGGGCGGAGATCGTCGGGACGCTGAAGGGCACGTTTCTGGACGGCTGCCCGGTGGTCCCGTGCTCCGCCACGACGGGGCGGGGATTGCCCGACCTGCTCGCGGCGATCCAGGCCCAGGCCGCGGCCGCGGAACCCAAGCGGACCGACGGGATCCTGCGGCTGCCCGTCGATCGGGTCTTCACCATCAAGGGATTCGGGACCGTGGTCACGGGGACGCTGTGGGCGGGGAGCCTGACGGTCGGAGACGACGTGGCGATCCTGCCCGCAGACCTCCGCTCCCGCGTGCGGCGCCTCCAGGTGCACGGCCAGACGGTGGAGCGGGCCGTGGCCGGCCAGCGGACGGCCGTCAACCTGCCCGGGCTGGAGGTCTCGCAGATTGAGCGGGGAGACCTTCTGTGCCTGCCCGGGACGCTTCGCCCGTCGCAGGGCTTGGATGCGATGCTCTCCCTGCTGCCGGATGCGCCCCGCCCGCTCACCAATCGCACCCGAGTCCGCTTCCACCTCGGGACCAGCGAGCGGCTGGCCCGGGTGGTCCTGCTGGATCGAGAGGAGCTGCAGCCGGGCGAGGAGACCTACGTGCATCTGAGGCTGGAGTCGCCGTCGGCCGCGCTGCCCCAGGATCGCTACGTCGTCCGGAGCTACTCCCCGGCCATCACCATCGGCGGAGGGGCCATCCTGGATCCGAACCCGCCCCGAGAGCGGCGCCCCCGCGCCAAGATGGTCGAGCACCTGCGCGTCCTGGAACGGGGGAGTGCCACGGAGCGGATGGAACGACACCTCCTGGCGGCGGGATTCGCCCCCGTCAGCAGCGAGGAGCTGCGCGGGCGGAGCGATCTGGACGCCGCGACGGTGGCCGAGAGCCTGCGGGAGCTCACGGCGAGGGGCACGGCCGTTCTCGTCGGAGCGAAGGGGGAAGGTGGCGCCCTCCACGCGGAACGGGTCGCCCTGCTGGAGACGGAGATCCTGGCGCGCCTGGCGGAATTTCACGCCAGGGAGCCGCTGAAGGACGGGCTGGCCAAGGAAGAGCTGCGCCGCAAGCTGCCGCCGCAACTGACCGCCGCGACCTTCGGCTGGATGCTGACGCGCCTGACCGGGGACAATCGGATCGCGGTGGAGCGGGACAAGGTCCGCCTGGGGACGCACCACCCGACGCTGTCCGCGGCCGAAGAAGCGCTGAAGGCGAAGATCGAGGCGGCCTACCGCGGGGCCGGCTTTCAACCGTCAACGCCCGACGGGGTGCTTGCTGGCCTCCAAGCCGACCGGAAGCTGGCCCAGGCGGTCTTCCGCCGGATGGTGGACGACGGGGTGCTGGTCAAGATCAAGGAGGACCTCTTCCTGCACCGGGAGCCCTACCAGGAACTGCGCGAGCGGGTCCTGGCCCATTTCCGGACGCAACCGCGCATCAATGTGGGGACGATGAAGGACCTCTTCGGTGTGTCGCGAAAGTACGCCATCCCGTTCCTGGAGCACCTGGACGACGTCCGGATCACCCGGCGGCAGGGGGACGAGCGGCTACCATATAAATAGACATCAATGAAAAACGGACAACGGACAACCGACAACGCAAAATTGACCGGTTGTCAGTTGTCAGTTTTCAATTGACATGGTATGGGCGGGGGGGGATGCTAGGCCCGACTGTTGGGAAGATAGCAAAGGAGATTCGATATGTTCGGCCTGGGACTCCCGGAACTGCTTATTATCCTGGTGATCATCCTCTTGATCTTCGGCGCGAATCGCCTGGGGGACATCGGCAGTGGTCTGGGGAAGGCGATTCGAGGCTTCAAGGATTCCGTGACGGGCAAGGATGCCATTGACGTGACGCCGAAGAAAGAGACGGATTCCAAACAGGGGAAGGGGTAAGCCACTCCTCTGCCCCGGCCGGGGCTGCGGCTTTCCTGTTCCCGTCCGGCCAATCTTCCCGAGAGCCCGTCGAACCTCCCAGAGATCCCGCTCCGTTCTGCCCTTCAGATCCTCCCGCTGGCTGACACCCCGTCGAGAGCGCGGGCTATGCCCGGAGGTCCCTCCAGGCGGGAAGCCCGCCCAGGGATGTCGCCGTCTTCACACCCCGGATGATCGCTTCGGCAACGGCATCGGCGGCCGCGAGGCCGATCGCGTTGAGATCTGCCTCGACCCCGCCTTCGGCCGAACCGGTCGCGAGGCCGATCACCAGATCGCCGTCCAGGCTGGTATTCACGGGGACAATGGTCCGCACCAGGCCCTGGTGCGCCATCTGGGCCATCGTGGTCGCCTGGACCTTGGTCATGCGAGCGTTCGTCGCCACGACGGCCAGGGTCGTGTTCTCTCTGTCATAGCCACGGCGAACGACACCCCGCCGCATGGCCGCTGCGGTGTCCACGAGGCGGTCGCTCTCGGGGGATTCTCTGGCCCCGGCCAGAAGACGCCCGGTCGCCGGATCCCGAACATCGCCGAAGGCGTTCACCACCGCCAGGGCCGCGACCTGTACCCCCCCGGGACACTCCACGCTGGCCGTACCCAGGCCGGACTTCATGGCCTGGCCGATCCCGAAGAGCTTTCCCAGGGTGGCGCCGGTCCCGGCCCCGACGGAGCCCTCGGCGACTGGACCGGCCGCAGCTTGCTGGCAGGCGGCATAGGCCATGGGGGCGTCCGGTCGCACGCGGGAACTGCCCAGGCGCAGATCGAAGAGGATTGCGGTGGGGACGATGGGAACCCGCGTGACCTGCACATCGAAGCCTACGCCCCGCTCCTCCAGGAACCGCATCACGCCGCCGCCGGCATCCAATCCAAAGGCGGACCCGCCCGCCAGCAGGACCGCGTGGACGTGAGGCACGAGATGGAAGGGCGAGAGGGCGTCCAGCTCCCGGGTGCCGGCCGCGGAGCCCCGGACCTCCACGCCACCCACCGTGCCCTCGGGGCAGAGGATGACGGTGCAGCCGGTGCAGCCCTCGGTGTCACCGGCGTGGCCGACGCGGATCCCCGAGATCTGAGTGAGCATCCTGCCTCCTAAGCCGGATGATTCGTGTGCGCCCGTTTTGCCTCGGAGCCCGTCAAACACCGTGTGGATGTCACGAATAATCCGCCCTCCGGGCGCCAGAGGCGGCTTAGCCCCGCCGTATCCGAGGCCGCACCCCCGGCCATGGCAGGGTACCCAGCGGCAGAGGATACGGGCGGCCCCGTGGGCGCCATCCACGAATGCGCGCCGCGCATTCGGGAATGATGCGGGCCGGTGCGGCCGGCGCATGATACCCGGAAGCCGCTCCGAGCGCAACGTGGGCCGGTGTCCAGATTTTCTGTTGTGTTCCTCTGAGTCGTTTGATAGCGTGCCGCCGGGGAGTGGAATCCCGACGACTCCAGAGAAGGGGAGACGGATGCGGGAACGCCGGGGCGAGCCCAGGGTCGAGGTGGATGTTGAGGTCCACTACCGGACGGCGCAGGAATTCCTGTCCGCCTATGCTCGCAACGTCAGCGGGGGCGGGATCTTCGTGCGGACCCAGCATCCCCTGGCCCTGAACCAGGTTGTTCGGATGCGGTTTACCCTCCCCGGGATCACCCACAAGTTCGAGTGCAATGGAACCGTGGTCTGGGGCAACCCACCCTCCAGTCGCAGCGCGCTGCCCGCGGGCATGGGCATCAAGCTCGAGGATCTCGATCCGGAGGCCCGGGCACTGCTCTCAGACTTCGTCAGGACCATGACACCTGCGCCGACGCCGGACCAGAGATCATGAGCGGCCGACGTCCGTTGGATACCGGGTTGCCTGCTCACGTCAACTCGCCCAACACCCACTGATTTTGGAGAGGGGGAAGAGGCCACGGGGATGGAGGACATGCGTGCGGATCCGAGAGCCCCGGCCGAGCTGGAGGTGCATTACCGGTCGGCCCAAGAATTCCTGACTGCCTACACCGTGAACATCAGCGGGGGCGGGATATTCATCAAGACGAGGGAGCCTCTCCCTTTGAACCAGACGGTGCACCTTCGCTTCACCCTCCCCGGGATTGCGCGCGTCTTCAACCTTCACGGCCTCGTGGTCTGGACCAACCCCCAGCCCAGCCGCAGTTCGTTCCCATCCGGGATGGGGATCAAGTTCATGAATCTCGATGCCGAGGGGAAGAAACTCATTGCCGGGTTCGTGCAGGCCAAGCTCTCTCCTCCCCCGCCGGAACAGAAGCCCTGAGCCGGATCAGGTCGTGCCGGGCCTTCCCGGGCGCGGCCGCACGGAAATTGGCTGGACATCCGCAAGTCCCTTGAGTATCTTCCAGAGTGACATCGGCGGCGGTTCCCCGACCTGCCGCCGATGTGCTTTGTGCGTCCCCGAACGATCACGGAGGCGGATTGGGCCTGGTGGCCCTCCTGGTCTTCAAAACCAGCGTGGCGCCTAACCCGTGCTAGGTGGGTTCGATTCCCACACGCCTCCGCCACCAAACAAGGCAACCCTTTGAATTCCAGGGGTTGCCTTATTTTTCAAGAGCTTACGTGAAAAAGATTTGTTTGGTACTTTTGGGGATTTTGGGGTATTTTTGGGTGTGCAACCGTGACTGGAACCGTGACCTTTGGTCTGACAAATTTATACCACCAACAGGCAACTTGAACCCCATACGGGTACGGGCAGAATGAGTCGGAAACTGGACCAGGACAAACGAGAGCGCATCGCCCGCACGCACAAGGAGCGGGCCATTCGGGATGCTGTCCGGCTGCCAATGATTTTGTCGAAGGCCCTCCGGGATGCTGGATTGCTGGAGGCGATCTTGAAGTACAGCAAGGGCCACCCGGAGACGGCCACGGTGCGCGACATTCTCCCGCCCGATGTGGCGGCGAAGATCATGGAGAAGGCGCGGCAGAACTGGGGACGGCGTACAGGCGAGGACTGGTACAAGCGACTCTCGAAAAGCAAAATCACGATGGGAGAACTCGAACGCGCCGCGAAGTGGATTGACAGCCGGGGAAATATGAAGTAGGATCACGAGCAATCGAATACGCCCACACCCCTTGTGCTTGAGTGCAGGGGGAGCCCTCCACCGGAGGGAGGCGGAACGGCGAGCCGCCACTTGACCTAGAAGGTCGGGTGGCGGTTTTTTATTGCCCGCACCCGGCGGGGAGAAGGAGATGTCGAAGCCACTCACAGAAATATCGCTGTTGACGATCAAAGAAGCTTCGGAATTCACCCGCTGGAAAGTTTCGACCCTCTACACCAAAGTCCACCGCCGGGAAATCGCTTCTGTCCGCATTGGCGGCAGTCTTCGATTTCGCAAGAGCGATCTGCTCAAGCTGATCGAGGAGCGCCCCGCCCTCCGACCGACCGGCGGCGAGCGATGAGCCCGGCCGTGACCGACACGGCGCTACACCCGGCGCAATCGGCGTACCTCCAAGCCCGTGGCATCACGCCTGAGACCATCACGGCGAATGAGCTGCACTCCGCACGCCCCCAGGACCTCGCACGTCTCGCAGGACGGCGTGTACCGGACGGGACCTCCGGCCTGCTGATCCCCTATGAGGGTTGCGACGGCTTCTCCCGCGTGCGGCTGCTCCCGCCGATCCCCACTGACGA
>CAZNWB010000012.1:0-32922 GCA_964576535.1 uncultured bacterium | reverse complement strand
TCGGACGGCGACGGGAAGGAGCAGAAATTCGGCCAGCCCAACGGCTCACCTGTTCGGCTCTACGTCCCAGCCGGTGTGCGGGAAGTGCTGACGGACCCCGGGACCTGCATCTTCATCATCGAGGGGGAGGTTAAGGCTCTAGCCCTCACGCAGGCCGACTTCCCAGCGGTTGCCTTGGGCGGCGTCTGGAACTTTCGGGAGAAAGAGCTACCGCCCGACGAGCTGATCCCCGACTTGGAGGCGATCACCTGGACCGGGCGGATTGTGTACCTCGTGCCCGACTCCGACGCCTGGCAGAACAATAGCGTCAACCTGGCCGTGTACCGTTTCGCCCGCCTGCTTGAAGCCCGGGGCGCTCCCGTTTTCATCATCAAGCTTCCGACGCTGGACGGCCAGCCGAAGACCGGGGCAGACGACTATTTGGTGGTCAAGAGCCCGGCGGCCTTTCGGCGGCTGGTGGAGAAGGCAGTCACCCTGGGGCACCCAGCCTTCCGCCCGTTTCGAGAACAGGAGAGGGCCAGGGCCCGTGAGGCGAAGGCGAGTCAACCGCTCCCTGCTACGCTGGTGGGACGGCGGATGCACCCGGCCATCCACTTCGAAGAAGGTTTTGCGAGCCTGGGTATCATTGAACCAGGTTCAGAGGCGTTGGTGTCCAAGATCATCACGTCCGACCGAAAGGAATACCCCGCCGAGGCGCTGAAATCCATTCTGACAACCCCGGCACTCAGCCATAAATCGTTGGTCAACCGTTGGTCCGCAGACGATCGAACAGCATGGCTCAGGGGGGATGGAGCGCCAGCATCCTTCGCCTTGGCAGCCGCCACGGTCCGGGCACTGTTCATGCGCCTGATGGAAATTCCAGACGCGACAGTGGCGACCTTGACCGCGTGGACCCTGGGGACCTATTTCCACCAGCTTTTCCCAGCGTTCGGTCGGCTGTACTTCACTGGCGAGGCTGGCAGCGGGAAATCAAAGGCACAACAGATTGTCGCGGGGCTGGCGTGGAACGGGCTCTACCGCATCGTCCCAACCGGACCCGTGCTTTTCCGGCTCATTGAATCTTTTCGGCCCACGTACTGCGTGAGCGAAGCTGAACATATTGATGACGAACAGCGGGCCACCCTCCTGGCAGTGACCAATGAGGGGTATCTTCGTGGAGGGGTTGCGGACCGCTGCGTTGGCGACACTCACGAGCTAAAAACCTTCGAGGTGTATTCCCCCATGACCCTTGGTGGTGTACGCGGTCTGAAAGGAATAACCGAGAGCCGTTGCATTTCCCTCGTGATGGTCCGTGGGACTCACCGAGCAAAGCTCAACCTGGACGTGAATCCGGACGCCCCGGAATTCCAAGCCGTTCGGGACCTCCTCCACCGATTGACCCTGGAGCGGTTCCGGGATGTGGCGCAAACCTGGGAAACGCTCCCGGACCCCCAATGGCTCGTGGCGCGTGAACGGCAGCTCTGGCGACCCCTGCTGATCCTGGCGCATCTGGCCGACAGCGAGAGCGGCGGCCTGTTCGGGCTGACCGAGACTATTCGGACAGCCGCAAGGAGGCAGACAGACGACCGGGACCACCCCTCCGAAGAGGCCGGGGCGTTGGTCGGTGAGCTGCGGGAGAAGCTGGGGGTGGCGGAGGAGATCCGGCTGCACCCGGCAGAACTCGTGGACGGGCTCAAGGCAAGGCTCCATCGGGACCACGTGACCTCGCATTGGGCAGGCCACCTCCTCAAGCGGAACGGCTTCGAGAAACCACCGAGACCAGGCGACCGGGACAAGGACGGGGTGTTCTACCGGATCACCCGCGCACAACTTGAGGCAATCGAAAATCGGTACGGGCCTCCCCAGGAATGATCTACATAACTACATACACCAGAAATCTACATCGCGTAACTTGTTGCCAGAACACGGTTTGCTGTCCCGAATGTAGTTATGTAGTTTGTATGTAGGGAGTGGGGGGGGGTCAGTGAAGGGAGGGAACTACATGGAAAACGCGATCCTGCGGGAGCTACTTTTCACCTCAGACAACCCGGCGCTGGCGGCCTTGGTTGACCGACCAACAGCGGCTCCCACACCGGCTACCCCACCCCGGGCCACGTCCGACCCCCTGACCGGGCTACCCTCCGACCCTCGCGCCCGGCTGTGGAGCCTCTTGACCACATGGAGCGGGGCGAATGATGAGACTTTGACCCACGAACAGGCCGACGCCATGCGCGGGGAGATCAACCGGCTGATGAGTCACCCCGCAGCCGAGGCGTGGCTGGCCGCCTGGCGGCTGGCGCACCCGGACGTGAAGCGGAACTTCAACGTCGTATGAGGAGGCGGCTATGGGACCCAGGCTTTCAACGATCCTCCGAGCCGTGCGTGATTCCAGGGAGCCCGTCAACCTCTTCCTGGCTGACTGCCTGATCGGGTACATCCGATCCGGCGCGGTCCACCTCATGACCTTTGACGATGCGCCCGAAGACTCTGTGGACCGGCTGGCGCGGATGCAGCAATCAAAGTCCGTCGCACAGGAACAGCCGCGATGATCCAAAGCCTGCGGACAATCTCGCAGATCGTCGCGGACCTCAAGGCCAAGGCCCCCACCCCCACGTCGCGTAGGTGTACGGTCTGCGGGGCTACGTGGCGCGGCAATCCCGCATGTCCAAGGTGTTCGACATGACCCTCGATCTGGTCTTCACCCGCTTTGATCTTTGTGATGGGTGCCAGGCCCAGCTAGAGCCAGAGGCCAAACTCTGGGGGCTCTGCCCTGCTTGCTACCTTAAGAGCGGGATTTCCCGCGTCCCGATTCAGGGACGAAAAACCCCAAAGCAGAAGGAGGATTGAACATGCCGAACTTTCGAGACCCCAGCGCCCCGCGACCCGGAACCAAGCTGCACACCCTGCACTCTCCGACGAATCACTGTCCTCGCTGCCGGGCCAAGTTTCGCACCGACTCCCCGGGTAAGTCGCTGTGCTGCCCCGGGTGTGGCGCGAGGCTGACCCTGCGCCCCGCCAGCACGGTGAAGACGGCCGCCATGATCCAGCGGCACGGTATCGTCCTGGACCGGGCGCTGTCGTCACCGAGAGGGAGGCGGTAGCCATGGAAGCTGACGGACCCCTGCCACTCGTATACCACGCTGCTCCATTGAGACCCGGCGAACGTCTCGTGGTGTTCAGTTGCTTCCATTGCCTGTCTCGCGGGACGGCGGCAATTCCCATCACCCAGGAGCCCTGGCTGGTCGCCTGCCCGCGATGCAAAAGAGAGATGAGAGAACACCCGGACCTCGAACGCTTTCTCTCTATTACCGAAGAAGAACTCGAACGCATTAACGCAGGGAAACCCATTCAACTTTCCCGTTCCAACCACCGGCGGCACGGCTTACGAACTGGCTGTGAGGCGAAGATGAGCTTACACCCGGGCCCCAAGAGGCAGGGCGAGTGACCCCCAGCGCCAAGACCGCCGTGCCGTGCTCATCGTGCGGAGCAGTAGCCAAACTACTCGTGGTTGAGAGTGGCACCTTCTGTCGAAGGTGCCTTATTTCGAGGATGCTGATTCTCTTTATTGGAGCGAGCTTGTCAACCAACAATTGAAATCGAAAGGAGATCGAGCCATGACACCGACAGCCACACAGACCGTTTCCAAGATCGAGGAGGCCCGCCGTATTGCCGGTGAAGCTCACAACCTGGTCACCCAGCGTGTTCAGGAACGTCAGTCTATCGAGCGGGAGTTGGCAGCGGCGGAAAAGTCAGTGCAGGAGCACCAAGACGCTGTGCGGACCGCCAGGACCCTGGATGAAGTGAAGTCGGCTACAGACGCCCTGGTCGCCGCTCAGCAGAAGGTGGTCGCCCTGAAGCAACTCCGCCAGAACCTCGCCAGCAGAATCGGTGAAGCGGAAATGCATGAGCGGAAGGCATACGATCACCTTCGAACGCTGGAAGGGCGGGCCGCGTGGATCAGGTCCGAGGCATTGACCGGCCAGCGTGATGTGATTCAGCAGCGGGAGAGGAAGGCTCTGGAAATCGAGCAGCAGGCACGGGCAGTCCGGGATGCGGTGAGACAATCGGAGCAGGTGCTTGCGGACCTCCTCCGGGAGTATCGAGACCTCACGGGTGAGCAGGTGCCGGAGTAAGGGCGGCCTGACGTGCGGGTCACCAGGGGATCACGGCGCGGCCTTCCTCAACCAGCCGTCCAGGGTAGTCGGAACGGGCGAGCGCGGCTGGATGAGGCAACCGTGTTGGCAATTCTAGAGGACCTGGACCTTGGGGTGCCGCAGTCCCACGTCGCCGCTCGGCTGGGCGTGAGCCGGGAACTCGTTTCAAAGATTTCCAGGCGGGAGCTTTGGAAGCACCTGATCTGGACTGGTCGTTCCCCACGCGAAACTGCTCGGGCCAGTACCCCTGAAACGGCAAATCGTGGTGTTCAAGAACGGCGAGGAAACCGTCATGTCGAAGAAAAAGCTGCCGGTCCAGGGTGATGAGGACAGTACCGGCAGGCCAGTCGCATTGACTCCAGAACTCATCGAGACAGCGGCCAGGCATGTGAAGGTCGGAGCACCGTGGCGGGTCGCGGCTGGGGCGTTTGGGATCGGGAAGGTTACCTGGTTTCGATGGATAAAGGCGGGGCGGGCAGCGACCTCGCTGACCCTGGAGCGGCAGTTCTACCTCGCTGTGGAGAAGGCCACCTGCGAAGCCCTGCTCCGGGAGCATGTCCTGGTGGGCAAGGGTGGGAGCGGGTGGCAGGCGGCGGCCTGGCTGCTGGAGAATGTGGACCCCAGGGCATGGCCGTAACCGGGGGCGGTGCGGGAGATCGTAACGGAACACTGAGCCGAGGATAGCGACGTGCCACCAACCTGTCGAATTTGCAAGCATCCCCGCAAGGCAGATATAGATGCTGCCCTGGTGACTGGGCAGGCATTACGGAACATCGCGGAACAATTCGGAACATCCCCGCCCGCTCTCCTCCGGCACCGGGATGCCCATCTTGCCACCGACTTGGTCGCGGCGAACCAGGCCGTCCAGGAGGAACAGGCCATCAACGTGCTTGGGGAGATGCGAGTCCTCCTCCAACGGTCCAAGGACACCCTGGCCAGGGCCGAGGCGACGTGTAACTGGAAGGCGGCACACTCCGCACTCCGCGAACTCCGTCAGACTCTCGAAGTAATCGGGCGGTTGCTCGGAGACCTCAAGGATGGGCCGACTGTCAACGTGGCCCTGGTCACCTCTCCCGAGTGGACCACCCTTCGGACCAAGCTCTTGAACGCCCTCGCCTCATTCCCGGAAGCACGAGCGGCAGTCTCAGCGGCCCTGCTCGAAGGAAAGGCACTCACCAATGGACGTTGAAACTGACCTCGCCCTTGCCGTTGATCCCGCTCACATGGCGGCACAAACAGACCTGGCCCCCGACCCGTGGCAAGTCGCATGTCTACGGTCGAGAGAACGGCGGGAGCTATGGCTGTGCGCCCGGCAGACGGGGAAATCCACTGTCTCGGCACTGGTCGCCTTGCATGAAGCGATTTACTCGCCCGCGTCTGATCCGGCCCTCGTCCTCCTGCTGTCCACCTCCCTCCGGCAGAGCAGCGAACTCTTTCGCAAGGTCATGGCGGCGTACAGGCGCATGGGGAGTCCGGTTGGACTGCGGCAGGAGAGCGTTCTTTCCTTGGAAACTTCCCACGGGGCCCGCATCGTCTCACTGCCAGGATCGGACGATTCGAGCATACGCGGGTACAGCGGTCCCTCCCTTGTGATTATTGACGAGGCGAGTCGGGTGCCCGATGAACTGTACTACGCGATCCGCCCCATGCTGGCCGTCAGTGGCGGGCGGCTGATTGCCCTCTCCACCCCCTGGGGGCAACGGGGCTGGTTCTATCATGAGCACGAGCATGGAGGGGACGTGTGGCGACGGGTCAAATACACCGCCCGCGAATGCCCGCGCATTTCCCAAGAGTTTCTGGCCCAGGAACGAGCCTCGATGCCTGACTCGTGGTTCCGCTCGGAATATTTGTGCGAATTTACCCAGCGCGAAGGGACGGCCTTCGATATGGAGTTGGTGGACGCGATGGTGGACGAGACCCTTTCCCCCCTATTCCTGGAGGAGGGCTAGTCGTGGACCTCACAGAGACAGATTTCGGCGACAGTCTTCGACGGATCGCGGCGACCGGTGGGAGAGCCATGGAGGGAAACCCGCCTGCCTCCCGTGCTCCGTCTGGGGTGGCTCCCGACACCCGGTCATTTTACCTCGGCGTGGACATCGGGAAGAAGGTGGACCATTCGGCCACCGCCATTCTCCGCGTGGTTCACGGGAGCCCCACGGTGTACGAACTCGTGTACCTGGAGCGGTGGAAGCTGGGGACGCGCTTGTTCACCGTAGCGGATCGGGTGGTTGAACTCTCGCGCCGACCAGAAGTCGCAGGCAACGTGATTATCATTGACCAGTCTGGGGTGGGCGAGGGGTTCCATGAGGAGTTGGACCGGCGGAAGGTCGAACATGTCGGGATCATCATTACGGGTGGGGCAGGCGAACCCAAGACGGTTGGTGCGCGAGAGATTCATGTGCCGCGTGTTCGGCTCATTGCCAACCTGCTTACCCTGATCGAATCGGTCCCCCAGCGCATCCGATGTGCGGCAGGGCTGAAATTGTGGACGGCGTTCCGACAGGAGATTACCAGCATCCAAGAGAAGAAGAAATCCTCCGGAGGAGGGGTGTCCTACGATCAGGTCTCTGGTGAACACGACGACCTGGTGCTGTGTGTGGCCCTGGCGCTCTGGTTTGCGGAGCATGGGAGCCGGGGCTTGAATTGCTGGTTTTAATGTCCCAGGTTGTCGAGGTGGTGTGGACCGTCTCCATCGGGACCCCCCGGACTGACCCCCGGACCCTGTGACTTCCCACGGACACCACCCTTGACCACCCTGGAGGCACCTTCCCGGCCCGATTCCCCTTGGACCCCACCCCCCCCGACCCCCCCCAACCCCCTGGACCCCCCGAACCTCCGGGGGGGGAGAGACCCCCCCCCAGGAAACCCCAGGACCCGGACATAACCGAACCCACACGTCCACCCCAATATGGTGTTTTGACCTTTTTGTCTTGACACCCCTCTTTCAGAAGTTAAAGTGGAGACCTGAAAACACCTTACAAGGGGGGAACGATGAAAACAGCAATCGGATACATCAGGGTCAGCACCGAGGGGCAGGCACAGGAAGGAGTGAGCTTGAAGGCCCAGCAGGACAAGATCAAGGCATGGGCGACGTTGAATGGGTACACGTTACTTTCCGTCCACACCGATGCAGGAATTTCCGGGAGGCGTCAGGACAATCGTCCCGCCCTACAGGAAGCTCTCTCGCTGGTCTGCAAACGAAAGTCGGCTCTGGTTGCCTACAGCCTGAGCAGGCTGAGTCGGTCCTTGTCGGATTGCTGCAACATCGCTGGGAGATTAAACCGGGCGGGTGCGGACTTGGTGAGTTTGTCTGAGAGGATTGATACCACGTCGGCGATGGGCAAGTTACAGTTTCACATGATGGCGGCTTTCGGACAATTCACGAGGGAAGTTATCGGAGAGAACACGCGAATGGCTATGGCGCACTTGCGGAAACAGGGTCGGCGAATCAGCATTCAAATCCCCTACGGGCACGCCTTGAACAAGGACAAGAAAACCCTCAGCCCCGTGCCGAGCGAGCAGAAGACCATACGACGCATCCAGCAGCAGCGATGCCGGGGCGCGTCTCTCCGGGAGATTGCTTCAAACCTCACCCGGCGCGGTATCGCACCGAAGACCGGGACGATGTGGTACCACAGTACCGTTCGCGGAATTCTTCGGCGGGCTGACCGCATGGCGAAGGCCGCATAGGAGGAGGTCCATGGGAAAGAAGAAGTTGACCAAAAACCAAGAGCGGAAGCTGGGCGAACTGGCCAGGGCTATGAAGGGCGCAGACCGGGACACGTTGAATGCCGTCTTGCGGAAGACGCGAAAACTGGATGTGAGAATCAACGAGGTAACCCGGCGCGAGATTCAGGAAGCGGCAACGCGGCGGGGGCTGACGGTCAGTGCCTACATCCTGCACCTTCACAAACAGGCAGAGAAGAAATGAAACCCTTGCTGACCGATGGAGGCTATCCGCTGCTTGAATGCGCGTCAGCCATGCAGAAATCCATCCGACGCGGGATGGAAGTGGACGCCATGTTTTGGGCGGCGGAACTTGAGACCCGATACCATACCTACCTCTGGACTCGGCTGACGGCTATCGTCAATGAGGATATCTCCCTGGCCTCCCCGGAAACTCTGATCCTCTTCGAGGTCTTCCGGAATCAGTACGCGCTGCTTCGAGAAAAGAGCCGGGGCACCAGCGAAAGAATGGTTTTGGCCAACGCAATCCTGGCCCTATGCCGGGCACCGAAGACGCGGGTGGGGGATGACCTGCAAACGATGGTGTATCGGAAACGCATCCAGGAGGGCTGGCGGTTGGAAGTTCCTGACTTCGCCTTGGACCGCCACACCCAGCGTGGCCGGACGATGGGGAGAGACTACCGCCACTGGCACACCGAGGGATTGAAGCTCGTCAACGAGACTCAAGGACTCAACACCTACGCGGCTGAGGCCCGACGCCTGCGAGAGAAACACGGACCCATGCCGAAGACCAAGGTCCGAGGGGGCGGGAAACCCAAGCACCTCTTCATGGAAGATCAGCAAGACGAGACAGGGGGTGACTCGTGATCGAGGCCCAGGTGGACGTGGCCAGACAGGACGGGGAGGTAGCCTGGTCCAGGATCGAAGACCGGGACGCGGTGGACGCCCGCCGTGATCCGAGGTATCCTCCGCCGGGCTGCCACCCTTGCCCAGGCTGCATAGGGAGGCATCATGCACAGTGAATGGTTCATCGGACTTGTCTTGGCCCTGGCGGTCGCAGTACCTCCGCCTGAGACGCGGAAACCGCCCCCAACCCCGAAACCCGTACCCCGCCGTGTGGCCCCGCCGCACGCGAGGACGCCGATGTTCATCACCAAGCCAGACGGATCAAAGGAGAGTCAGACGTGTCGAGAGGAGCGAGGACGGATGTATTGGAGTACGCTACCCTGTGGTTCGCCTGAGCTTCGGACACCAAAAGCAAGGAGAGCGGACTAGGAATTCCTGAACCACCATCCCAGGCACCCACAACCGGGCGAGCGAGCCCAAAGGGGGAAGCATGAAGACAGCAACGGTAGGAACCGACCTGGTAGCTCTGCGACGGAATGCAGACCTACTCGTCTTGTGTGCCCGGGGCTTGAATATGGACCCGAGCCAACTTCCGGAGGAGGAGCAGCTTGGAATCCTACTGGAGTTGGCCGACGAGAACTTGAAATTGATCGAGCAGGTTGCAGGGGGGCGATGATGGGACCCAAGCGCACCAAGCGACTTACCCGCAAGCTGAGGATACTGAGTGAGGGGATTCTAAGAGGCGATGCTGACGCGAAATCAAAGACTCTCGAAATGATTAAACAAGCGGCGCGTGGGGGCGACAAAAAGGCGGCTGCGTGGCTCAAGGCCCGTGGCGTCCCGGTAGAAGGGGAAGGCAAGCCCACAAAGAAGCGGGCGGGGAGGTAGCATGGCACGCAAAGGTGGGAAGGATCGGGGGATGTACGAAGAAGTCACCTTCACCCGCCGTCAGGTTGTCGCACGAGGCGGAAACTGCTACCGGCACCAGTGGGAGCATGCGGAGGACCCGGACGGGAAGAAAGGGGAAGGGCAACGCACGTGCCGAACGTGCGGGCGAGTAGAAGCGGGACGGTTTCAGCACTCTGGCGTCTGGTGGATACGGTGGACGTGTAACTTCGGCCATGAACACCAAGAGCGGATCGGCCCCAAGGGGCTGGCGAAGACCGAGTACCAGCGACGGCGGGTGATGGTCAAGACTGAGGGGTACTGTCTCACCAAGGCGCGGCAGGGGCGGCCTACTCCACTCAAGGACGCGGCTGACCGCTACCTGGTATGGGCGAAGAAGGAGCGGCCACGGTCCTACACGTTTCGGGTGGTAGCCTTGGCCCACCTAAAGACCTTCTTCGGGGCCCGGTACCTGTCGGAGATCAGCAAGGCTGACCTGGAGACGTATCAAGCCTTCCGCCGTGACCAGGGAGCGAGCGCCGGGACAGTGAACCGGGAACGGTCGGTCTTGTCGCACCTCTTCTCCAAGCACGTGTCCTGGGGGCTGGCGAAGGACAACCCCGTCCATGGGAGCGACCGGCAGAAGGAGGCCGATGAGAAGCCCCGGCCCTTGACACCGGACGAAGAGGCCCGGCTGTTCACGTTCCTACCGACCGGGAAGCGCGGCTGGCGACACTGGCGGGAGTGTGTGACCCTGGCCCTGCACACCGGCCTGCGGCTGGGGGAGCTACGGCACCAAGCATGGCGGGATATTGACCTTCCTGGGGCCAGTCTGACGGTCACGCGGCCCAAATCCGGGAAGACCGAGAGCATCCCACTCAACGCCACGGCCCGGGCGGTCCTGGCGGGCCTGGAGCGGACAAGCCCCCTGGTGTTCCTGGGCTTGCCGAAGAAGCTGTCGGACCTGTTCATCCGGTACGTCGCCAAGGCGAAACTCCCGAAGGAGATCACGTTCCACTGTCTGCGGGACACCTTCATTTCCCGGCTGGCCCCGCACGTCTCAACGCCTACCCTCATGGCCTTGGCCCGGCATCGGGACTACCGCACCACGAGGCGATATGTCCAGGTGGACGGGGACCATCTCCGGGCGGCTGTGGAGCGTTTGGACTCTGGAGCAACCGTGGCTGGAACCGTGACCGGGATTTTGACGGTTTCGCAACTACTGGAGAACACAGGGATTTCTGACAAGGTGGAGTAGATTCCCACACGCCTCCGCCACCAAACAGGCAGTCCCGCGGTTCCGCGGGATTGCCTTTCGTTTTCTGGGGATCGAGGCCGTATCTGGCAAGAGGGACGAGTGGAGCTTGCGATGTCTCCAGCGAGAGGGGGTCGGGAAGAGGACTAGCGGGCCGGTGTCTTCTTGGCCGATCGGGAGGAACGCTGCCGATCTTGAAGGGGCTTCCCGAGGAGCGTGGCGAGGATCAGCGGGCTGCACCAGCGGAGCGAGGTGAACCGGAACCCGTGCGCGATGGGTTCACCGGGAGCCGCAGTTTCTGCCGACCGCGCCCAGACGATCTTCCCGGGCATCCTGAGCGGCTCAGCGTGGGTGTGCAGGGTGATCTCCAGTTCCGTGTCCTGGGCAAGAGCGATGGGGAGGAAAATCAAGAGCCCCTCGCGACTGACATCTCCGGTCCGTCCCTCGAAGCAGGGCGCCCCTTGGCCATTCAGGTGGCACGTAATGGGGAGATCCAAATGAAGCCGCAGTCCAGTGGTCCCCACTGGCCCCGTCGCAGGCAGCAAGTCCCGGAGGGCCTGGCGGTGCTCCGGAGCAATGTGGTTGAGGATCACGCCGTGGAGGATCCCGCCTGGCAAAGCGGGCGTCCCGGCCCAGGCGACCTCGGCATCCACTTCGATAGTCCTGCGGTCGGTCTGCAGGTTCAGCCGCATGGACGTCGCGGGCGGAAAGCGCTGGGCCAGCTCGACGCACGCACCCTGTTCGCTCAGGTCAAAGGTCCACCCCATCTCGAATGCCTTCGACCCGGGCAGGTTTGGCCTGTACAGGAAGGGGAGATGAACCAGATACCGCGGGTAGCGGCGTTGCAATGCCCAGTCTGTCACGGGAATGGCCTCCAGGAGTTCGAAGAGGACGACGGCCCGTCTGCGATTCCCGCCATGATTTGCTCCACTCGAATCCTCACGTAGCCCGCAGCCTTGCGCGCGGTCGCTCGTTACTTCGGATCAGGTCTGATCCTGCCAGCGAGCGGGGCATCCCCCCGGTAAGGCGTCCCCGCCATCCTTAGTGGGGGTGGGCGAGAATCCTCCATGCCGAGGGTGGACCGTAATTGAGAAAGCAAGAAAAGTGCCGTGGTGATTGTCCTCTGCGACGTAGGACACGTCTGCAGAAACAGCGGTATCCTCACAACTCGTCGGTTTCAAAAGCTTTCCTTGTGCCTGGGATGGTATCTTCCTTGCAAAATCGAAATCGGTCTGTCTGAATGTGCACCAGTCTGCCCTCATGACGGTGCCAAGATGACCGTGAATCACAACGATCAGATGGCCAGCAGCGATCCAGGGCCCGACGGGCCGGGTCCATGGGAGTCCCCCGAGGATCCCATCCGCGAGGCCCGAGACGTCGTACTGCAATTGGCCAGGACCATCAATACCCGCCGGATCCACTTATCCAATAACCCGATCTACCAAAAGTTCCTGGGCGAGCTGTGCGCCAAGGTGGGTGGGTACCTCGCCCGGCGGGGGATTCTCGCCTTCGGCATCCACCGCTTCGAGTTCCAGTACGAGGGGGAGGCCATCTACAACGACAGCGACCAGAGCGACAGCCTCCCCTTCCGTCTGTACAAGGACGGGGTCAGCGAGCTGGCCTTTCATCCGGGGGTGACCGAAGAGGAACTCCGGGACCTCGTCGAGACCCTCCATTGTGGCTACGAGGTGACCTCGGCCGAGGACGACGTGGTTACCCTGCTGTGGGAGCGGCACTTCCAGCACATCAGCTACGACGTCATCGACGATCCGCTCGAGGGCCAAACCGTGCCCGAGCCGCCCACCATCGAAACCCCCGAGACCCGCGTGGTCCCCATGGCGCCGCCGACGACCCAGGACCTCACGCCGGAGGAGCCTCTCCCCCGCGAGAGCTACGTCCTGACGGAGCAGGAGGTGGAGAAGCTCCGGGACGAGATGGGGACCGAGGCGGCGTGGGACATGGGCTTCCAGCTCATCGACCTGATCTTTGAGGTGCTGGCCGTCCGGGAGGAGATGGAGGACTATCCCCTGGCCCTCGACATCATGGAGCGGGTCATCCGGGTCTTCGTCCGCCGGGGGAGCTTCAGCCACGCGGCGCGGACCCTGAAGGCCCTGCGCGACCTGGAGCGGGACTCGGCTGACCTGCCCGAGCACCACCGGACGCTCCTGGCCGAGGCGGTACAACGGCTGGGGGAGGCCGAGCGCATCCGCGAGATCGGCCCCGTCCTGGAAAAGGGCCTCGACACCGAGACGGCGGACTTCGAGGCCTACCTCCGTCTGCTCCCTCGCCGCGCCGTGGAGCCCCTGCTGGACCTCCTGGGCGAGGTGAATCTCCGAAAGGCCCGCCGGGCCCTCTGCGAGGCGCTGGTGGAGCTCATCGGTGCCGACCTCGAACCCATCGTCAAGCGCCTCGACGATCCCCGCTGGTTCGTGGCCCGGAATCTCGTCTATATCTTGCGGCGGTCCGGGAGCCGCAGCGCCGTCCCGTACCTCCGCCGGATGTTGGAGCACCCTCACCCCAGGGTCCGCCAGGAGACCCTCCGCGCCATGGAGGCCATCGGGATGGCCCGGTCGGCCGAGTTCCTCCTCAGGCTCCTCGAGTCGAACGACGACATCTGCCGGACGTGGGCCCTGGAGCGCCTGGCCGCCTTGGGAGACAGCCGGGCGGCGGAGCGGCTCTGGAAGGTGATCCGAACCAGGGAGTTCCGGGAGCGAACGTGGAACAACAAGCGGGCCTACTTCGAGGCCCTGGGTCGCTGCGGGCCCCCGGCGATGCTCCCCGCCGTCCAGGCCCTCTACGAGAGGCGGGGCTGGTTCGAGAAGCCCAAGGATCTTGAGATGCGGGCGGGCGCCGCCATCGCCCTGGGGCTGCTGGGCGGAGAGCAGGTGATGGACCTGCTCGACCAGGGCTGCCACGCCGAGGAAGCGCTGATGCGCGAGGCCTGCCGTCAAGCCCTGGAGGGCATCCGGCGGCGGAAGGCCAGCCTCGGGCCGGAGGAGGCTCCAGCGGACGGGCAGGCGGACAAAGAGGAGGCCTCATGACCGAGGGCACCAACCAGGCGAGGCTGCCGAGATCCGCCTCGGGGCTGACGCTGCGCCAGATCATGGAGGGCGTGTTGGATCAGGGCCGCATCCTGGTCTCCGACCTCCACAAGGTGCTCAAGAACGCCCAGGTCCACGCCCGGGATAACGAGGCCTTCCTCCACGCCCTGGCCGGCCTGGCCAAGACCCTGAACGCCCTCCGGGCGCTCCAGGACCCGGTAGTCCTCCGCCTGATGGACGAGTACCTCTTCATCGGGGAGCACCGCTTGCGGCTGGACATCGCCGGGTACCTGAGCTTTCAGTACGTGCTCGGGATCTTGAAGCGCTGGGGCCTCGGAACCTTGGTCCTCAAGGCCCCCCTCACGCAGGAGCAGTTGATCGCCCTGGTGGACCTGCTCCTGAGCTGGAACCCGGAGGACGAGGACCCCTACATCACCTTCGTGGCCGGCTTGTACGGGGCGGACCTCGACACCATTACCGTGACCGAGCTGACGGAGGGGGCAGGTGGCGGGAAGGAGGTCGGGTCGCGGGACGCCCGACTCCTCGCGCGCCGGACCTTCTTCCAGGCCATCTCGGTCGTGAGGGACGTCATCCAGTCCGTGGAAAAGGAACAGGTCATCAACCTTCGGAAGGTCAAGCGCGTCGTGCAGGCCATCGTGGACGACATCATGCGGGACGAGCTGTTCCTCCTGGGGCTGACGACGCTGAAGAACTACGACGAGTACACCACGAACCATTCGGCCAATGTCTGCATCCTCTCCGTGTCCATGGGTAGCCGGATGGGGTCCAGCAAGAACGACCTGGAGGCCTTGGGCATGTCCGCCTTCTTTCACGACATCGGGAAGACCAAGTGGCCCAAGGAGCTCCTCCACAAAGAGGGGAAGCCCACGCCCGAGGAGTGGCGGATGATGCAGATGCACCCCTGCACCGGGGTGACCGCCCTCCTGAAGCTCAAGGGACTCTCCGATGGCGTCCTGCGCAGCGCCCTGGCGGTCTTCGAGCACCACCTGTACTGGGACCGCTCGGGCGGCTACCCGGTCGTTACCCGGCCCAGGGACCCGAGCCTCTTCGCCCGGATCATTGCCATCGCCGACTGCTTCGATGCCCTGACCTCGGCCCGGGCCTACCGGAAGTCCCCCTTCCGGCCCGACCAGGCCCTGAAGATGATGCTGGAGCAGAGCGGAACGGCCTTTGACCCGGTCCTGATGAAGCTGTTCATCACTACCATCGGGGTCTATCCCATCGGCACCCTGGTTTTGCTGGAAACCGGCGAGGTGGCCCTGGTTCTGGCCCCGAACCCGAACCCGCAGTATCTGCATCTGCCCCGGGTGAAGATCCTCTTTGATGTTCGCGGGAAGCCGGTGGAGCCCGAAATCATCGACCTGGCCGCCTCCAATGGCGTGGGTCCGGGCGACCGGCGGATCCTCCGATCCCTGGATCCCGTGCCCTACGGCGTGAACGTCGCCGAGCACTTCCATCAGGTCACTGCCGCCTGACCCCACATTCTTCGTTTCCCGCACATTCCCCCTGGAGTCTGTCAACATCTCCGTGGTGGTTGGGCACGGCGGTCAGCACGGGGGTCAGGCCTTTATAACTTTATTGTTCGCAGAAATAAAGTTATAAAGGCCTGACCCCTCACCGCTGCGGGGGCGGCGATGGCGGAGACAGTTCAGGCTAACGGGGGAAGGCCGCGAGGAGGGCGCGCTGCGCGGTGAGGTCGCCTGCAGGCTGGAAGGTCTCGTAGACGGACAGGCGATCCAGGAGGCCGGTGTAGCGCCGGCGAAGCTTCTCGGGAACCGCACCGGGCGTTCCCACGATCGCGAAGGCGTCCAGCATCTCATCGGTGATCAGGGCTGCCATGCCCTCCCAATCTCCCTGGATGGACATCCGGGTGAGGTCGCGGGCTACCTGGCCCCACCCGTGACATTCCAGAATGACGCGGTAGTTGGGTGTGGAGGCGTAGAACCCGATCTGGGTCTTGACGCTGCGAGCGGCGACATCCATCTCCCCTTGATTCGCCCCAGTGACAATGAAGACCGAACTGGCCAGGCAGATGTCCGTCCGGGTCCGCCCGCTCAGCTTGAGGCCCTCCTCCAGGTTGGGCAGCACGAGCTCTTGCAGATACGTGGCGGAGTGGAAGGGATGGACTTGAAACCCGTCGCACAGCTCGCCCGCCAGGCGGCACATGTACGGTTGGACGCCGGCGATGTGGATGGGAATGCGGGGATGGGCGATGGGCCCCGGATTGAAGAAGGGGGTCATCAGGGTGTGGGAATAGAACTGGCCCTGGTAGTTGAGGGGCGTCCCGTGCTGCCAGCAGTCCCAGATGGCCCGGAGCGCCTGGGTGTACTCCTTGAGGCGCGGGCCCGGGGAATTCCAGGCGAGGCCGTACCGACGCTCGATGTGCCCCTTGACCTGCGTCCCCAGACCGAGGAGGAAGCGTCCCTGGGTCAGGGCAGCCAGGTCCCAGGCCAGATGCGCCGTGACGATGGGGCTGCGCCCGAAGGCCACGGCGATGCTGGTCCCCAGCTGTACCCGGTCCGTCTGCTCGGCTGCCAGGACCAGGGGCAGGAAGGCGTCGTGTTGCGTCTCTGAGGTCCAGGCCCCGTCAAAGCCCATGGCCTCGGCCCGTTGGGCCAGCCGGGCCGCCTCGGATATCGATCCCCCCAACCGCACGTCGAGCCTCACCGATCCCACTCCAGCCCGTACTCTTTCCAGCGCCGGTCCACCAGGCGCCGGGTGGGCTCGTCCATGACGATCTCGTCGGGCCAGGGGCGGGTGAAGCCCTCCTCGGGCCACTTCCGGGTGGCGTCCACGCCCATCTTGGAGCCGTACTTGGGCAGGCGGCTGGCGTGGTCCAGCGTCTCCACCGGCCCCAGGACAAACTCGATGTCCCGCTGGGGGTCGATGTGGTTGAGGACCTTCCAGGTCACCTGGGAGTAGTCCCGGACGTTCACGTCCCGGTCCATCACCACGATGACCTTGCTGACCATGGCCTGGCCCAGGCCCCACAGGGCGTGCATGACTTTGCGGGCATGGCCGGGGTACTGCTTGTCGATGCTCACCAGGACCAGGTTGTGGAAGATCCCCTCGAAGGGCATGTGGAAGTCCACGATCTCGGGGAGCTGTTTCTTCATGAGGGGCAGGAAGAGCCGCTCGATGGCGGCGGCCATGTGGCAGTCCTCCATGGGCGGCCGGCCGACGATGATGGTGTGGTAGATGGGGTTCTTGCGGTGGGTGACACAGGTGAGGTGGAACACGGGGTAGTCGTCAGCCAGGGAGTAGTAGCCGGTGTGATCGCCGAAGGGGCCCTCGCGCCGCAGCTCCTCGGTGTCCACGTAGCCTTCCAGGACGATCTCGGCGGCGGCCGGGACCTCCACGTCCACGGTCTCGCACTTGACCAGTTCCACCGGCCTCCTGCGGATGAAGCCGGCGACCATCATCTCGTCCATCCCCTCGGGCAGGGGCAGCGTCCCGGCGAAGCACACGGCGGGATCGGCCCCGATGGCCACCCCGACCTCGACCCGGCGGCCCAGACGCTTGGCCTTGCGGTAGTGGGCCGCGCCCCCCTTCTGGATGTGCCAGTGCATGGCGGCGGTCCGCTCGTCGAAGACCTGCATGCGGTAGGTGCCGCAGTTTCGCGTCCCCGTCTCCGGATCCTTGGTGAAGACCAGGGGAAAGGTGATGTAGCGCCCGCCATCCTGAGGCCAGCACTGCAGGATGGGAAGCCCGGTCAGCGACGGGTTGTCGCGGACGATGACGTCCTTGCAGGGGCCGTGCTTGACGACCTTGGGAAAGGCGCTGGCCAGGTCCTGGAGCTTCGGCAACAATCGGAGCTTGGCGAGCAGGCCCTCCGGGGCCTTCAGCTCCAGGAGGTCCTGGAGTTCCGCCGCCAGCTCGTCCAGGCTCTTCACCTGCAACGCGAGGTTCATGCGGGCGGGGCTGCCGAAGGCGTTGATCAGGAGTGGCATGGAGGAGCCCTTGACCCGCTCGAAGAGCAGGGCGGGTCCGCCCCGCTTGCTCACACGGTCGGTGATCTCGGAAACTTCCAGGACCGGGTCCACCTCCGCCAAAACGCGACGGAGTTCCCCCGCCCCTTCGAGGGCGGTGATGAATTCCCGCAAATCACTGTAGGCCATGGCACGCTTCTCCGCGCGAGGTCGGGAACAAGATCGCGGTACTCTAGCACATCGCTTTGCCAGGGGAAAGGTTGTCGCACGATTGGGGATTCCACTTGACACCCCGGTTTCTCCTCGCGTAGCATCGCCCGGTCTTTTCGCCTCAACGGTAACCGCGCGTTCCCGGGATCCTGCATGCGCCCTATCGTCCTGGTCGCCGGCGTCGGCTGGCGGCTGAAGCCACACACCGAGGCCACCCCCAAGTGTCTCCTGGACATCGGGGGCAAGACCCTGCTCCGGCGCTACCTGGAGGCCTTTGCCGCGCTGGGCCTGCGCGAGGCGGTCCTGGTGGTGGGACACCTCAAGGAAAAGGTCATGGCGGAGGCTGCCCGCGGCCCGGCCGAGATCGAGGTGCGCTTTGTCTCCAACGAGCAGTTCACCCGGGGGAACATTCTCTCCCTCTGGCACGCCCGGCACGAGTTCGACGACGACGTGATCATCATGGATGGGGACGTGCTCTTCCCCCAGGAGGTGCTGGCCCGCCTGCTCGCCTCTCCCGACTCCAATGCGATCGCGGTGGACGAGCGGTTCCGGGATTCGGGCGAGGAGCAGAAGGTCCTGTGCGAGGACGGATGGGTCGTCGAGGTGAGCAAGAAGGTCGCCGGAGACCCTCGCGTGCGGGGCGAGGAGGTGGGGATGCTGCGCCTCTCGGCCGACGCAGGAGAGGTTCTGCGGGGAATCCTGGAGGAGTTCATCGAGACCGGCAAGGACTCCGTGGAGTACGAGGAGGCCTTGCGGGAACTGGCGGCCGAGGTGCCGATCGGTGTGGTGGAGATGGGCGATCTCCCCTGGGTCGAGATCGACTTCCTAGAGGATCTTGCCCGCGCCCGCGACAGTATCCTTCCCGAGGTGGAGCGCCTCGACGGGGGCCAGACCCTCCCGCGCCCCTGATCCCCCACTGGCCCCCCTCGCGGGGCTGCGCGTGACCGCTGTATCCCCGTTGTGATCCTTCCCGAACAGTCCTCACGGCCCTCCCCCGGCATCCATCAGAGAATGTCGAACATCGAATAACGAATGTCGAATGACGAACGGCGACCCGTTGCACACGAACAACGCAACGGGTACCCCGCGTCCCCCCGGGACAGGGAATGGTTCGCAGTTCGTTATTCGCTATTCGACGTTCGACATTTCTTGAGAAGTGGTCCTGGTCGGTTCCCCGGCCTCAAGCCGGGGGTCATGCGGTGGCAGGACGGGTCCAGGCCTGGGTCCGCCGGTGAATGCCCTTGGTCAGGACGCCGTAGAGCAGCCGGGCGCCGAGGTTGGTCAGCACGATGAGCACGGACATGGCGGCGGCCGGGGCGATGTCCCCCGCGTCATCCATGTTGGCCACCGCCACCGTGGCCAGGGGGAGGTCCGGGGAGTACAGGAAGATCACCGCCGAGAGGGTGGCCATGGAACACACGAAGTAATACATCCCGATCTCCAGGATGGCGGGCATGCAGACCGGGACCGTCACGCGAAGGAATGTCTTGTAGAAGGGCACGGCCATGGATTCAGACACAGCCTCAAACTCCTTGTCCAGTTGCTTGAGGGCGGTCGTGGCCGTGAGGAAACTCACGGTATAGAAGTGGACGACGTTGCAGATGACCAGGATCGCCATCGTGCCGTAAAGCGGGTTAAGCGGATTGGGCAGGACTACCCCGAAGATCTCCCACCGGGGCTGGTTGAAGAAAAATATATACGAGAGACCGATGACCATTCCTGGGAGGGCCAGGGGCAGGATGGAGAGGAAATAGGCGCCCTGCCGGAGCCCGTGCATGCCCTTGCTCTTCTCGATCAGGTAGGCACTGGCAAAGGTGATGATCGTGCCGGCGATCGCCGTGTACAGCGACATGCGGATGCTGTTGAAAAAGGCCGGGTAGCCGCCACCGCCCATGGTCCGGAAGTCATAATGGCGAAGGCTCAGGGAGAGATCGTACGGCCACACCTTCACCAGGGAGGCGAACAGGGCGGTGGCACAGAACACGAGGAGAAAGAAGGCGATCAGAGAGCAGTAGGCCAGGAGGATCCCATCCCGGACCGGGTCGGGCTTGGGCACGAGGGGCACGGCCTTGGCGGCGATCAGGGCCACCTGTTTCCGCTGGACGATACGGTCCAGGATGAAGGCGATCACCGTGGGGAT
This sequence comes from uncultured bacterium, assembly GCA_964576535.1. Classification (GTDB taxonomy): domain Bacteria; phylum Methylomirabilota; class Methylomirabilia; order Methylomirabilales; family 2-02-FULL-66-22; genus 2-02-FULL-66-22. The sequence continues at coordinate 12,775 of CAZNWB010000012.1, read as the reverse complement.
GAGCAGGACCACGCTCACCGTGGCGCCCATGACGAAGTTGAGCTGCCCGATGACCTGTTTGTAGATGTCCGTCGCCAGGACGTTGTAGTTGCCGCCCACGACCTTGGGCGCCCCGAAGTCGGTGAAGGCGAGGATGAAGCAGACGAAGGTGGCGCTGATGAGGCCGTACTTGACGCCCGGGATCGTCACCCTGAGGAAGGTTCGCGCCTTGGAGGCCCGCAGGGAATCCGACGCCTCGTACAGCCGGGCGTCCGTCCGGCTCAGGGCGATGGCCAGGATGAGCACCGCCTGGGGAAAGGTGGCGATCACCTCGGCGATGACGATACCCACGGCGCCGTACACGCCGATGTCCCAGGCCATGGGGATTCGGGTGGCCTGCTCCACGGCGCCGAAGAAGCCGGTGGTGATGAGGCCCTTACGCCCGAAGAGATAGACGAGCGTGATGCCGTACAAAAGTGAGGGGGCGAAGAGGGGGAGCATGGCGATGATTCTGAAGAGGGACTTGGCGGGAATCTGCGTTCGGGTGAGGGCGTAGGCGTACAGGAATCCCAGCGTCACGGAGATGACCGTAGTCATCAGCGAGACGGAGAGGCTGTTGTACAGCGACTGGGACAGGGCCGGCGTGCGGAAATACTCGATGAAATTGTCCAGGCCGACGAAATTCCCGCTCCGGTCCAGCAGGCTCTTGGACAGGAGCTGGAATAGCGGAAGGACGACGAGGACCAGCATCCAGAGGCAGACCAAGAGGATCAGGCCGCGCGTGAGCCAGCGATCCAGGTCCAGGGCCTCCAGGAGGCCCTGGGACCGCGCAGCCTTGGGGACAGAGATCGCGCTGTCGGTCATGGCGGCCCAGTTGCTCCCGGTGGCGGGAAGTTGGCCGTCGAAAGGTCAGGCTCCTGCATCACAGGGGATACACCCGGATGCGGTCTGCGGGAAGCTGGATGGCCATTTCCATGTCCGCCTGAATCCCCAGCCGGCGGATCATCTCGGTGGGTATTTCCGCGTCGATGCTTGAGGCGTGGCCATTGCCCAGGCTGAGGTGGAAGCTGACCCGATACCGGGGTCCCCGAAATTCCAGGGCGCCCACCCGTGCCGGAAGGGCGTTGCGAGGACTCTCCCCCGTCTGGTGGACGACGATGTCCTCAGGGCGGATGCCCACGGTGACGGGCACGCCGGGGGCGAGCCCATCCATGAACCGGTCGTCCACATGCAGACGGATGCCACCGACGCGGATCACGCCGTCCGCTTCCTTCACCGCATCCCGGATGAAATTCATGGAGCCGAGGAAGGAGGCCACGAAGGGCGTCGTCGGCTTGTTGTAGACGTCCCAGGGGGTCCCGCTCTGGACGATCCGACCATGGTCCATGACCAGGATCCGATCGGCCATGGTGAGGGCCTCTTCCTGGTCGTGGGTCACCATCACGGTGCTGACCCCCAGACGCCGCTGGAGCTGCCGGACCTCGGATCGGAGGTTGATACGCACCTGGGCGTCGAGGGCGGACAGGGGCTCATCCAGGAGCAGCAGGTCCGGGGAGAGGGCCATGGCCCGGGCCAGGGCCACCCGCTGCTGCTGGCCGCCGGAAAGCTGCGCGGGGTATTTGGGCCCCATGAGCTGCAGCCCGACCAGATCCAGCAGGTCGTCCACGCGCTTCCGGATGGCCTCCCGGTCCGTCCGGCGGTTCTTCAGGCCATAGGCGATGTTCTCAGTGGCAGTGAGGTTCGGGAAGAGGGCGTAGGACTGAAAGACGATGCCGATATTCCGTTTGGACACGGGGAGACCCGAGACGTCTTTCCCCTGGAAGAAGACTCGGCCGGACTCCTGGGTCTCCAGCCCGGCGACGATCCGGAGGAGCGTGGTCTTGCCACAGCCACTGGGCCCCAGGATGCACAGGAATTCCCCGCCCTGGGCGTCGAATGACACATCCCGCAAGGCGGTGAAGCGGCCGAAGGTCTTGGTGACCCCGGCGACCTTGAGGTAGGGTTCCGTGTCGGACGTGCGGAGCACGGCCATGCGTTCTCGGGGGGCCTCCGCCCGGCCCGGATGCGAGGCGCTCCGGGCCGGGCGGAACCACCATCTGCGGAATTCAGGACAACGTTCCCTCGGCTACTTCTTCTCGCTCTTGGCGTCGTACCGCTTGCTCCACTCCTTCAGGATTCTTTCGTAGTTCTGGGCGGCCCAGTTCAGGTCATTCTTCTGCGTGAGGTGCTTGGTCGGGTCCTTCGGGTACCCCTCGGGAACGGGAACGGAGATGGGGATGGCCAGGATGCCATAGCTCTGGCCATACTCCTTCATGGCGGGTTCGGTGATGGCCCAATCCAGGAACGTCTTGGCGATCGGCTTGATGTTGGCCTTCTTGATCAGACCGTTCGCCTCCAGGTCATACCCGGAGCCCTCCTTGGGGAACACGGTCTCGATAGGAGCCCCGCGCTTCTTCTCCTGGAAGCCCCGGTAGTCGAAAGAGATGCCGATGGGAAACTCGCCGGCGCCCGCCATTTTGCACGGCTTGGAGCCGGAGTGGACGTACAGGGCCATGTTCTCGTGCAGCTTGTCCAGGTACTCCCATCCCTTCTGCTCGCCCATGAGCTGGAGCACGGCCGTGACGGTGAGGAAGCCCGTGCCCGACGAAGCGGGGTTGGGCATGACCAGATGCCCCTTGTACACCGGCTTGATCAGGTCGGCGTAGGATTCCGGCATGGGCAGTTTCTTGGCCTCCGTCTCCTTGGTGTTCACGCAGATGCCGGTCATCCACGCGTCAATCCCGACCCAATGGGGTGGGTTCCGGCTGTCTTTGAATTGCGGAAGCACCTTCTCCAACCCTTTGGGGGCATACGGCGCCAGCATCCCTTCCTGGTCCAGTCTCAGGAGGGTGGTGGCGGCCAGACCCCAAATGAGGTCTGCCTGGGGATTGGCCTTCTCCGCCATCAGCTTAGCGGCGATGACTCCCGTGGAGTCCCGGACGATCTTGATGGTGACGTCGGGATGCTGCTGCTTCCACGACGCCAGATACCGGGGAAGCTGGTCATCTTCGATGGCGGTGTAGATGAGGAGCTCCTCGGCCGCTCTGGCGGGCGAGGTGGTGAGGACGAGACCCACGGCAAGACACCACAGCAACACGAATCGGCACAAACTCCGCATGTTCATCACGACTCCCCTCCCTTGTTTGAAAACGGTAGGATACGGTCGTTCTTTCAGCCTTCGAATCCCCCTACCCCCACGGTTCGAAGACTGGGCGGGCACAAGATGGGCGATTATACTCGATGACCCCTCTCTGAGCAATGCCGTTGCAGGGCACCATGGGCGAAGGGGTCCCGGATCGCCATGGTCTGCCTGGCGGCGGGCTATCCGTGACGCAGGCCCACCTCGCGAAGGCAGTCTGCAACGGCGGCCACCACCCCCTCCATGTCCTTGGGGGTCAGAATCCCCAGATTAGAGATGCGGAACGCATAGGTGCGAAGGTCCCCCTGCCCGGCGTAGATGATGTAGCCCCGACGCTTCATGGCGTCGTGGAGGGCATCATACGTGAGCCCGGGGAGCAGCCGGAAGGTGGTGAGGATGCTGGAGCGGGACCCGTCGGCGACCAGGATCTCGAATCCCAGCCGCTGCATGCCCACCCGCAGGACCCGGGCGTTCTCGGCGTAGCGCTTGATGCGGGTGTCCACCCCCTCCTGCTCGAGCTCGATCAGGGCCTGCCGCATGGCGGCAAACACCTGCAGCGCCGGGGTGAAGGGGGTGTTGTCCTGCTCCTGCATCGTGTAGTGGGCGTACAGGTCCAGGTACACGCTCCGTCGGGGCTGGCCCCGGAGCGCCTCCAGGGCGCGTCGGCGGGCCAGGACAAAGGACACGCCCGAGACCCCCTGCAGGCACTTGGTGGCGCTGGCCGTCACGAAATCAATGCCATCCTGCGTGATGTCCAGAGGCTCCCCGAAGAGGGAGCTGGTCGCGTCCACGATGAGCCCGCGACCCAGACGAGCCGCCACCTCGGCGACGGCCGGCACCGGGTTGAGGAGGCCGGTGGTGGTCTCGTGGTGGACGATGGCCACGTGGCTGAGGTCGGGGCGGTCCGCAAGGCGGGCTCCGACCTCGGCGGGCCGTGCGGGGGTCATGATGTCATAGCGGAGCACGTCGGCGGGGATGCCGTGGGCCTCGGCCATCTGGAGCATGCGCCGGCCGTACACGCCATTGTCCACGACCAGCACCCCGCGGTCCCGGGGGATGACGGAGCAGACGGCGGCCTCCACGGCCGCGGTGCCGGAGCCGGTGAAGCAGACGGCCGTGAAGGCCTCCCCCCCGCCGGCCAGTCGCGCCAACATGGCGCGACAGTCCCGCATCATCACGAAGAACTCCGGCTCGCGGTGACAGAGATCCGGGGTCACCAGGGCTTCCCGGACAGTGCGGGTGGTGTTCCCCGGACCCGGATTCAGCAGCACCCATTCGCGCTCGTGTCTGGCCATCGGTCTCCTCATCGCAGATCTCTGACGCCACGTGTCGTAGGGAGGCGGCTTGTCCGCCTCCGAGAGCGGAGGGCCACAAGGGCCCTCCCTACGGGAATTCGAACATGAGGATTTTCATCCGTCATCGTGCAACTGGTATGAAACGTCCGCCTATCGAATGTCGCCTGCCCTCATCGCCCCATCCTCACCGGCAGTCCTCCCGAAGGGTCGTCCGGGCGATCTCCAGGAACGCCCCGATCTCCGCCTCGGTGTGGGCCAGGGAAAGGTAGAATTTGGTGGACATGGGGTTCAGAAAGATACCACGCCGGAACAGGCCGAGCAAGAACGCGCGTGCCCGTTTCCGATCCGCGCCGAAGGCTGTCCGGTAGTCCACCACCTCCCGGTCGGTGAAGACGACCGCGCCCAGGGGGCCATCGCCCTGTACGTAAGCGGTGATCCCCTCCTCCTTCAGGAGGGTGCGCAGTCCAGCGCGGAGCGCCTCGCCCAGCGTGAACAGCGTCCGATAGGTCCCGGGCTTGCGCAGTTCTGCCAGGGTCGCCAGGCCGGCCGCGGCCGAGACGGGATTGCCGCCCATGGACGAGGCGAACCAGACGTACCGCTCCTCGCCCAGTCGATCCTCCCGCGTCAGGTCGAGGACATCGGCCCGTCCCACCACGGCGCCGAGGGGGTACCCCCCGCCCAGGGCCTTGCCCAGGGTGGCAAGATCCGGGCGGACACCGTAGTACTCCTGCGCGCCGCCGTAGGCCAATCGAAACCCGGTCACCGTCTCGTCGAAGATCAACAGGATGTCCCTCTCGGCCGTCAGGTCCCGCAGCCCCCGGAGGAAGCCGGGCCGGGGCGGCGTACACCGGTGCAGGGGTTCGATGATGACGGCCGCCAGTTCCTGCCGGTACTGCTCGACGATCCGGTGGGTGGTCTCCAGATCGTTGTACGGGGCCACCAGAATGTCGGCGACCGCTGCCGGGGTCACCCCCGCGGAGGTCGGCTCGCCCTTCGGAAAATCCAGGAGACGGCTCGGGAACAGGCTGACCGTGCCGATCTCGTTTCCGCCGTGATAGGCGCCCTCGAACTTGAGCACCCTGGGCCGGCCGGTATAGGCGCGGGCCAGCCGGACGGCATAGCCCGTGGCCTCGGTGCCGGAGGCGCAGAAGCGGACCCGCTCGGCGCAGGGCACCGCGCGCACCAGCTCTTCCGCCAGCCCCAGGGCGGGCTCGGTCACGTACGCAAAATTGGATCCGAGACCGGCGCGGCGCCGCACGGCCTCCACCACGGCCGGATGGGCGTGCCCCAAAAGGACGGACCCCCAGCCCATGGTGAAGTCGGTGTACCGGCGGCCCTCGCTGTCCCAGACCGCGGCACCCTCTCCCCGCACGAGGACGCGGACGAGCTCGGGCGGCAGGTTGTATTCCCCCAGGGAGCCCGCGGGAAAGACGTCCAATGAGCGCTCGGACGGAGTTCGCACCGGTTTTCTCCGCTACCTTCTCTTATCTCGCGGCCGGCCGGAGGGCTCCGAGGCGGCCCCGATCACGCGAAGCAGGTAATCCCGGCTCTCGAGCACGGCCGCCTCGGGACGGTCCGGTGCATAGATCTCGATCACCAGCGCCGCGTCCACCGTGGCGAGGAAGCCAGCGATGGAGGGAAAATCCACCCGTCCAGTGCCCAGCGGCAGGTGGTCGCTGACCCTGCTGGTGTTGTCATCCAGGTGGACGTGGGCGATGTGGCGCTCGAGGGGGGTGAACTCCGCGGCCAGGCCGGCGCCGATGAAGGCATGGCCCGTGTCGAAGTTGACCCGAACGTTTGGCCGTCCCGTCGCCTCGACCATGGCCGCCAGGGCCTCGGCCGTGGGCGCCGCGGTATGCCGCGTGTGGACCTCGTTCTCCACCACCAGCGTGATCCCGGCGGACGCGGCGATGTCGGCCCACACTGCTATCCGCTCGACCGCCCGGTCCCAACCGCGCCGCGCCAGCGCCTCGCGGTCGAAGCGCGTCGTGGCGAACGGCCTGCCGTGACGCTCCAGGGCGTCCAGCTCGCGGACCACGCCCGGATGGATGGCTAGGACCGGACTCGAGAGTCTCGCCGCGACCTCGACGAGACGCCGGATCTTTTCGGCATCGGCCGACTCCTCCTCCGGAAGGCCTGTGGCGGCGTTCACCACGGATTCTTCGTGCAGAGTGAAGCCGATCCCTTCCCCGTCCCCGATGGCGGTGAGTTCCCGGAGCGTTGCCTCGCTCACCAGGCCGGGCCAGAAATCCAGCGGCTCGCAGTCCAGCTCGAGCCCCTGGAAGTTGTGGCGCGCCGCGAAGCGGGCCGCCTCCACCGGTCCCATGACCGGAAAGAGCGACCAGGTGCACGCATAGATCCGCGGCCCGGTCACGGTTCCCTCCTTCCCAGATCGTTCCTTCCGGACCCGCGGGCTCCCCCACGTCCGCCGGGGCCGTCCCGGCCCGGGTCGTTGCCTGGCGGGCCGATGGAGCCTACCACGCCGGCTGCTCCGACCGCGGGCGCGGCTCGGCCAGGGCGGCGGCAGCCGCCATGGATCGGCGCCTCACGGGATCCCACCGCTCGGTCATCCATGCCAGTGCCATGGCGCCGAGCACGATGACCAGGGCCGCGGTGCTGGTGGCACAGGCGATGCCGTAGTGGGCCGTCTCGGCGGCAATGAAGATGCCGACCGAGGCCAGCTTGTGTCCGGGGCTCACCAAGAAGATGACCGCGGAGAGCGTCGTGATCCCGTGGACGAAGACATACAGCGTGGACAGCGTCAGCACGCGGCGGATCATGGGCAGCGTGACCAGCCGGAACGTCTGCGCCACGGAGGCCCCCAGCGCCTCCGCGGCCTCCTCCACGGCTGGATCCAGTCGCTGGAGCGCCGCCCGCCCGGCCAGGACCCCGACGTACAGGTTGGCGAAAAGAATATTGATGACCAGGATCGCCGCGGTTCCCGTCAGGGCCAGACTCGAGAGACCGAAGGGGTTGTTGAAGAAGATCAAGTAGCCGATCCCGAGGATCACCCCCGGCAGGACCGCCGGGAGCAGCGCGACGAAGCCGATGGCGTTCCCCCCGGGCGGACGCACCCGCTCCACCAGGTAGGCGATCACCAGGCTGAGCAACCCGCCCAACGGCGCCGCCAGGGCGGCGATCTTGACGCTGGTCCAGACCGTGGGTAGGCCGTGCAACTGGGCCAGGCCGGGGTCCACCCGCAGGTAATGGTCCAGTGTCGGGGTGAAGTCGATCCCCCAGACCCGCACGAAGGACCCCGCCGCCACCACCAGGTAGAGGGACCCGATCAGGAGCAGGACCAGGGCGGCGATGCTCTCCAGCGCGATCCGGGCCGCCCGCGGCACGGGCAGCTCGAGGCGGCCCCCGGTGCCTGCGGAGGTCGCGAAGCGCCGCCGCCTCCCGAGGACTTCGAAGAGGAGGTAGGCGGTGAGCGTCGGCAGGAGGAGCCAGATGCACAGGGCGGAGGCGAGGGGCTTGTTCTGGAAGCCGAGGATCTCGTCGTAGATGATGCCGGCCAGGACCGGGATGTCCCGGCCGATGACGAGGGGGTTGCCGAAGTCGGTCATGCACTGGATGAAGACCAGGAGGAAGGCCCGAACGATCCCCGGGAGCGTCAGGGCGAGGGTCACGCGGCTGAAGACCTGCCAGGAAGTCGCCCCCTGGGAGGCGGCCGCTTCCTCGACGCGAGCATCCTGCTGGGACAGCACGTTCTCCAGCACGATGAAGGCGTGGGGGAGATAACTCAGGACCTGGGCCAGCACCACCCCGCCGGCCCCGTAGAGGTTGGTTTTCTCCGCATGGATCAGGCCGAGACCGCTGTCCAGCAGGCCCCGGGTGACGAGGCCCTGGCGGCCGAACAGCAGGATCGCCGCAAAAGCCAGGATGACCGGCGGGGACACGAGGGGGACCAACACGGCGGCCCGGGTCAGTGTCGGGAACCGGAGGCCGCCGCGATTGACCCCGAACGCCAGGGCGTAGGCGAGGACGACCGCCAGGGCGCTGGATGTCAGCGACAGCACGAGGCTGTTCCGGCCGGCGCGCAGGAACCGCTCCTCGCGGAGGAAGCTCCGGTAGTGATCCAGTCCGAATCCCCGGCGTTGCCCTGACCGGAGCGTGTCGAACTCGGCCGGGGTGAGGCGGTCCCGGACCTGGAACACCAGGGGGACGCGCCGGTGCACGGCGACCACCTGAATCGGGTACTCGGCCTCGAAGGCCGAGCGCTGGGAGGGCCCCAGGCGCGCCACCGCCGCCTGGGCCGCGGCAATCTGCTCGTCGAAGGCGGCCTTCCGGTCCCAGGGGACGGGGAGCCCGATGGCCTCCAGCGTGGCGGCCGTTGCCTCCATCCGCTGCCGGTCAGTGAGCTGGGTGAGCCAGCGCTGCATCAGGTCGTGACGCCGGTCCGCTTCGAGCGCCCCCAGGGATCGGAGGAGGAGGGCGCGCATCTCCTGCCGTGGCACCGGAAGGCTGACCGCGAAACTCTCGATCAGCACCGTTCCCAGGGGAACCACGATGAACAGGCCCAGCAGGCCCGCGGTTCCCAGCGCGATCGCCGGTCCGGGAAGCCGCATCCTCATGCGTTCGCCAATCCGGGGTCCTCTGCGGGAAAGAGCAGGACCCGGGTCTCGTCAACGCGCCACGCCACCTCGTCACCCACCTGCGCATCCAGCTTCAGCCAGGCTTCGGATGAGATGTCCGCCAGGATGGACCTGCCCTCCGGCGTGGCGATGGTCGCCCGAACCATCTGGCCGAGGAACGACCGGGCCGCGAGCCGCCCCTCGGCGGCGCCGCGTCGCCCCTCGGCGGCGCGAAACACCTCGACGTGCTCCGGCCGCACGCAGACCAGGAGTTGCGGGTGGCCCGCCAGGGTCGGTGGGACGGCCACCTCGATGGGCGTCCCATGCACCAGGACGCGCCCCTCGGGACCCACCGTTCCGATGAGCCGGTTGCTCGTCCCGATGAACTGGGCGACAAAACTGTCCGCCGGGTGGAAGTAGACGTCCACGGGCGTGCCCACCTGGATCACCCGGCCCCGCTCCATCACCGCGACCCGGTCCGAGATGGACAGGGCTTCCTCCTGGTCGTGGGTCACGAAGACGGTGGTGGTGCCCAACCGCTCCACGATGGCCCGCAATTCCGCGCGGAGTGCGATGCGGATCTTCGCGTCCAAAGCCGACAGCGGCTCATCCAAAAGGAGGATGGCCGGGCGGGGCGCCAGCGCCCGCGCCAGGGCGACGCGTTGCTGCTGGCCGCCCGAAAGCTCGTGGGGAAAGCGATCCTCGAGCCCATGCAGGTGGGTGAGGTCGCACAGCTCCCGCACCCGCGACGTGATCTCCGCCCGCGACCGACGCTTCAGCCGGAGCGCAAAGCCGATATTTCCGGCGACCGTCATGGTGGGAAACAGGGCGTAGGACTGGAAGACGAAGCCGATGTTCCGATCACGCGGGGCGAGCCGGTCCACCCGGCGTTCGTTGATGTGGAGCTCGCCGGAATCCGGGGCGGTGAAGCCGGCGATGACCCGCAGCAGCGTCGTCTTGCCGCACCCACTCCCCCCGACGAGGGTCACGAACTCACCGGGGGCGACGTCGAGAGACACATCATCCACGGCGACGACCCGCCCGTAGGTCTTGCGGAGGCGTTTCAGGGTCAGTCGCGCCATGCTGCCCCCGGTCGTCGCGGCCGCTACTTCTGCTCGTACTTCGCCGCCCAGGTGCGCTTGAACTCGTTGGCATCCACGGGCTTCTTCATCTTCCAGAGCTTCACGCCGGAGAGGTCAATGTTGCTGAAGCCGGGCGTGGTCGCCGCGCCGACGAAGGGCTTGTAGATGGCCGCGCCCTCCGGGCTGGCGACGAAATCGAGCCAGAGCTTGCCATTCTGGGAGCGCTTGGCGCCCACCAGGAGGCCACCCCCCTCCATGATGTTGGGCGTGATGGATGGGAAGACCAGCTTCACCGGGAGGCCCGCCTTGATCTGGTCCAGGACGACCGTGTCGTAGGTGAGGCCGATGGCCACCTCGCCGGAGCCCGCCTGGCGGCCGGGGGCGCCGCCGCTGGAGCCGTACTGAAAGATATTCGGGTGGAGCTTGTCCAGGAACTCCCAGCCATAGGCGTCCACCAGGGTCGTGAAGATGGTCAGCCCCGTCCCGGACTTGGTGGGAGCCGCCACCGAGATGAGCCCCTTATACTGCGGCTTCACGAGGTCCTCCCAGCTTGACGGGACGGGGAGCTTCTTCTGCTCCAGCACCTTGGTGTTGACCGCCATCACCATCACGGTGAGCCAGTGGTTCGTGTAAAACCCGTCCGGGTCGCTGAACTCGGGGGGGATCTTCGTGCCCTTGGGAGCGTACGGTTCGAGAGCCCCGGCCGCCTTGAGCTGGTCCAGCGCGATCGTATTGACCGCGTAGATCAGATCGGCCTGGGGGTTCGCCTTCTCGGCGATGGCCTTCTCCGTGACGATCCCGGTGCTGAGGTTGACCGTCTTGACGGCGATATTCGGGTGTTTCTTCTTGAAGGCTGCCTCCAGGGCCGCGTGCATCTTGTCATCTGCGGCCGTGTACACCACCACCTCCGAAGCCGACTGGGCGTCGGCACCGGAGGAAAAGGTCAGGCAGGCGCCGAGGACCACGAGCACACCGAGCAGAAGCTTGAGGTTCCGCATGACATCTCCTCCTCTCATTCCCCCGCTTCATTCCCTCGTTCCGGAAGTGGCCGAGAGCGTGAAGCTAGACCCCCCCATTATCACAAGGTGACAGCTTGGGGACATTGCCGTGAAATTCGCATGACATGAGATGCTAGCGCACTCCCCGTTGCTGTTCAACCTGGCTCAGGCAGTCTTCCACAATCCCGAGAGCTGCCTCCAACTCCTGCGAGGTGATGGTTAGAGGCGGGAGGAGGCTCAGGATGTTTCCCGCCGTGATCTTGAAGCTCAGCCCCTTTTCCAGGGCCCGATACATCACCGCCTCGGCCTCGTCGGTGGCCCGCTCTTTGGTGGTGCGGTCGCGGACCAGCTCGATCGCGAGGAGCAGGCCGAGACCCCGGACGTCGCCTATCAGAGGGTGGCGCGACCGCAGCTCCTGCATACGCGCCAGGGCCTGCTCACCCAGCGCCCGGGCCTGCGCTACCAGGCCGTCCTTCTCGAGGCACTCGAGGGTGGCCAGTGCGGCCGCGCAGCAGACCGGGTTCTTCTCGTGGGTGTAGTGGCCGAGGGCGCGATCCGCCATGACGTCCAGGTCCGGTCTCGCGACGATGGCGGCCATCGGCAGGACGCCGCCCCCCAGGCCTTTGCCCAGCACCAGGATGTCCGGGACCGCCCCGAAGTGCTCGCAGGCGAACATGCGTCCGGTCCGGCCCAGGCCGTGGGGGATCTCGTCGAAGATGAGGAGCGCCCCATGCCGGTTACAGGCCTCGCGCACCAGCCGCCAGTAGTCCGGATGGGGGACGGCGACGGTGCTCCGCACCGGCTCGGCGATCACCGCGCCGACGTCGCCCTCCTGCTCCAGGACGTACTCCACGTACCGGGCGCAGCGGAGATCGCACTGGCCGCCGCAGCCCCAGAGGCACCGGTACGGGTCGGGCGGCGGGACGTGCTCCGTCCCGGGGAGCAGGGGACCGGCGTCTTCGCGAAACAGTTTCTGGCCGCCAACGCTGCTCGTATCCAGGGAGGCGCCGTGGAAGGCTCCCCACATCGAGACCGTCTTGAACCGGCCCGTGGCCGCCCGCGCCAGGCGGAGGGCCATCCCCATGGCCGCGCTGCCGCTGGGACAGAAGAGCGACTTCCCCAGGTCGCCCGGGGTGATGTCCGCGAGTTTCTTTGCCAGGGAGATCGCGGGGGCGTTGGTGTAGCGCCGGGTGCAGAAGGGCAGCGCGTCCAGTTGCGCCTTGATGGCCTGGATGACGCGGGGGTTCCCGAACCCCACCTGGTGGACGCTGTTCCCGTGGAAGTCCATGTAGCGCCGCCCCTGGAGATCCTGCAGGTAGATCCCTTCGCAGCCGGACAGGACGTTCAAGCACGGCGTGGACAGCGCCTGCCGCAGGAAGTAGGCTTCGTCCTCCTGCAGCAGCCGCGCGGCCTCCGGACCGACGTTTCGCCGCATCCAATCCGCCCGGCGGGGAGTGACGTTCAGGTCGCCCTCGGTTGCGTGGCTCACCGGCGGTGTTTTTCTTCGCGGCACCTCGTCCTCCTTGAATATCCGTTACCGTCTTCTGTCAAGAAAATCTCTGACGCGACCTGTCGTAGGGAGGCGGCTGCACCCACGCTTCGCGCGGGTACCCGGCCTCCGAACTCGGAGGGCCACAAGGGCCCTCCCTACGGGAATCCCACCATGGGG
>CAZNWB010000011.1:0-56461 GCA_964576535.1 uncultured bacterium | reverse complement strand
ACCTTCGTCGCGTCACCTGATCCATCGCTCCCCCTCCCCGTGTGAAGCCTGTGAATCGATCCAACGGACCTCCGTCGTTCACCGTATCCAACTCACCTGGCTGAAACCATTGAGCAGCCTCATCAGTTCCATGCCAAGCCTGTCGGTGACGCTCGATGGCCCTTTCAAGCGGTCACCGCGTCCAGAAGCCTTCCGGATCGTATTCCCGGATGATCCGCAACTCTTCGGCCGTGGGCGCCTCCGTCTCCCGCACCCCCACAGACACCTGAAGGTCCCAGCCGGTGTTCTCCCGGACGCCGGTCGGGGAGGTCCCCGGGTGATAGGAATCCAGGTACGCTTCCCGCGTGTCCGGATCGAACCGGAGCACGCCCAGGGTCGTGATGGCGGCGGCCGGACCCCCCCGGGGAAGGCCCACTCGGTTCCGCCATTCGCCGCCCTCACCGTACCCGGGGGACGTTACGTAGTCCACTCGGGGGACAAACCGGCGACGCTCGTGCTCCATGATGATCAACAGGCGATGGGCCAACGAGGCGATGTCGGCAGCCCCCCCGCTGCCAGGCAGCTTAGTCCCCCCCAGGGCCGGGCCACCCGCTTGGTTTTCCGAGCGGGTGGAAGAGATATACGACGTATTCAGGTTCCCAAAGCGGTCCACTTGGGCGCCGCCGATGAAGCCCACGTCTACCGCGCCCTGGTGCAGCAGTGCCATGACGTCCGTCATACGGGTGCACCAGAGGGCGCCGGCGATGTTTGGGCCGTCCGTCATGGTGTACAGCAGCGTCGCGGCCGGTTGATCACGGACGATGCCGCTCTCGAAAATCCCGACGGCCCGGGGGGCATGCAACCGCTTGGCCAGGGCGAAGGCCAGGAGGGGAAGGCGCATCCCGACGAACACCACCTCGGCGTCCCGGATCTCCCGGGCGGCGCAGGCCACCATCAACTCGGCGGCGGTGTACCCCTCCGGCACATCCTTCTCCAGGGCACTCCGGAATCCTCGCAAACGCAGAGCAGCAGGATGGCAACCGAGGGGCGCGTCCCCCCTGTCGAAGGGCCCTTAATTAACAGAGCCCGCCAGGACTGTCAATGACTTTCGCCTCAGCCCAGAGACGACAGCCTTTACTCCAATGGGGGTCTGTGCTAAGAATACCAAGCTTCGGGGGCTCGCCATGCGCCCCGGACAGGGCGGACCCGCGGAAGCGACCGCTGCCCACCAGAAGGAGCCGTGCATGACCAAGACGGAACCCGCGACGCGCGCACGGATCCTCGTCGTGGACGACGAGCCGCAGAACCTGGAACTGATCGAGGCGATGCTGGCACCGGTGGGATACGAGATCTTCCTGGCATCCAACGGGAACGAGGCCCTGACCCTGACAGCCGAAAAGAGGCCTGACCTCCTCATCCTGGACTTGATGATGCCCGGCCTCTCGGGTTTCGAGGTGTGCGCCCGCGTGAAGATGCACCCTCAGACCGGGAGCATCCCCGTCCTTTTCGTGACAGCCGTGAGTCAGGTCGGCGACAAAGAGCGGGCCCTGGCCGCGGGCGGGGACGACTTCCTCACGAAGCCCTTCCAGCGGGCGGACCTGCTGGCCCGCGTGGAAGCGCTGCTGAAGGTGCGCTACCTGAACACCGACCTGGACCGGGCCCTGGACTACCTGTACGAGCTGGAGCTGGCCCGCCACGCGCAACAGCCCAAGAAGCCCGAAGCCCCGCCGACACCGTCGCCCGCCGCCGGCGTCGTCCTGGTAGTGGATGACGAGCCCCTACCCCGGCAGCTGTTCTCCGACGTCCTCCGCGAGGCAGGGCATGTGACCCACGAAGCGTCGAACGGGCACCGCGCCTTGGAGATCGTCCGGCAAGAGGGTATAGATGTCGTCCTCCTGGACATCATGATGCCGGGCATCTCCGGCCTCGAGGTCCTGGGGAAGCTGGGGGAATTCGCCCCCGATTCCCCCGTGATCATCGTCACCGCCAATCCGACCTCAGAGAATGCCATTGCGGCCCTGCGCCTGGGGGCCTTTGACTTTATCGTCAAGGGCTTCAAGAACGAGGTCATGCTGGCAACCGTCTCCCGCGCCCTGGAGCGGCGCCGCATGGCCATCCGCAACAAGACGCTGATCCGGCAGCTCGAGGCCAAAATCGCGGAGCTGCTGACCATTCTGCGGGAGCACGCGGAGCAGCTCGAGCGGTTCAAGCAGCACCCCCCCAGAGGGTGACTCCCCGACCCCTGCCCCGGGTACCCCTTGGGTGCCCCTGTCTTTCAGCGCCCCCCCTTGGTGAAGCCCACCACGACGTACGTCCCACTGGTCGGATCCGTGCGCAACTCGATGAAGCCGTGCTTCTGGGCGTCCTCCAGCAGGTCACTGAAGGTCCGGTACCCGTGCGCCCGCTCGGAGAAGGCCGGCCGCTTGCGTTTCATCGTATCCTTGACCATGGAGGACCACAGGATCTCCTTGTTCTCCCGCATCAAGCCCGCGATGGCGTCGAAGAGCAGCTCGAAGGTCTCCCGTTTCTCCTTGGGGATCTCCCGGGCGCCCGGCGGCGTGATCCGGTCGGTCTTTCCCAGGCTCTCGTAGAAGATGAACTCGTCGCAGTTGTCACTGAGCAGGGTCGACGTGGACTCCTTCATGCCCAGCCCGATCACCCGCTTGCCGTTGGCCTTCAGCTTGGAAACCAACGGGGAGAAATCGCTATCCCCGGAGACGATCACGAAGGTTTCAATGTGAGGCTTGGAGTAGCACAGGTCCATGGCGTCCACGCACAGCCGGATATCCGCGGAATTCTTGCCGGTCATCGAGCGCTTGGGAACCTCGATCAGCTCGATGGCGGCCGCGTGCAGTTGCTGTTTGTATTTCGGGAAGCGTGTCCAGTCGGCGTAGGCCACCTTGACGATGACCTTCCCCTTCTCCACCAGGCGCTCCAGCACCCGCTGGATGTCGAAATCCTCCTTGCCGTGCTTGAGGCCCTGTGCCAGATTTTCGAAGTCAATAAAGACCGCCAGTGTGTTCTCCGAATCCACCATCTCGCTCTCCTCTCACTGATCTCGTAAGGCGTCAGGCGGAAGGCGTAAAGGGAAGGGGCAGATTTCCAATTTCGAAATGAGTCCCCCGTTTCTCCGTTTCACCGCAGCCCCGGTTCACCCTGTCTCCGTGTCTCCGTGTCACCCTGTCTCCCCTGCCCCCCTCACCCCTCACGAATCCATTCCGCATTCCGAAATCGGGTACCCCCTGGGTGTTCCGCAGTCAGTTGACTTTCGGGACAAGACTGAGGGCCTCGTCGATCGCCGATTGCGGGAGCGCGAAGTCCTCGAGCTGCCTTGCCAGGTAGCGTTGATACGCCCCCAGATCGAAGTGCCCGTGGCCGCACAGGACAAAGGCGATGACCTTCGACTCGCCCCGATCCCGACAGCGGTTGGCCTCGTCAATGACGACCCGGATGGCATGGGAGGGCTCGGGCGCGGGGACGATCCCCTCTGCCCTGGCGAACTGCACGGCCGCCTCAAAGATGGGATTCTGGTGCACCGCCACGGCCTCGATGACCTTGTGGTCGTACAGCACGCACACCAGCGGGGCCATGCCGTGGTAGCGCAACCCCCCGGAATGAATGGGAGCCGGGACGAAGGAGTGGCCGAGGGTGTACATCTTGATCAAGGGCGTCGTGCCCGCCGTGTCGCCGAAGTCGTAGAGGTATTTCCCCTTGGTCAGGCTGGGGCAGGCCGTGGGTTCCACCGCCACGATGCGCAGGCCCTTCGCCTTGCCCGACAGCTTGTCCTGGACGAAGGGAAAGGTGAACCCGGCGAAGGAGCTTCCCCCACCGACACAGCCCACCAGCAGATCCGGATACTCTCCCAGGATCTCGAACTGCTTCTTCGCCTCCAGGCCGATCACTGTCTGGTGCATCAGGACGTGATTGAGGACGCTGCCCAGGGAGTACTTGGTGTCGTCCCGGCCGGCGGCCTCCTCCACCGCCTCGCTGATGGCAATGCCCAGGCTCCCGGGCGAGTCGGGATCCTTTGCCAGGATCGCCCGCCCAGCCTTGGTCTCGGGGCTGGGGCTCGGCACCACTTTCCCACCCCACGTCTCCATCATGACCCGCCGGTAGGGTTTCTGCTCGTAGCTGACCTTGACCATGTACACCTTCGATTCCAGGCCGAAGGCGTTGCAGGCGAAGGCCAATGCGCTTCCCCACTGGCCTGCCCCCGTCTCGGTGGTGATGCGCTTTACGCCTTCTTGCTTGGAGTAATACGCCTGGGCCACGGCCGTGTTCGGCTTGTGGCTGCCGGCGGGGCTTACCCCCTCCCACTTGTAGTAGATCTTGGCCGGGGTCCGCAGCGCCGCTTCCAGCCGGTGGGCCCGGTAGAGCGGGCTCGGACGCCACAGACGGTAGATGTCCCGGATCGGCTCCGGGATCTCCACCCATCGCTCCTGGGTCATCTCTTGCTTGATCAGCTCCATGGGAAACAGCGGGGCCAGGTCCTGGGGCCCGATGGGCTGCCTCGTCCCCGGGTGGATCACCGGGGGGAGCGGGAACGGGAGGTCCGCCTGCAGGTTGTACCAATGCGTCGGCAGGTCCTTTTCAGTCAGTACCACCTTGGTGTCCGGCATCGGATGACTCCTCTGAGCACAAGAAACGCGTTCGACCGTTCGGTGGTTCGGTCGTTCACAGTCGAAAGGAACCATCGAACAACCGAACTCTCGAACCACCGAACGCTCTTCCGCCCTTGGCGGCTATGATCCTGAGATGATTTTCTCCCGCCGCAGGCTCTCGATGTCTGCGGAGGTGTACCCGGCGCGGCGCAGCACTTCTTCGGTATGCTGCCCAAGCGCCGGCGGGGGTGGAAACGTCTCCCCGTCTGCCGGGAAGGTCTTCACCGGGTTTCCCACCACCTTGAGCCGCCCGCAGATCGGATGTTCGATCTCCGCCACCATCCCCCGGTGTAGGACCTGGGGGTCCGAGAGCACGCGATCCACGGTCTGGATGGGCCCCGAGGGAATCCCCTCCGCCCGCAGGACCGTCAGCCACTCCTCCCCGGTCCGGGTCGCGAAGATTGCTTCCAGGATGGGAATCAGCTCGTGCCGGTGCGCGTGTCGCTCCCGATTGGTGGTGAAGCGGGGATCCTCCACCAGGTCCGGCCGGCCAATCACATTGCAGAACTGACTCCAGAATCTCTCGGTGAAGATGGCAATGACGATGTGAATGTCCTTCGTCTTGAACGCCTGGTACGGGACGGCGGATGCATGCGCCGATCCCACGGGACCTGGGACCTCGCCGGTCACCAGGAAGTACTGGGCCACGTAGGTGAGAAGCGAGACCTGGCAGTCCAGGAGACTGAGGTCGACGTAGCTGCCTTCACCCGATCGTTCCCGCTGGAAGAGCGCGGCTGCCACGGCCATAGCGCCGAAGAGACCCCCGGCCAGGTCCCCCATGGGAACCCCCATGCGCACCGGATCCCGGTTCGGCTCCCCGGTGATGCTCATGGCTCCGCCCATGGCCTGGAGGATCAGGTCAAAGGCCGGCAGCGATCGGTACGGGCCATCCTGTCCGAACGCCGAAATGGAACAGGCGATGATTCTCGGGTTGACCCGCCGCAAGGCGGGATAGTCCACCCCGAGCCGCTCCAGGGTGCCCGGACGGAAGTTGTCCAGGACCACGTCGGCCTCCCGGACGAGCCTCAAGAACACCTCGCGACCCCGGGACGTGGTGAGGTCCAGCGCCAGACTCTTCTTGTTGCGGTTGATGCTGATGAAGTACGCGCTCTCCCCCTTGACGAAGGGCGGCCCCATCCCGCGGACCGGGTCGCCTCCACTCGGCTCCTCGACCTTGATCACCTCGGCGCCCAGGTCCGCCAGGAGCAGGGCTCCGTACGGCCCGGCCAGCATCCGGGTCAGATCGAGAACCAACACGCCGTCAAGCAGTCGAGCCATACGCCCCCGCCTCGCGGCTCTCGGCTCTACGGTCCCTCGTACGCGCAGGTCGTGGCCTGGCCACCACGGCAGAGGGTGCATCGCTCAACGGGCTTCCCGTCCTTGTTCCGGGCCAGCTTGTGCCCGCCGGGCATCGGCGGATGGTATCGCAGACGCTGGACAGGCTTCCCTCCCAGGATGTGCTCCGTGAAAATGATTTCCGCCTCCTCCCGCGTCACGTGGGAGTACCAGACGTTCTCGGGGTAAATGACGAGAGTCGGCCCGTGCCCGCACTGATCCAGGCACCCGGAATTGTTTACCCGCACCTTGCTCTTGAGTCCCGCCTTGGCCACTGCGTCTTTCAGGTAGGCATGCACGGTGACCGACCCCTGATGCGGGCACGTCCCTCCGCTGGTGCACACGAAGACGTGAATCTCAAACGGACCCATCTCCTCTCCTCAATGCGGAATGGCGAGTGCGGAATGCGGAATCACCATCCATTCGGTCGAAAAAACATCTGAACTTCGAGGACTCACAACCCCTGCCGGGCAGTGCGGATAGAGGCCACTCCAATTGAGAGAGCCTCGTTTCCCTCCCGTCCCAAATTCCGCATTCCGCACTCCGCATTCTGCATTTAGTCCATCACGGCGATCCCCTCGATCTCCACCAGGATCCCATCGTCGTACAGGCTCTTCACCTCGACGAGGGTCATGGCCGGATAGTGGGACCCAAACACCGCACGATACACCTGCCCGATCGTCTTCAGATTGGCCTTGTAGGCTGCCATCTCGGACGTGAAGATGGTCAGCTTCACGACGCTCGCCGGTGCGGCACCGGCTGCCTCCAGCACCCGGCAGAAATTCGCCAGCGCCTGTTCGAACTGCTTGGCGATGTTTCCCGCCCCGACAACCTTCCTGTCCGCGTCAAAGGCCACCTGCCCGGCGACATACAGCGTCTCGCCGCCCCGGGCCGTGATTCCATGACTGTACCCCACGGGCCTGGCCAGGTTTGCGGGCCGGATGATGACGGGGTCAGCAGTCATCGTGTGCCCTCTCGAGTGCCGTCATGTCTCTTACGGGAGACACGGCATTTCGGGTCTCAACACCTCTCAGTGGACCTGGAACCTCATGGCGTTCTGCCTACCCCAGAACTCCACACGGGTCAAGCATTTTCTGGCCGCCTCTCGGGCGGCCCTGCGTCCAGAGGGAGAAGGTCCACGAGCTCATCAGGGCGCGCGGAACGTCCAGATCCTTCCCGACTGCATCCCCTGGTTGAATCTGCCCCCTCTGCGGAGTCTGCATGTGAGCCACGGGTCCGAACCGATGGGATATTCTGGCGACGGTATCCCGCCGGTGGCGGGACTGGCGGGTTAATGAGACGGGTGGAGATCAGAAAGCGGGCAAGTCGGAAAATGCGGGCTCGGCGTTTCGATCCAGGCAGCGCCGCATGAAGATTCTGGCCAACTTGGGATTCTTCAGGAGGAAAAGAATCAGCTCCCGGTGCCAATCGAAACTGACCTTTTCCGTGATCCGGGCCAGGAGGCCGTGCGTGTGCAGCGTCTGGAACAGATCGTCCACGTCCCGGTCCGTCATCCGCGCAAAAAGGCGTCGGAACAACGTGCCGAGCTTCAGGTCGAATCCCAGGCGGGCCCGCCACCGTTTCTCATAGGCGGAGAGGCCGTCGCGACCCAAGGTCCCACGTCTGAAGGCCTCTAGGACCGTGTCGGCAGCTACCTGGGCACTCAGCATCCCATAGTAAATGCCTCCACCCGATGTCGGCTTCACCTGGCCGGCGGCATCCCCGACCGCCAGCACCCGGTCGGCGTAGGTCTTGGAAGGGGGAATCACCGGGACGACCCAGGACCGGTACGGCAGCGACCCGTCACCGGACATCAGGTGGGGAAAGCGCTCCTCGCAGAGCTTGCGCAGGTATCGCGGGGCATCGCAGTGGCTGTTGACCCCAACCCGGACGCGCGGCATCCCGTCGTGCTTGATCGGGACTGCCCAGGCGAACGCCCCGGGGGCCACGTCCCGACCCAGATACACCTGCGCATGCGGCAATCCATCCCCGGGAAGTTCCGCATGGGCGCTCCGCCACAACACGGAGGATGTCCCCAGACCCAGGCGTTCGTGGAATGCAAACCGGGGGCCCCCCGCCAGGATGAGCACCTTGGCAGACAGGCGGCGTACCTCGCTATCGGGGCGGCGGCACGTCACCGCGACCTCCCCGTGGTCTCTGGACACATCCACCGCCTGGGTGCTGAGGAGAAACGCGGTGCCGGCATTCTGGGCCCGCGCCGCCAGAGTCCGGTCCAGTTCAGCGCGGTCCACGATGTAGGCGAGCGGTCCATCGGCCTGGTACGTCGCGGAGATTCCTGCGGGCGAGTGGATCGTCACCCCGCTCACGGAACCAACGACAATGCTCTGCGGCAGGTCAAATTGCTCGAAGGCCTCGGTGCCGACAACGCCGGTACAATCCACCGGTTCGCCGATGACCGCATGCTCTTCGAGCACCGCGACATCGAGCCCGGCGGCGGCCAATCGCTCTGCCGCGGTACAGCCGGCCGGCCCGGCGCCTACCACAAGGACGTCGTAAGACTGCTGCATGGAAGGAAGGCTCTCGGTCCAGTCTGCCGGACGCTGCTCCGGTCAGCTATCACAGGGGAACGAATGAGGCCTTCACCCTCGGGATCGGCTGACCCCCCACGAATCGGAAAAACTCGGGCTATGTAACACAGGGCCGGTATTCTGTCAAACACTTCTGCCGGGTCCAGGTTCTCGCCCCCTCCTCCCTCTCGGCTCCTGGCCGCCACACCCAGGGGGACCCGGTGGCCGGCTCATGGCTCATTGCTGCTTCGCCTTCCAGCGTCCCTGCGTTTTTGGAACCAATGAAATGTGTGAGCCAGTCCCGCCCGAAGATCCGTCGTCGACTCCCAAACCAAGAGACGCCTGGCCAGCGCGGAATCCAGGGCGCTCCGCCGCTGTTCTCCCGGACGGGGAGGTGCGTGCCTCCACCCGACAGCCCCACCGGCGATCTGGCGAAACATGACAGCGAGATCGTTCACCGAGGCCTCGATCCCGGTCCCGATGTTGAGAATCGCGATCTCCTCACCCAGGGACACCTCGGTAGCGAGCAGGTTGGCATGGACCACGTCGCCCACGAAGATGTAGTCGCGCGTCTGCTCCCCGTCCCCGTTGATGATCAACTCCCGTCCCTCCAGGACCCCCTGGGCGAAGATGGCCACCACACCCGCCTCGCCATGCGGGTTCTGCCGCGGGCCATACACATTGCTGTACCGGAGGGCGATCGCCTGCAGACCGGACATCGACTGGTAGGCGTGCAGGTATCGTTCGACCGCAAGCTTTGCGACCCCATACGGGCTCACCGGTTGGGGGAAGACCGTCTCCGGGGTCGGCAGCGCATTCCGGTCCCCGTAGATCGCCCCGCCCGTCGAGGCGAAGATCACCCGCCGCACGTTGTGGCGGACGGCTCCCTCCAGGAGGTTCAGAGTACCCAGAATGTTGATGTCGGCATCGTTCCGGGGATCCCGGACAGAGGCCGAGACGCTCATCTGCGCCGCATGATGGTTGATGACCTCGGGCTGAAAGGCTTCCAGCACCCTCTGCAGATCGGCGCTCCGGATGTCCACCTGCCAGAACCGGGCCCGCGGGTCCAGGTTCTCCCGGGAACCGGTGGACAGATCGTCCACCACCCCCACCTCGTGCCCCGCCTCCAGGTACGCATCCGCCAGGTGCGAGCCGATGAACCCCGCACCTCCCGTAACCAATACCCTCAATTCATTCCTCCCATGCCCATACAGCCGACCAAAAGCGTACGACTGTACGACGGTACGAATATACGCATGGAGGTGCCCAGGGCATGCGCTTTCAGATATTTTCGCTCCAGCCGTACGTTCGTACCCTCGTACCTTCGTACGCCTTTCGCACGAGAACTCCCCCTGCCCCTCAGCTCCTCTGCTCCTCGGGCGCCCGGCCGAAGGCCACAGGCCACCAGGGCACAACATCTCACACCTCTGTAGGGCATTACAAGAGGGTGACGCGGATTCCTCCCGGGGTCCGGACACTCGATTCCGGGGTTTAACTCAGAGCACGCGAATGGAGGGGTGTCACTTTGCTCTCTGTCGGATGGCCGCAAGCAGGTCTTTCACGGCAACCTCATCTTCGCGGCGACGGAGAAGGTCAAGGACGGCTAGCACAACCGTATTATCCTCCAACGCCCGGCTTCCTCCAAGATGGCGTTCTCCCACAGGTTCATCGGGAAACGTCGAACCACTTACCAGCCGCATTTCAAGGTCTTTGACCAACGAACCGAGATTGCGAGGGACCCCCTTTCCCGATCCTGCGGGAATCGCAAAGGCCCGTTCCACCTGGGCCGGATAGGCCGTCAGGTCGCGCAGCCAGTGGGCGTGAGGATACTTGTCATCCCCCTTCAGAATCCGAATCGCCGAGAGGATCGTGGCATCGTGCAGGCCGTACCTGGACTGAATCTTCATCCACCCCTCCCGGGCGTTGGCGTCCATCTCCATCGCCCATCCTGGAGGGAGCTGTTGCTGCAACGGGGCTTTCGCCACACCCGAGGACCGATCAGCCTTGATCCAGGTGGTGAGAGCCATCCAGCCGATGACTGCGGCCACAAGGCCTGCCCCCACAAGTATCGTTCGCCCGCCCCTAATCCGCCGTCGCGCTCGCGCGGATTGGCGCGTGGCCGATTGATGGCCAGCCGGACGGGCTGGGGGAGCGGACGTGTCCTGGTGTGCCTGGAGGACCCGCTGACTGTCCTCTATTCCGTCGCTGAGGACGGTCCATCCTTTGGCAGCGGACTCGGGATCGGGGCTACCGGGCGGGAGATTCTCGAGGAAGGATTCGACCACAATCTGCGGGTCTGTCAGGATATCTTGAGGAAGGCAGGGGCTTGGTCCGTCAAGTTTCGCCGGGGCGAACGCAAAGCCTCCGAGCCAGCCTCCGGGTCCACGAACATCTCCCGGGTCCGGGGCCGGCGACCACGGCTGCAGCCACACCGGTCGGAGCCCGATGACTTGCTGGCGGCCATGGGTGCGCCAACAGATCACATAACGGCCACCCATCGACGGGGGGTCGGGCAACCACAAACACACTCCCCCGTCGCTCGCGTTGATCACAACCGGCCGGCTGGGACGGGGATCTCCCCTGACCCTTGGAGGCGAGGAGCGGTCAAGACGCGGGAACCGTCGCCTATCCACTTCCTCTCCTCAGCATCACGACTTCTCTCACTCAATTGGCAAATTCGAATACCGTGTGCGCCTCATTGTCCTCTGCCCCCAGGAATCGCTGAGGGCTTGCTGTTCCGAGCGTGCGGTCCCTACCAGGAAATCTCTTGACAGCACGGAATCCTGCCGACGGCCGCGTGGGTTCAGCCAAGACCCAGAGTGGCTGCGCGGGATATTCAGAGAGCTTCTCGGGAAGCCCAGCCATCTCCGGGGCCCTCTGATCTATGACGGGCCGAGTGGGCTTCCGCCAGCAGGCTTGAGGCCGGTACTCAAAGTCAGTGGAAGACGGGAAGGGTCGGATCGAGGGTGGGTGGCCCGCAGGACGTCCAGGCATCTCTTCCTCTCCTGGCTGGTGAACGCCCCGGCAATCTGTCGCAGGACAGGGCAACGTGCCCTCTCCCGCGCCAGTTCTGTCACTCGCTGCAAGGCAATCTATCTTCGCGGCCCGGGTTTGTGCTCCTCCGCAAGGGGTCCACTAGGGGTGGCACGAGGTCGATGGTCTGGTCGGGTGGGTGAGAGCGTGATCGAGGATGAGTGCATCCTGCCTCATATCAAGGCCCCGCATACCGCGTCAAGCCAATTCCCATGAATACGGACAATCAAGACAATTCTGCTTCAGGCGAAACGCCTGAGCTGCTCGCGTGTCATGAACCGATACGATTCGATGGCGACAGCCACACCCAGGCGGACCTGCATCTCGCGCCGCTCGACCCGCACGACCCGGCCATCACACTGGAGGCGGACGGGGTCTTCCGGTGACAGCCGCCCCAGAATCAGCGTCAACCGGACCTGCTCACCCAAGACAAGGTATCGATCCGTCTCGAAAAACACGCCCGAGATGCTCACATCCCTGGTGAGGCCCGTCCCCCCCTCCAATTCCACGGGAATGGCGATCGGGAGGCGCGGGGCCCGGCGCCGCTCGTGGAACTGTGTGGCGCCCTCGGGAGTAAGCCTACTCACACTCGAGTGCCTCCGTCCGGTCTTGGCCGATGTGGTGAAAGACATCTATTTTTCAATGGGGATCCCGCTGCCCAGATCGCGGGCAGGTGTCGCCCCCTCGCATAGGGCCTGTGACGAATGTATGCTGGGAACTGATGGCTGAGCCCTCCGGGCTTCAATAGATCACGACCATTGCTGCTGAGCAAAGCTGTGAGAGGTGATGGCGACGGCCACCTCCACTTTTGCGTTGGATTGTCCGACCCGCACAACCTGGCCTTCGCACTGGAGGCGGATAGGGTCGCCTGGAGACGCCCGCTCCAAGACCAAGGTCAGCCGAACCGGCTCCCCCGGGGCGAACCACTGGTTTGTTTCGAAGAAGACACCCGAAAGGCTCACATCCCGGGTTATGCCCGTCCCCTCATCCAGCTCGACGGGGATGGCGATCGGGAAGCGAACGGCTTGGCGGCGCTCGGTGAATCCCGGGGAACTTTGGGTCTGCATGCGCCAACTGTACCGCCTCCATCCGGCCTTGACAATTTATCGAAAGATATATTTTTGTATATCTTTCGATATATATCGTCCCGTCAACTCCAAGAGGCGGACGGGCCAGGGCAGGTGGAGAGGCTACATTCGGTTTCGAATGGCGGAGAGGCTAACCAGCGAAAAATACAGGCCTTCTCGAAACTGTCTCGAAGTCGGTGTCCGACAAAATGGGCAACGAGACCGGGAGGAGGCATGCGAGGCCGAATACGATCCAGAAAGGTCGAAATTCGAGGTGCTTCAGAGGGTCGAGGATCAGAGGAGCCCTTTGGTCTGGGCGTACAGGGCCAGCTCCAATCGACCTTCGAGGCGGAGTTTTTCGTAGATATGGTGCAGATGGATCTTGACCGTTCCCTCGCTGATGGACAGCTTGTCACCGATCTCCTTGTTGCGCAGGCCGGCGGCCACCATGCGCACGATCTCGATCTCCCGCGGCGTCAGGGCGTCGGCCACCTCGCGCATCCCAGCCTCGCGCGACAACATTTTCTCCATCGCCCGGCCGAAGGAGCGTTTCTCCAGCCACTGCTCCCCCGCGTGCACCTTGCGGACACACTGCACCAGCATTTGTGGGGCCATTTCCTTCAACACGACGCCCCGCACCCCCAGGCGAACCAGTGCCATCAACTCATCCTCGCCCAGGGACACCGTCAGGATGACCACCCGCGTGGGCAGGTTCTCCTCCCGGAGCTGCCGGAGAACCGCGATCCCGTCCATCCCGGGCATGCGGATGTCCAGGATCAAGATATCCGGTCGGTGCTGCCGTACCGCCTGGAGGGCTTCCCGGCCGTTCACACAGCGGGCCAAGACCTGGAAGTCCTGTTCCGAGCCGAACAAGAGCTCCAGGCCGTTCAGAATGATGGGGTGATCGTCGGCCAGCACCAGGCTAATCGCCATCTCGGGCTCCGTCCTGGGCGACCGGCAAGACAATCTCCAGGCGCGCCCCGGACTCGCTGGAGTCTATGCTCAGGGTTCCCCCCAGGGAGACGATCCGTTCCTTGAGCGTGACCGGACCCAGTTTCATCTCGGTCAGCGTGGCGTGGTCATAGTGTCCGTGGAAGCGAAAGCCGCGCCCGTCGTCAGCCACGATGACCCGCACCTGATCGCCCTGCACGCTGAGCTCGACCCGCGCGACCGAGGCCCGAGCGTGCCGCGCCGCGTTGACCAGCGCCTCGTGGACGAGCCGATAGATCTCGCGACCCAGGGCTGCAGGGATCCGTTCCCCCGCGCGGTCAATCTTCACCTCCACCTGGAGGCCCCAGTGGCGCTCGATCCGCTCGCTCAACTCGTTCAGGCGCGCGGTCGGGTCGGAATCCGCCTGAGGCGATCCGAGCGGTCCTGGCTTCAGCTCCTGGATGAAGAAACGCAGGTCGCGTTGCTCCTCGGCGAGCAGATTCTGGATTTCCTGCAGACGGTTCCGGGCGGCCTGCGGGTCCTCGGCAAACAGGCGGCCGACCGTCTGCAGTTGCAGGGCAGCTCCCGTGAGAGATTGCAGCACGCCGTCATGCAGGTCCCGCGCAAGGCGGATGCGCTCATCCATGGCGGCTGCGTGCTGCGTGCGCTGCACCAGGTAGAAGTGGTCCATGCGGTCGATGATCTGGTGGGCCACCAGCGTTCCCAGCACGAGATCATCTGGGGTCATGGCCGGCTTGTCCAGGCAAAACAGGCGTCCTCTGCATGCCTCCCCAGACAGCCGCAGGCAAAGCACGGCCCCGACGGCGAAGCGCGCCTGGAGGTCCGGGTGAAGCGGGGTGCCGTGCCAGCGCTGCAGGCCGATGGAGGAGGTGTGCAGGCAGGCCGGGACCGGGAGGCTCGCATCCTGACAGAGAAAGTCGGCATCTGCCAGGGGCTTGGCGACCAGCGGCTCGAATGTGGTGGGAGACTCCCGGCTCCGGGAAAACTCTCCCCGGGACCACGCTGCGACATGCAGCCAGGGTTCCTCCGATTCCTCCCAGGTCGCCAGCACGCGGGGAGTGTCGAGGAGGGCCCCCGCGTGTTCCAACAGGTCCCGCACCAGCGGATCGGCGTCCCGCGGGACGATATGGGGCCACATGGCCAGCCGCGACAGCTCGCTTCGCAGCCGCCTTTCGTGCTCATATGCCGCCAGGGAACCCAGCAGGACTGCCACGAGGACCAGAGGCATGCCGCGGAGGATGAGGCGGCCGAGCTCGAAGGCCGGGAGGGACGCCCCATGAGCCCCGTACAGGCTCAACCCGACCAGCGCCAGCAGGGCTGCCCCCGCGGTCCAGAGGATCCCACGCCACTGCCAGCGCACGGTGGCGCACACCAGGGAAAACACAAAGTAGACGAAGAAGGGGCTCGTGGACGCCTCGGTGAAGTACACCAGCACCGTAAAGAGAACCATATCGAGGGCGTGCGTCACCGCGGGCAGGTGGGTGAGCACCGGGTGCGGCCTGCCCACCAAGAGGAGCATGACGACCGCATAGAGCAGATACCCGGTGAGGAGGACGAGGACGGTGTGCGCGTGCCTGGAGGGTTCCGAGGGCGCTAGCCATATCGCCAGCAGCGAACACGCGGCCAGAACCACGCGTCCGGCCGCAATGAGGCGTTCGGGACGGCTCGGCGGCGATGCAAGCGAACTAGACACCTGTTAGCTCGTGACTGATGGCATATGGCTAAAGACGTTCACCGTGCGAGGGTCCTTTCTCTACCATTTCCCCATCTCTCCGGTTCCCCGTGTCTCCCCGTCCCCGTGTCTCCTCCGCTCCTCTGCCCCTGTGCTGGCTTTTCAGGAGACGCGCGCAACGTCCAGCGCGTCCAGCTCGACAGAGACAGCCTGGTGGATCAACGTGACACCCATGACCAGGCGGGCGCGGGTGCCCTTCCGCAGCAAGATCCCGCGCACGCCGGCGAGGGGCCCCCGGATCACCTCGACCTGCATCCCTTCTCGCAGGTAGGGATGCGGATCGTAGGGCAGGGTGCTGGTGACCAGCTGACGCACGGCCTCGATCTCCGCATCCGGAACCGGAACCGGCCCGTCGGGGTTCCCCAGGACCTGTACGACGCCCTTGGTGCTCAGGACCGCAACCCGGAGGGAGACCGGGAAGCGCGCGAAGCAATACCCGGGAAAGAGAGGAAAGGCTACCAGCTTCCGCCGATCCTTCCACTGCCGCGCCCGCTCGATCAGGGGCAAGAACGGCTCCACCCCCTGGGCGGTGAGCTGGTCGCGCACGAGCTTTTCATGTCGGGAGCGGGTTCGCAGTGCGTACCAGTGAAGAGCCATCGGACAGCGTTCCCACCTCTTGCGTGCCTCTCGACGCGTTCCGCGACACTCTTAGCATGCGGGTCCTGGCCCGTCAACTCACTCCCGAAATCAATGCGTTCGGCTGTTCGGCAGTTCGGCAGTTCGAAAACCGGAACCAAATTCATCCGCAGATTCCGCAGATTCTTTCTGGGAGTTTTCCCCTTGGATATCTGCGTAATCTGCGTAATCTGCGGATGAATGGAGGCCCCTCAGTACCCGTAATCCACAGGGGCGGCCCAGCGGTGTTCTTTGACCTCCAGGCTGGCCAGCCGTTCCTCGCCCAGCCGCTCGAGGTAGGCGGCGTGGTCCGGCAGATCCAGAATCCACTTTCGGGTCCAGGCCGCGAACCCTTCCGCCGTGCGACTCTCCATGTGATACTGGTGGAAGAAGGGATGGTCGCGATCGTAAGAGCCCTGGACCGGGGAGGGATGGGCCCCGTAGGGGTCATGCACCACCGCGTGAACCTTGAACGGGGGAACCAACACCCGGTTCGGGTCGCTTCGGATCACCTCGGGCTCGACGATCTCTTCCGCCGTCAGGATGACGCTTTTACTGGCCAGGGCGGCCTCCACGCTCACCCCGAGGTTCCCCCAGCAGTGGGCCGCGCCCGAGGCATCGGCCCGTTGGACATGCAGGATCGCGACGTCCGGCTGCAGGCTGGTCACCAGGATCAGCCGCTCCCCGCTCCAGGGGGCCGCCCACTCGCGCAGGGTGGGATTGGTCTTCAACAGGTCGGAGCCGAGGAGGGTCTTGGTGGGAATGAACGGAATGCCCAGGGCCCCGGCGTGCAGCGCGAGGGCGAGGCTGAAGTTGCTGTGGTCCTGGATTTCAATCCGGTGGGGGATCCCCTTCTCCGCCGCCCGCCGGTAGTTATGGCCGAGCCCAGCGCTCACGTTGCCGACCCAGGCGGCGATCACTTTCCGGGCACAGCCCGCGCCGATCAACTGGTCGAAGAGGATGTCCGAGATGGGACCCACCAGCGTGAGGTCCCGGCGTCCCCGGCGGATAATCTCGTGCCCGGCCGCAAAGGGGATCAAGGACTCCAGGCCCGCACCCATCAGAACGGTGGACCCGTTGGGCACGAACCGCTCGATCGCATCCCTCATGGACAGCAATTTGTCGGTCATGGCTGCCGGCTCAACTCGATTGCGGAACACCCAGGGGGTACCCGAATGCGGAGTGCGGAATGCCTCAGAACTCCGTGAGGCGTAAGGGGTTGGGTTATCCGCATTACGTGCGTAACTTGAACCGTTGGATCTTCCCGGTCGAGGTCTTGGGGAGCTCGGTGACGAACTCGACCCAGCGCGGGTACTTGAAGGGCGCGATGGCCTCTTTGACGAAGACCTTCAGCTGCTCCGCCCGTTCCGGGGTCGGTGGCACCCCATCCTTGAGGACGACGAAGGCCTTCGGCTTGACCATGCCGTTGCCATCCGTGGTCCCCACCACCGCGCACTCCAGCACTTCAGGATGCCCCAAGAGGGCGTTCTCCACCTCGATGGGGGACACCCAGATACCCCCGACCTTCAACATGTCGTCCGACCGGCCGGCGTACCAGAAGTAGCCGTCAGCATCCCGGCTGTAGCGGTCGCCGCTCCGGACCCACTCTCCGTTGAAGGTCCCCTTCGACTGCTGGTGCTGGTTCCAGTAAAACGCTGCCGCCGAGTCGCCCCTGACCCAGAGATCACCGACCGCGCCCGGGGGGACGTCCCGGCCCTCCTCGTCCACGATCCTCGCCGCATAGCCCGGCACCACCTCGCCCGACGAGCCCGGCCGGACGCGGCCCGGCCAGTTGGAGATGAAGGTCTGGAGCATTTCCGTGGACCCGATCCCGTCCAGGATCTCCAACCCGAAGAGCCGCTGCCAGCGAAGGAAGATGGCGGCAGGCAGCGGCTCTCCGGCCGACACGCAACACCGGACCGACCGCATCAGGTCGCGAACGGCCGCGGTCCCTTCTGTCTCGGCGCGACGCTCCGCCAGGTGCAGCATCGTTCCGTAGAGCGTCGGCACCGCATAGAACACGGTGGGCCGGTACTGCCGGACGACCTCGAAGATCGCGTCGGGCAGTGGTCGCCCGGCATACAGGACGGCCGAGGCCCCGACGGTGAATGGGAAGTACAGATTATTCCCGAGGCCGAAGGCGAAGAACAGCTTCGCCGCGGAGAACGTCACGTCCTCCTCGGTCAGGCCCAGCACGCCCTGGCCCATGCCCCGCGCGCAACAGAGCATGTCGTGCTGCAGGTGAACCGTCCCCTTGGGGAACCCCGTGCTCCCCGAAGAGTACAGCCAGAAGGCCACGTCGTCGCGGGACGTGTCGGCCGGCTCACATGCGTCCCCCGCCTGGCGCATCAGGTCGTCGTAGGCCAGGCAGCCGCCCGGGGCCTCCCCGATCACGACGACGTTGCGAAGGGATCGGCAGCGCTTCCGGATCCCCTCCAGCGGCTCCCACAGTTCCCGATGCACGAGCAAGAGCCTGGCCCGGCTGTCGTTCAGGAGATACTCGTAATCGGCGGGTCGCAGCAGGGTATTGAGAGGGACCGGGACTACGCCCACGCGGATCGCACCGAAGAATCCCGCGACGAACTCGGGCGAATCCAGGCAGAGGAGGGCGATGCGACGCTCCGCCTCCACCCCGAGGCCCCGCAGCACGTTGCCCCACCGGTTCACCAGGGAGGCGATATCGCGATACGTGTAGGATCGCCCCTCGTGCCGGACGGCGATCCTGTCCCCGCGCCCCGCCTGGAGGTTGCGGTCCACGAAGTCCACCGCCGCGTTGAACCGCTCGGGAACATCCAGGTGCATCGTCGATCCCGCCGATGCCGACTTCAATGCGGAATGCGGAATGCGGAATGCGGAATGATAAGAACCGGAAGGCGGAAGCAGTCAAGCGGGGGGGAAACCGAACCACTATCGGTCCGCATCTATTTCGCCTTCCGCCTAACGCCTCGCGAGTCGGCCATTCGCCATTCCGCAATCCGCATTCCGCATTCAGGGGAGGTCGGCAAGCTCGCGGAGGGCCCGGGACACGAACACCCGCGCCATCCGTTTCCGGTAGGCCAGAGTGAGATCGGTGTTGTCCAGCGGTTTTGCCGGGCGATAGGCTGACACCGCCGCCTCCTCGATCAACTCGGGGGTGAGTTTCCGGCCGCGCAGCACCTCCGCGGCGTCCGTCGCATCCACGGGATGAGAGCTCACCGCGCCCAGCACGATCCGGGCCTCCGCGCAGGTCCCGTCCCGCCCCAGGCGGGCCGCGGCCGCGACGCCGAGGATCGGAAAGTCAAAGGAGCCCCGTCGGCGGAGCTTCCAGTACGTGCTGCGCAGGCCGTCCGCGGGCGGGAGCAGAACGGCGGTCACGATCTCGTCCGGCCGCTTCGCGAGGTAGGCGATCCCGTCGTCGCGATACAGGGCGGTGACGGGCACCGTCCGCTCGCCATCGGGGCCGGTCAGGACCACGAGCCCACCCAGCGCGATGATCGCGGGCGCCGTGTCCGAGGAAGAGGCGGCCACGCATCGCGGGCTGCCCGGCGCCACCAGGCAGCCCTCCCCGTCTCGCTTCATACAGAACCCGATAGCGCGGCGCCACTCGAAGGATTGATTGTAATAGTTGCACCGGGTATCCACGCACAGGTTCCCCCCGATGGTTCCCATGCGTCGGATCTGCGGTGTCGCCACGCTGGCGGCCGCGGTCGCCAGGGCGCGGTATCGGGCGCGGATGGCCGGGTGGAGGCCGATCTGGCTGAGCGGGGTCGCGGCCCCGATGCGCATGCCCCGCTGGGGATCGCCACTCATCCCGTGCAGTTCCCGGAGATGGCGGAGGCCGACCAGGATTCGCGGGTCGAACTGCAGCCGTTTCATGTTGGGGTACAGGTCGGTCCCGCCGCTGACCAGCATGCCGTCCGGACCGGCGTCGGCGATCATCCGCGTCGCCTCGGCGAGGCTCTTCGGGACCAGATACCGGAAGGCTGGCAATCGCATCATGACTCAGCCCGATTTCTTCACCACCAAGACACCAAGAACACCAAGGCCTACAATTTCGAAACGATACGAAGGCCGAAGTCCGTAGAAGAAGTTTTCATGGCCTCTCCTCTCAGTCTGCACCCGAGACTCCATATCGAGGCGGTTCTTTGGTGTCTTGGTGCCTTGGTGGTTCAAGGGCAATATCCGGGTTCTATGCCTTCACCGGCTCGACCACGGTGGGCTGGGGGAAGACCACTGAGGGCAGCCGGCCGTTGCCCGCGATGCGGCCGAGCCGCTTCGCCTCCAGGGCGCGCACGATCTTGTCCGGCGATGCGGGGACCTCGTCGATGCGCACGCCGACTGCGTCGTAGATCGCGTTGAGCACCGCCGGGACGACGGGGAGGAGGACGCCCTGGCCGACTTCCTTCGCGCCGTAGGGGCCGGCCGGATCCAGGGTCTCGACCAGGATGGATTCCATCTCGGGCGTCTCGAGGAAGGTGGGGCTCTTGTACTCCAGCATGGAGGGGAGCTTGTGGACGCCCTTGCGGAAGACCTGCTCCTCCATCAGGGCCTCGCCCAATGCCATGTACAC
This sequence comes from uncultured bacterium, assembly GCA_964576535.1. Taxonomy (GTDB): domain Bacteria; phylum Methylomirabilota; class Methylomirabilia; order Methylomirabilales; family 2-02-FULL-66-22; genus 2-02-FULL-66-22. The sequence goes on along the minus strand of CAZNWB010000011.1, from coordinate 36,011 downwards.
GCTGCCCTCGATCTGCCCGATCACCAGGAGCGGGTTGATGGCCTTGCCGATGTCGTGGGCCAGCCAGACCTTGTCCACCGTGACGAATCCTGTGTCAGGATCCACGTGCAGCTCGACGACCGCGGCCGAGTAGCTGTAGGTGGGCGTCGGGCCGACCCCCGCGCCTTTGTACGTGCCCAGGCCCTTGGGCGGGGTATAGCTGCCCGTAGCCCCCAGGGTGCCGAACCGCGCCTCGGCCAGGACCGCGGCCTCCACGAAGGGGATCCCCTTGCCAGGATCTTCGCGGTCGAAGATCCGCCGGCGCGCCGCCCGGAGCCTGTCGAAGGGCACCCCCAGCTTCTCGGCCGCCACCTCGAAGAGCTGCGCGCGCAGCTTCCGGGCCGCCTCGATGGTGGCGTTCCCGGTCATGAGGGTCACCCGGCTGCTGTAGCTTCCCAGGTCCACGGGGGTGAGATCGGTGTCGGCCGTCACCACCCGGATATCCTCAGGCTCGATCCCGAGCTCCTCGGCCGCCACGTAGGCCAGGACCGAGTCGGATCCCTGGCCGATGTCCGTGCTGCCGCAGAAGATGGCCACGCCACCGCCGCGGTCGATCTTGATCATGACGCCGGAGTGGGGCATGGCGTTCCAGTAGATGGGCAGCCCGGCGCCGCTGATGTAGGCGCTGCCCGCAATCCCGATCCCGTGGCCGAAGGGAAGCGTCCCGTGCTTCGCCTTCCATCCGGAGCGCTCCACCACCCGGTCCAGGCACTCGCGGAGGCCCACCGTCCCGATGCGAAGCTGGTTCACCGTCACCGAGTTGGGCGGGACGAGGTGGCGACGCCGCATCTCGGCCGGGTCCAGCCCCAGCTGCTCGGCGATCTTGTCCAGGTGCACCTCCAGGGCGCAGCGAGGCTGGGGGGTGCCGTGCCCACGCTTGGGTCCGCAGGGGGGCTTGTTGGTGAAGACCCGGACCCCTTCGAACTTGTACCGCGGCACCTGGTAGGTGACGGTCTGCAGCGCCCCGGTGTAGTAGAGGCTCGCCACCCCGTAGCTGCCGTACGCGCCGCCGTCGAGGTAGGACCGGAAGTGCATGGCCGTGATGCGGCCGTCCCGCGTGACCCCGGTCCGGAACCACATCCTGACCGGGTGCCGCCCCCGGTGGGCGTAGAAGACCTCCTCCCGGGTGAGGCAGATCTTTACCGGACGCCCGGCCAGCATGGACAGCTTACAGACCACGATCTCGTGGCTGAAGACATCGCTCTTCCCGCCAAAGCCGCCGCCGTGGGGCGCGGCGATGACCCGGATGTGGCTGGCCGGCAGTTCCAGGACCTTGGCCAGGGCGCGGTGGACATAGTGGGGGGTCTGGGTGGAGGACCAGAGGGTGAGCTTCCCATCGGGGCCGTAGGCGCCCAGCGCCGCGTGCTGCTCCATGGGCAAGTGCGTGCTGCCCTCGTAGTAGAAGACATCCTCCCGGATGGAGTCCGCTTCAGCGAAGCCCTCCTCGACATCCCCGAACTCGAGGGAGACCTCTTTGTGGATGTTGCCCCGGGGGCCGTAGTCGTGGATGCGGACGTCCTCCCGGGCGAGCGCCTCTTCCACGCTCATGATGGCCGGCAGGACCTCGTACTCCACCCGGATCAGGCGGCAGGCGGCCTCGGCCGTCTCTTCGTCCACGGCGGCCACGGCCGCGACCGGGTCTCCAACGTAGCGCACCTTGTCGATGGCCAGGGATTCCTCGTCCTGGCTGACCGGAAGGATTCCGAACTTGATCGGCAGGGCCCGGCCGGTGAGGACCGCGTGGACCCCGGGCAGCGCCTCGGCCCCAGCGGTCTCGATGGAGAGGATCCGGGCATGCGGGTGCGGACTGCGCAGCATCTTGGCATGGAGCATCCGGGGCAGGACCAGGTCATCGGCGTACTTGGCCTCGCCGGTGACCTTGGCCATGGCGTCCACCTTGATCAGGGGCCGCCCGATGATACTGTACCCATCTTGCTGGTCTATCATGCTCCCGCTCAACTCCGTGTGCCTTCGTCCCCTCGCCTCCCCCTCACTCTTTCCCTCTCCCCGCCGGGGAGAGGGGCGAACTCAGGGAGTAGAGGCCGCTTCGTTCCGCGCCATCCGTCCCGCCGCCAGCTCGACCGCCTCCAGGATCTTGACGTATCCGGTGCACCGGCACAGGTTCCCGGACAACGCCTCCTTGATCTCATCGCGGGTCGGTGTGGCATTCTCCTCCAGGAGCGACTTGGCCGCCATCAGGATGCCCGGCGTGCAGTACCCGCACTGGGCCGCCCCCAGCTCGGCAAAGGCGGTCTGGAGCGGATGGGGAATGCCACGCTCGGCCAGCCCCTCCACCGTCAGGATCTCCCGGTCCTGCAGTTCAATCGGCAAGGCCAGACAGGAGAGCACCGGCTCTCCATCCACCAGGACGGTGCACGTCCCGCACTCGCCCAGCTCGCACCCGTGCTTCGTCCCGGTCAGGTTGAGGTCCTCGCGCAGTACCTCCAGTAGGGTCTTGTGGACCGGGACATAGACCTCGCGGGTCTCGCCGTTGACCCGGAGCCGGATCAGCGCCTTGTGCACCTCCCGCATCCTTCCAGCTTCATGGCTCATGGCTGATCGCTCAAGGTCGAACATGTTCGAGGTTCGATGTGCAAGGTTCAAGGTTCATACGCTAGAAAGCGAGAAGGCTAGGAGGCTGGAACGCAGAACACGGTGAGCGAATTCCGAACTTCGAAATTCGAATTTCGAAATCAGTCCGTCCGTTTCCCCGGTTCCCCGGGTCTCCGTGTCCCCAAGTCCTCTTCCGCTTCACGCCTGACGAATTCCGCATTCCGCATTCGCCATTCCGCAATGAGATCGTCAGCCCCGCAGGCGGAATCGCTGGATCTTCCCCGTGGCGGTCTTGGGCAGCTCGGGGATGAACTCGATCCATCGGGGGTACTTGTAGTGGGCGATGGTCTCCTTGACGTACTCCTTCAGCTCCTCCGCCATGGCCTCCGACGGTTCGTACCCCTCCTTCAGGACCACGTAGGCCTTGGGCTTGATTAGGTCGTCGGTGTCCCGCGTCCCCACCACGGCGCACTCCAGCACGGCCGGATGCCCGATGAGGGCGTTCTCCACCTCCACCGGGGAGACCCAGATGCCGCCGACCTTCAGCATGTCGTCGGACCGGCCGCAGTACCAGAAGCACCCATCGGGGTCCTGGTAGTACTTGTCCCCCGTCTTGACCCACTCGCCCAGCATGGTTTCCTTGGTCTTCTGGTGCTTGTTCCAGTAGCAGGCGGCGGCCGAATCCCCCTTGATCAGCAGGTTGCCGACCTGGCCCTGCGGCAGGACCCGTCCTTCCTCGTCCGCGATCCGAGCCTCGTAGCCCGGCACGATCTTCCCCGAGCTTCCCGGGCGCACGTCCCCGATCCGGTTGGAGATGAAGATGTGCAGCAGCTCGGTGGAACCGATGCCGTCCAGGATCTCCAGCGCGAACTTCTCCTTCCACCGGTGGAAGATGGGGGCCGGCAGCGACTCTCCCGCGGAGACGCACACCCGGACGGACTGCATAGCCTGCTCATTGGGGGCGGGTCGTTTACCGTCAGCCGCTCTCTCTTCCGCATCCGCCACCTGGAGCATGGCGGCGTACAGTGTGGGCACGCCGTAGAAGATCGTCGGACGGGACGCGGCGATGACCTCGAACATCTTCTCCGGGAGCGGTCGCCCCGGGTACAGGACCGCCGTCGCCCCGACGTTGAAGGGGAAGTACAGGTTGTTCCCGAGGCCGTAGGCGAAGAAGAGCTTGGCGGCAGAGAAGGTGACGTCCTTCTCCTGGATCTGCAGGATAGGGCGGGAGTACAGCTCGGCGGAATAGACCATGTCGTGGTGCAGGTGCACCGCCCCCTTGGGAAAGCCGGTGCTCCCTGACGAGTACAGCCAGAAGGCCACGTCGTCCTTGGAGGTGTCGGCCGCCAGGCAGGTCGGCGACTGGTCCCGGATCAGCTCCTCATAGGAGATCAGGTCTTCCCCCGCCCCGCCCACGACGACGATGTGGCGCACGTGCCGGAACAGGTCCCGGATGCTGCGGAGCGGTTCCCACAGGGCCGCGTGGACGACCAGCACCTTGGCCCGGCTGTCCTGGAGCATGTATTCGTAGTCGGCCGGCCGGAGCGTGGTGTTCATGGGGATGGGCACCGCACCGATCTTGATGGCGCCGAAGAAGGCGGCCACGAACTCCGGGCTGTCCAGGCACAGCAGGGCGACGCGGTCCTCCATCTCCACATCCAAGGAGCGCAGGGCGTTGCCGAAGCGGTTGACCGCCTGGAGGACATCCTGATAGCTGTAGGCCTTTCCCTCGTGGAGGAGCGCGGTCTTGCCCCCCCGCCCCTCCTTCACGTTCCGGTCCACGAAGTGGGTGGCGACGTTGAACTGGTTCGGAAGGTCCACCCGCGGCACCTTCATCTGTCGCCTCCCTTTCCCCCTCGGGCTCGTCTGACAGCCAGCGCAAAACTGACAACCCATCCGCCAGTGGCGGAACAACCGGCCATCTGCCGACCTTGACCGGTTGTCGGTTGCCAGTTTGACATTTGAAATTGCCCCCGCAGGGGGCTGGTTGTCGGTTGTCGGTTCGCCATTTGAAATTGCCCGCCGGTTCGGCGGGTCAGGTGGCGCGGGCCGCGATCCAGTCGGGCGTCTCGAAGATCTGCTTCAGCAACTCCTGGTCCTCTGGCGTCGGCAACTGCGAGGCCAGGTAGCTCTCGTACTGACCCGGTTCCACCGGCTCGCCGGTCACGCTGAAACACCTACCGGCATGTGTGCCGATGGCGCGGTTGAACTTGATGTCCGGGATGAAGAGCTTGGGTTGATCCGCCGGGATGAGCCGGTTCAGCTTTTCCACCAGGCCGACGCACTCCTTCCGGTAGAGGTCCCGGTTGTAGGCGTTCAACTGCTCCCGGTCCGGGACGGTCAGGTTCTGGTCCTCGTCATAGCGGCCCTTGAGGCCCCACTCGTAGGCCCACTGCGAGGTGGCCGAGCCGTCCTTCCCGAACAAGTCAAAGGCCGTGGGGATCCACTTGTTGAAATAGCGCTGCACAAGAGGCGTGGGGATCTTCCCGCCCTTGATCACCCGGATCAGCCCATTGTTCCCCGTTCCCAGGTGGAAGGACTCCTCTTTCAACATGGGTCCCATGCTCTGGGCCAGGGGCGAGAAGGCCGAGAAGCTCAGCATCTTCAACTGGAACTTCCCGTCCCGGTCGATGAACTGGGTGTAGACGAAGAAATCCAGCCAGTCTTGGACGTCGAGATTGAACGAGCCCAGCAGGCGCTGGTTGGCGTAGGCGTGCCGCTCCAGGAGCTTTTGGGCCTCGATGCGACCCGAGTACCCGAAGTGGGTGATCAGGATGTGGGACATCTGGACGCCGTGGCGCATCTCTTCGCACATCACCCGCGCCAGGCAATCCAGGTCGTAGTCGGTGGGCGCCGTCTCCAAGAGGTTCCGCTGCTGCTCCACCGAGGCGAACTCGGTGTCGCCCTGGACCACGATGAGCTGCTCCAGCGAGTCCCGGATCCGCTGATCGGGGATGTGCTGGAGGCTCTTCCACCGGAGCTGGCCCTTGAAGGCGCCGAAGCGGATCTCAGAGTGCTCCAGGTCCCCGTACATCGGCTGCGGCGTGTAGTCCCGGACCTTGGGATGGTCGCTCAGGCCGATCTCGCGCTGCCACTCTCGGAAGAGGCCCACCCAATCGTCATACGTCGAAATCCTGGCCATAACCCCCCCTCTCAAATGCGGAATGACGAATGGTGAATGCGGAATGTTCGGATTTGGCATTCCGCACTCCGCATTCCGCATTCGGTTCAGTGTCCTCGGAACGATGGGACCCGTTTCTCCACGTAGGCCTGCAGGCCCTCTTTTGCGTCCTGGCTCTCGAAGAGTTGCTGCTGCAGCTCCCGCTCCAGGGCCAGCGCATCCTGGAAGCCCATCTCGACGCCGGACTGGACGGAGCGCTTGATGCGGCCCACCGCCTTGCTGGCCTTGGCGGGTGGAACGAACTGCCGTGCGTAGGCCTGGACATCCTCCCAGAACGTGTCGGCCGGCAAGATGCCATTGACCAAGCCCAGCTCCTGGGCCTCCTCGAAGGACATGTTCCGCCCCAGGACCATCAACTCCAGGGCCCGGGGCTTGCCGATCAGCCGGGGCAACCGCTGGGTGCCGCCGGTGCCGGGCAGCACACCCAGCCCCACCTCGGGCAGGCCGATCTTGCCACCATCCTTCTTGGCCAGCCGGATATCGCAGGCCATGGCGATCTCCAGGCCGCCCCCCACCGTGTGGCCGTTCAAGGCGGCGAGGGTGAGCTTGGGCGTCTGCTCCAACCGGTTCAGGGTCTCGTTGGCATGCAGGCAGAAATAGTACTTGAACTGGGGCGTGACCTCGGACAGCATCTTGATGTTGGCGCCGGCCGAGAAGAACTTCTCCCCCTTCCCCCGCACGATCAGGACGTACACCTCGTCATCGAAGCGCGCCTTGAGAACCGCTTCGTCGAATTCCCGGAACATCTGGTGGGTGTACGTGTTGGCCGGCGGGTCGTTCAACTCCAGGATTGCCAGGCTTTTCTCCGTCCGATATTCGACCAGGGACATGGGCTCACTCCTTTCGTCGAGGTCTCTTCGTCGCGACCCTTCGTGCCGATCCAGCCCCCTTGAAAGAATGGAGGTTCCTTGCGCCACCCCTCTCTCCCAAGGGCCAAAGGTTCGGGTGAGGCGCGAGAAAGCCCCGCAGAAACGTTCCCAGGATGAAGTCGGTCAGTCGCTTCGCGTCGCCATCCATCTCGGGCCGGTACCAGGTGTAGACCCAGTTCATGCTCCCGAACAGGGTCATGGCGGCCAGTCGCAGCTCCCGCCCATTCCCCCGCCGGTCGCCGCGGATCTCCCGCAGGATGGCCAGCATGCCGTCGTAGTAGCGCTTCTTGGTCTGGCGGATTCGCGCCAGGTACTCGCCCCGGAGGGATTCGGCCTCGTGGGAAAGGACCTTCATCTCCTGCATGTGGGTGATGGAGGTCTCCAGGTGGGTGAAGACGAGGAGGCGCAGCCGCTCCAGCGGGTCGTCAATGGCTTTCGCCCGCTCCTCGAACATCTCCAGGATGAGCCGGAGGACGTGGTCGCAGATGCGGAACAGCGCCTCATCCTTGCTCTGGAAGTAGTAGTAGTGCCCGGCCAGGCTCATCCCGGTGGCCCGGGCCAGGTGCCGGATGGAGGCCCGGTGGAAGCCCTTTTCCGCGAAGACCTCGGCCGCCCGCTGGAGGATGAACTCCAGCTTCTGGTCGTAGGTCTGGCGGGCCTCGCCAGGCTGTCCGTTGGAGGGTGCGGCTCGCATGACCTCGTCGGGGCGGGAGAATTCGAACAACTGTTCGAAAACCTACCAGGGCCCGGAGTCACTGTCAAGAGAAAACCTGGAGGGTACGTGGAGGGCCGATTGGCCGTCCTTCTAGGAGCCCGGCAACCCTTGAAGGAGCTTTTCGGCACGGCCCCGGTCTCGGATCGCGCCGATTTCAAGAAAAATCTCGCCGGCGCGGGTCAAGTCCGTTCGTGCGGCACCCGGGTTGCCCCGCGAACGCCACATTGCGCCGCGGTGGTAGAGCGCCCGTCCCAGCTCGAGTCGGCTGCCCAATTCGTCCAGTCTCGTCACCGCTTCGTCAAACCCGTGTCCGGCCGCATCCCATGCCTGTTGTGCCGCCCGGATTTCCCCCTGCACGCGCCTGGCCTGAGCGTACGGGTGGGGCGCCTGTGCGAATTGCGCGATTGTGATGTGCTCATCAATCATCTGCGCCGCTTCCGGAACGCATCCCTTTCCCAAATAGGCCTCTGCGACGCTCGCTCCGATCAGCAGCGGTGCGGCACGGTTTTCCGTCGGTCGCCAGCAAGCGGTCGCCCGCTCATAGTATTCCAGGGCCGGATCCCACTCCTCACGCTGTATATGCCGGTAGCCGAGCGCATGGAGACTCCAGCATTGCAAGACGACCTGCCCTGACTCATCGGCGCGTTCGCGCCCGCATTCAGCGTCGGTCAAGGCGGCTTCATCGTCGCCCATGTCAACCTCGATGATCGCAAGGAGCGGTTGGACCCAGGTGGCCAGTCGCCCTTCGCCAATCTTGCCCGCCGATTCCAATGCCGTGCGCGCCACCGTGCGCGCCTCGCTCAGGTGCCCTATTCCGTATAAGGCGTTGGCCCGTGCGAAGTGCGCCCACGCGACCCGGGCCTGGGCACCGATCCTTTCGCTGATCTCGCGATTCCGCGCCGCATACGTCAGCGCGTCTTGCCAGTGTCCTCGCAAATAGGCACACTCTGACAGGAATTCATACCCGTAGGCTGCGGCCAGCGGGAAGTGCTTCCGCTCGCTCAACTCGATGTTGGCGCGCGCCCATCTCTCGCTCTCGTCAAAACGGGTCAGATGCTGATATGCCCCCGCGAGGTACGTTTGGATCATGGACAGGGACTTGGCATCGTCATCCGGTTCCGCCAATTCCCGCGCCCGTTCCAGAAACTCGATGGCCTTGGCATGCTCGGCCCGGTAGTGATGATAGCGTCCCACCAGGGCCGTCGCGTTTGCCCGTTCGATCCGCTGCGTTCGGGGATTCAGCTCGTCGAGGGCCTCCTGCAGGTAGCGCAACCCAGATGCGCCGCCTCCCACCGCATAGATCCCGCCGATTTTGGCTTTCAAGCCGGCGCGTTTCTCGGGCGGAGTGGCCAGCGACAACGCGCGCTCATAGGCCTCGACCGCAAGGTGAACGGGGCCGCACAAGGCGTACGTGTCCCCCATCCGTTCGTCAAGGGACGAGACCTGATCCATGAGGTTCAATTCCGAGGCGGATTGCCGTGCCTGTTGAAGAAATTTCAGTGTTTCATCATGGGCGAAAAGGCGTTCCGCTTCTTCCGCGGCACGGATGGAATACCGCAGGGACCTTTCCAGGTCCCCGCCGTGAGCGAAATGGTGCGCGAGATCTTGTATGGGCACATCGGGCCTGGAGGCGCAGAGCAGTTCCAAGGCCTCTCCGATATGCAGGTGCAATCGAGCGCGGCGGATCGGATTCAGTTCCTCATATAAGACTTCGCGGATCTTATCGTGGCTAAAGACAAAGGCGTCGCCGGTCTCTGGGCGAATGAGTTGCGCGGCGGCGGCTTCATCCAGGGTGTCGAGCAACTGGTCTTCCTTCATTGCCGACGCAGCGGACAGTTGGCCATAGGAAAAAACCTTCCCCAGTGCGGCGGCGGTATGCAGCATATCAGTGCATGCAGGGCTCAAGCGGGCCAAACGCCGTCCGATCGCTTCTCGGATGCTCTGGGGGATCCAGAGTTCAGGGATCTGTTGGCAGTGCCAGCGATCCCCTTCGCGATAAATCTGTCCCTGCTCGATCAACGACTTGATTACCTCCTCAATGAAGAAGGGATTGCCTTCCGTCTCCCGGTAGATGACCTCAGGGAACCCCGAAGCAATGCTGGCCTGTCCGAACAAGGTGACGACGAATGCGCCCGTCTCCTCCTGCGACAGTCGTTGCAGGGCAATACGGGTCGTCAACCGCTCGCGATTCCAGTCCACCAGGGCGGCGGACAGGGGATGGGAACGGTCCAACTCGACATCACGATAGGCCGCGAGGATGAGCAAGCGCTCCGTGCGCATATGACGCAGGATGTAGTGCAGGAGGCTCAGCGTGCCCAGGTCCGCCCAATGCAGATCGTCAATGAAGAGGAGGAGGCCACGTCCGGCCGCGAGGGTTTGCAGGAATCGCGCGACGTTGTCAAAGAGGCGCAGGCGTTCTTCATTGGGCGGGAGAGGGGGATTGGGTGTGGTTGGGCCGAGCTTGACATCAATCTCCGGGGCCAGCTTGGCAAGTTCGGGCGCAACGGGGTGGACGAGCGCGCGCAGTGCGTCAACCGGTTGCGTGTGGACCCAATCCCGGAGGGCCTCCACGAACGGTAAGTATGGCGTCGTCGCCTCGTATTCATAGCAACCGCCACGGAGGATGGTTGCGCCGGTCTGTTGCGCGTGGGCAATGAGTTCGTGCGCCAGGCGTGTCTTTCCCACGCCCGGCTCTCCCGAAATCAATACCAGATGCCCTTCCTGGGCCAGAACCCACTGCTGCTTCAATTGCGCCAATTCGCGGTGGCGTCCGACAAACCGTCCTTGGACAAGCTGATCGAGCAGGGATGCGGTGGTTTGTTGGGGGACCGGAGTTTCCGGCACTCGGAGCGTCGGGAGGTCGGCGGATACGTCCGGAGCAGCTAATTGGGCGACTCGTTCGGGCTGGGCTGGGCTGGCGCCCGGTTGCGGCTCCCGGGCGCCGGACGCGCCTGGGGCATCAATCGCCGGCGATGCCGGGAATCGCCGCTGGAGGATCTCCTGGTAGAGCTGCTTGGTCTCGGGCTCGGGCTCGGCGCCGAGCTCGCGCTGCAGGACGCTCACGCAGAGCTGGTACCGCTTGAGGGCCATCCCCCGACGGCCCTGGCGGAGGTAGAGACGCATCAAGGCCCGGTGGACTGCCTCCTGCCAGGGGTCGAGGGCCAGCGACCGAACGGCAGTCTGGATGGCTGCCTCAAGGGCGCCCGCGTCGGTCTGGTGGCGGAGGAGCCTGGCCAGGGCATCGATGGCGAGCTCCCGGAGGCGCTCGCGTTCCCCAAGGAGCCACTCCTCGAAGGACGGTTCGGCCACCCCGAGCCCGGCGAGGAGATCGCCGTGGTAGAGGGCGGTGGCCTCCTCCAGGGCGGCTGGGGTCCCATCCGCGACGAGTCGCTCGAAGGCTGCCGCATCGACCTCGACGGCAGCAGGATCAAGGGCGATGCTCTCCCCGTCGATCAGCAGGGGCAGAGGTCTCACCCCGACCAGGGCCTTCCGGAGGGCCACCAGGGTCTGCCGGAGGCTGTGCCGGGCCTGCTCGTCGCCGCGATCGCCCCAGAGGAGCGCGGCCAGCTTGTCGCGGGGGTGGGCCCGACCGGGCGGAAGGGCGAGGTAGGCGAGAAGGGCCTGGGCCTTGTTGGTGGGCACGGGCAGGCCCCGTCCGTCCCCCAGGCGGGCCTGAAAACCGCCGAGAAGATTGAAGCTGAGCAGTCCCATGCCCCCCTCCAAGGCGCCGGTGCCGGACTATAGCCGTCTCCGCCGTCTGCCGTCAAGCCGCTCTCCTGGATCCCCCACGCTTTGACGCCTGTTTGACGCTCCCAATGACGGAACCTTGACGCCGGCCCTGGTACAAGTGGCCCCCGAAGGAGGCCATCCGAGCAATGCCCCTCGGATGGCCGCGAGGGAGAGGCGACTGGGCGGCAGAGGTCGTCCGGGAACCCACGAGGCAGGCCAATGAGACGAGGGCGAGGCGGAAGGGCACGGGGAGACTGGCCATGAGTGACCTCTATTTCCTAGAACGGATGATGAGAGAGCGGGTTCGCCAGATAGAGCGGGACGCGCAACTACGCAGCCGTCTGGGCGTTTCCCGCAAGCAAGCCGACCCAGTCTCTGTCCGGCTACGGCGGACGCTGAGGAGCTGGCTTTTCCGGATAGGGCAACGCCTCCGGGAGCGCGAGGACGCTTCCTGCGAGACGACGGCTCGGTCCGTCTCGGGCCCTCGCCTATGACCTCGTGTTGCGGGTGAGCGAGTGGGTCCGGATTTTAAAGGGGGATAATTGGTGTCCGGTACCTATTTCCGGTGACTGTCCCGGCGTCAATCCACTGGCATTTCCCCGACCTGTCGCATCACCGCGTCCCCGATCCCTGGAACTCCTCCTGCCCCCGCACCATCCCGGGCGTGATGAAATAGGTCCCGGCGCATCCGGCCCGCAGCAGGTATCCGGCAGTCGCCGTGTCGCCACCCGTCGCTACCAGGCTTCCCCCTGAGGCCAGGGCCAGCGCCGGGCAAATCGCTCCCAGCTTGAACGGGATGTAGAAGACGCTGCCGACCACGCCCGCCACGGCGGCCATGGCGGTGAGCCCAGGTGAGTCGTCGGGGCTCGCTGCCGCCCTCGGTGTTTCCTGTTGTCCCCAGCTGTTTCCGGTGACGGCAAGGAGCACACCCATCACCAGGAGAATCGCCAGCGACCCGCGGAGCATCCCGTTACTCATCCGTCTCTCCTTTCCTCGTCCTTCCTATCCCGCGATTGACCCCCTCACCCCTTCCCTCTCCCCCTCAGAGGAGGAGAGGGGATCTTTGTTCGGCGTCTGAGCCCCCGAGCGTCCAGCCGGCCGCCCCTCCCGCCTCGCGGCGAGTGGCTTTGACCTTGGCGATGATCGCCTCGACGGCACGCCCGGCATTCTGGAAGACCTTGGCAATGTCGGCCGTTCGCGCCCGACGGATGTGGATCCCGGCCACCACCACTGTCGTCCGCCTCAGTGTCTTCGCCAGGCTGGCCGCGACTGGCCGGGCGAGTTCGTCCTCCTTGTGGCCCAGGACAGTGAAGACGGAGGTGGTGGCGCCTCGCTCCCGCGATTTCGCCAGGCTCGGGCGCGGGATGCTGATGGCCACCGCGCCGATGTGCGGTCTCTCGCCCCCGACGAGGTTTATCGCCAGGCCATCCATGGAGACGAAGGCCGTCCCCCAGACCCGGTGCCGTCCCGTGCCCTCGGCAAATTCGAAGTGCAGCGACACCGGCCTCTTTGCCTTCACTCTCCGCACGGACCCCCGGGGAAGAGCCCGGGACCTCATTCGGGTGGGCGCCGAGGCGGCTGCGTGCCGGTCCACTCCACCCCCAGGTCGTGGGGGATCCCGAGCCGATCCAGGACCCGGGCGACGGTGTGATTCACGATGTCGTCCAGCGTCTTGGGCCGGTGGTAGAAGGCAGGCATGGGCGGAAGGATCACGGCCCCCAGCTCCGCCAGGGTCAGGAGCTGGCGCAGGTGCCCGGCGTGCAGCGGCGTTTCGCGGACCACCACGACCAGCGGGCGCCCCTCCTTCAAGGTGACGTCGCCCGCCCGGTGCATCAGCGTCTCGGCGTAGCAGGTCGCCAGGGCCGAGACGGTCTTGATGCTGCAGGGGACAATGACCATCCCGCCGGTCCGGAACGATCCGCTGGCCAGGGCCGCGCCGATGTCCCGGTTATCGTAGACCCGGGTCGCCAGGGCCTCCACGTCCTTGATAGGGTAGTCGGTTTCCTCCAGAATAGTCCGCTTGCCGGCGGCGCTGATGATGAGGTGAGTCTCGAGGTCGGAAACCTTCCGAAGCGCCTCCAGCAGACGGATGCCGTAGACGGCCCCGCTCGCTCCCGAGATTCCGACGACCAGCCTCATGCCTCCCTCCGCAGGCCATCCACCGTCGCCTGCCAATTCCGGAGGGCCTCCTCCACCGTGCATCCCGGGTCGAACGTGATCCCGCCCGTGAGGCGGGCCCCCGGTTCCAGGTCTTCCCGCGCCTGGTCCACCAGCACTGTCTCCACCGTCGCCTCGAAGCGCGCCAGGTCGGCGAATCCGTCCATGGGATCCTGCTGTGCCCGCGCCGACGTCTTGATGTAGTACGCCATCCCCGGCTCGAGCAGACACAGGGTCAGCTTCCCGTTGCGCCGAAGATTTCCCGAGGTGCCGCTCGTCCGGTACAGGGCCAGCCGGAGGCGGCGGCGATCCACCGCCACCACCTCGCCGTAGGACACGAGCGCAGGGTGCGGCCACCCCTGGCTGTCCGTCGTGGTGATCAGGATGGCGTGGCCGATCCGGGTCGCGAGATCGCGGCCACCCAGTAGCTCGTGCAGGACGTCCGGAAGGGTGTCACCCAGCGGCCGCGCCATCTCCCGCTCACTTCCGCCGGGCGATCAGGATCAGCCCGAGGGCCGTGCCTGCGACCAGCAGGACGCTCGCCACCTGGGCGGCACGGAAGCTGCCCAGCATCAGGCTGTCGATCCGGAGCCCTTCCACGAAGAAGCGGCCGATGGAGTACAGCCCCAGGTAACACAGGGTCAGGGCCCCGGCCTTCCCATCCAGCCGCTTGCGGAGCCCGAACCACAGGATGGCGAAGACGAGGAGATTCCAGAGCGACTCGTACAGGAAGGTCGGGTGGAAGTATTCGAAGTTCGCCAGCCAGGCCGGGCGATGGGCAGGATCTATGTACAGCCGCCACGGCAGATCCGTCGGAACCCCGAAGGCCTCCTGGTTGAAGAAATTTCCCCAGCGGCCGATGGCCTGTCCGATGGCGACTCCTGGCACCATGATGTCCATGGTCACCGGCAGGGCGAGCCCGGCGCGCCGGCAATACAGGAGCGTCGCCAGTGCCCCGGCGATCAACCCCCCGTGGATGGCCAGGCCTCCCTCCCACACCGCCAGGATCTTGGCCGGGTTGGCCGCGTAGTACTCCCAGTTGAACAGGACGTAGTACACCCGCGCACCCAGGAGCGCGACGAGCACCGTCAGCACGATGGCGTTGAGGACCTTGTCCGGGTCCTGGCCGCGCCGGATCGCCTCCCGGTGGGCCAGGGTGGTCCCCAGGAGGACCCCCGTGGCGATGAGGATGCCGTACCAGCGGATGGCCAGCGGCCCGAACTGGAATGCGATGGCGCCGGGGGAGGTGAACATGAACTCCTCACACAAGGCGTTCGGTCGTTCGACCGTTCGGTTGTTCGGGCGTTCTCTGAACCACCGAACTGCCGAACCACCGAACCACCGAACGCTTTCAGTCTTCAAGCGCGGAATGCGTATCTGAACGTAGTGAACAGGATGAAATACGCGGCCTTGAGGCTGCCCATCAGGGTGCCGGCCACCTTGGACTTCCCGACGCGCTTCCGGTGGGTCACCGGCACCTCGTGGATCCGGTAGCCTCGCTTTCCCGCCTTGACGATCATCTCCACCGGCCAGCCGTACGTGCGCTCTTGCATGTCGAGCGCCAGCAGGTCCTTCCGGCGGATCGCCCGGAACGAGCCCAGGTCGGTAATGCGCACCCCGTACAGCAGGCGCACCAACCGTGCCGTGAGCCAGTTCCCGAACAGCGCGTGGGGCGGCATGGCCCCCGGCTCCCGCCGGCCCAGCAGGCGTGATCCGATGACCAGGTCCGCCTCCCCCCGTGCGACCGGTGCGAGGATCTGGGCCAGCTCCTGGGGTTGATCGCTGGCATCCCCATCCAAGTACACCAGGATGTCGGCGTCGGTTGCCGCATCCAGCCCCGCCTTGCAGGCCGCGCCGTATCCGCGTGCGGGTTCA
The DNA here is from genome assembly GCA_964576535.1 of uncultured bacterium. Lineage (GTDB taxonomy): Bacteria > Methylomirabilota > Methylomirabilia > Methylomirabilales > 2-02-FULL-66-22 > 2-02-FULL-66-22. Next base: position 20,893 of record CAZNWB010000011.1, on the reverse strand, counting down.
CGCACGACCCGCGCGCCCGCGCGTGCCGCGACCTCCTCTGTCCGGTCCGTGCTCCCGTTGTTGACGACGATCACCTCGCCCACCAGGTCCCGGGGGACAGCCGTCACGACCCGGGCGATGGACCCCTCTTCGTTCAGCGCCGGGATGACGGCCACGACCTTCATGGCGGACACAATATTCGCGGATTCCTGGTCAAGTCAAGCACCAACCACACTGGCAACTAGGCGACTGGGCAATCTGGCAATCTGGAAAACTCCGAACCCCGGATTGCCAAGTCGCCAGATTGCCTGATTGCCAGTTATTGGGACTGGCGCGTGGCCAGGACACCGCCCGCGATGATCACCGCGGTCCCCAGAAGGAAGCGTGTGCTCAGGCGCTCCCCCAGGAGCAGCCACCCCAGCGCCGCCCCCACCACCGGCTGGGCAAAGAAAAAGAGCGATCCCGTGGCGGCGTCCATCAGGGTGAACCCCTTGTTCCAGAGGTAGAACGCCACGGCCGTGGAGACCACCCCGAGGTACAGCGTCCCCCACCAGACGGCGGCCGGAAGCGGCTGCCACGTGAAGCCCCGCAGTTCGACCGGAATGGCCGGAAGCACCCAGAGGATCCCGGCGAGCGTCGCGTACGTCGTCACCGCCACCGGAGGATGCCGGTTCGCGGCCATCCGGCCCAGGACGGTATAGAGCGCCCAGGTGATACCCGCCACCAGCAGCAGGACGTCCCCCCAGAATGCTCGGGCCTCGAGGCGGAACCCCTCCGGTTGCTCCACCACCAGGAGCACCCCGGCGGTGGCGATCCCCACGGCCGCGACCTTGGCCCAGGTGATGCGCTCTTTCAGCAGGGTCGCGGCGAAAACCAGGATGAAGGCCGGCGTGACCGAGGTGATGACGGCGCCATGGCTGGCCGAGGAAAGGCGCGTGCCGATGAATTGCGCCGCCAGCGAGATGCCGAACCCCACGAGTCCCAGCAGGGCCATCCGCGGCAGGTCGCGCACCCCCACCCGGGGCGTGCGGCTGGCGGCCATGACCAGAAGAAGCGCCGCACCGCCGATGACCAGCCGCACGGCCAGCAGCGTCATGGGTGGGATGTAGTCGAGGACATACTTACTGACCACGTACATCCCGCCCCAGATGGCGGCCGCGACGAAAAGGCAGACCGCTCCCAGGAGCCGACGTCGGGGGCTGTTCATGTATTCGCCTTGGCTGGAAGGCCTGCTGGCTTCACGTGATAACGGCGTACGAAAGTACGAGGGTACGAGAGTACGAGCGTACCAGGGCACGAAAAACACGAAAAGGCGGCACGGATCCGGGAGAAGATCTCCGGAACTCTTCTGCGCGTACTTTCGTATGTGCGTACACTCGTACGCTCTCAGTGTATGGGAAGGAGTCCGGACTGGGCAAAAGAGCCGGGTGCAGGGGTATGGATTCAGGGTTCAAGGATTTCGACGGCGGCGCTGGCCGAGCCGCCCGGCGTGGGCCCGCCCGCCAAGACATACAGACGGCCCTGGTGCTCCACCACGCCCAACCCATGACGCGGGGTGGGAAGATCCGGCCCGCGGGTCCACCGGTTGGCGGCGGGGTCGAAAATCTCCACCTGAGCGAACGTGCCCTCGGGGGCCTCGCCTCCGACCACATAGATTCTCCCGCCCAGGGTCGCGGCGCCGATCCCGCTTCGATGGGTGGGCATGGGCGCCCTGGCCCGCCAGGTGTCTCTGCCGGGAGCGTACGCCTCCACCACGCCGAGATTCATGGCATAGGAGCCGTTGATGCGGCCGCCAATAACGTAAATGCTGTCTCCGACGACGGCGGTGGCGTGGTGATCCCGCCCGGTGGGCACCGGCGCGCGAGCCTGCCAGGCATCGCCGATGGGATCATAGGCCTCCGTGGCCGCGCTGTTGCGCCATCCTGTGGCTCCGCCAAAGACATAGACCTGCCCCCCAAAGACGACGGCCGTGAGGGCCCCCCGGGCCGTTGGCATCGGCCGTCTGGCCTGCCAGCGGTCCGCCGCCGGATCATAGACAAAGACCGACGCCTCGGCCGTCCACCCGTCCCGGTAACCCCCCACGACGAACAGGCGGTTCTCGAGGCCGACCGCGGCCGTGTGGTGCAGCGCCACCGGCAGGGCCGCCCGTCGCTCCCAGCGGTCCGTGGCAGGATCATAGGCCTCCACCAGGCCGCCCGTCCCGCCGCCAAAGCCGCCCACGACGTAGATCTTCCCACCCAGCACCGCGGCTGCGACCTCGCTCCGCCGCGTGGGGGCGTCCGCGCCCCGGGTCCAGACCGCCGCCGATGCCCCGCGGTACGCCCCAATCCACGCCGCCGCAATGCCTGAGATCGCCGTGACGAACTGTCGCCGCGTGAGGCTCATTGCCTTTGTCTCCTGTCACACACGAGCGCCCTGCCTGACGTCGCTCCGGGGGAAAACAAAAAAACCCGGGGGACCCGCCCCCCGGTCCCACGGGCTTGACCCCTGCCCAGGCTCGCCGGCTATTGATGGTCGCGAGTGCGCGACCCTCGCTCGGCCCGTGATGCCGGCGGGGAGCCTCCCACTTCCCTCGTGGGCATCATCTGGTAGGCTACGCTCTCGATCAGGGGCATCGGCTGGAACCCGAAGCTGCGTTTGACCGCGTCCAGGACCGTGATGGTTCCCACCTCCAGCAGTTCCAGGTGGCGGTATCCCAGGAACGGGTTCTGGCCCAGCCCCTCGAGTATCCGGGCCATCCAGGCCACCGCCCGCCGGGACAGGTGGACTTTCACCCGGGGGACATTCAGCATCTTGCCGACCTGGTCCGCGATCTCCTCGTAGGACAGGTGCTGCGAGCCCCCAATGGGGATGGTCCGGTCCACCACTTCCTCGTCGGTGAGCGCCCGCAGGAGGCACGACACCGCGTCGCCGACCCAGATTGGCTGGAGCATGGTCTTTCCGGTACCCGGGATCAGCAGCAGTCCCGTGCGCTGCATCAGCCGGATCATGCCGCTGATCAGCCGGTCCCCGGGGCCGAACATCAGGGAGGATTGCAGGATCACGAACGGGATCCCGCTCTCGCGGAGCTGGTCCTCGGCCCGGCCTCGGCTCCGGAGAAACGGGAGGCCGGCGGATGATCCGGTCCCCAACGGGCTCACCATCAAGAATCGCTCGACCCGCGCGGCCCTGGAGCCGTCCAGCAGATACATCATTCCCTGGTCGTGGACCCGCTCCACCACCGCGTCCCGCCCTTCGTGGATGGGTGCCGCGAGGTGAATAACCTGCCGGCACCCCTGGCATGCCGTGCCGATCACCTCCGGATCCAGGAGGTGCCCCGGGATGATCTCCACCCCGTGCGATTGGAGCCACATGAGATACGGGGATCCGGGCCGGACGAGGCACCGGACCCCCTCCCCGGCGCCGGTCAGGCGCCGGACCAGGTGCCGCCCGACAAACCCGGTTGCTCCGGTGAGCAGAATCATCGCTCGCCTACCTGCACCGCCCCGGCCCGTAAAATACCCCGAACCGCCATGACGCCAAGAATCCGCCCTTTCCCCGAAAAGACGGGCAGGTTCCCAGCGTACGGGTGCGCCCCTTCCAGGATTCCTCTTTCATTCGGCGTCAGCCCTCTTGAGCCATGGCGTTCTTGGCGCCTTGGCGGTTCAAGAGTCTCAGATCGGGGCTAGCTCTTTCGCGAGGTCTTGGCGAAAAAGCCAGAGAAGACCGGCTCGGCCTTGCTGGAACCGCACTTCGGACACTTGATCCTCTTGCGGTCCCGCGCGGTGATGGACATGGTCAGTGTGTACTTCTTTCGGCACCCGCCACAACGGAAATCATAAGTCGGCATGGCCACCTCCAGCAAGAATTTCGAATTGAGGATTTCGGATTGACCGGCACATTCGAGATCCGGGTACCCCCTGGGTGTTCACAATCGAAAATGTCTCAGGATGCCTCGCGGAGCTTCCGAAGTCGCCGCTTCATCTTTTTGATTTGCAGGCGAGTCGCCACCAGCCCTGCGTAATCCTTGGCCTGCAGGGCCGAATCCCGGGTCGGCTTGAGGCTGCGGATGCCCGCCTTCAACTGGGCCTTCCCCATGGCGGCGGTGGCCGGCTGCTTCTCCTCCTTGGGGCGCAGGCCGAGTCGCACCTCTTCCGCGATGATGGCCTCGACCAGCTCCTCTTTCTTCATGCCCGAGACGCCGATTAGGGTCGGATGCTTGTCCTTCGCCAACTCTCGGAGGTTCGGCGCGGTCAGCTTTTCGAGATCGGCACGTGGTGCGACCATGGGCTCCCCCCTGGCGTGGTGTTTGGTCCGGCGTGGCTTTCCTGGTACAATACATCCGGACGATGACGGCGCTTCGGGGCATCGAGCGGTAGGATTATAGTCGGGCCCCGAGAAAAATCAAGCGGCTTGGAGCCGGCGCTTGGAGCGGGCAGGATCCCCATGAAGTCCAGCCAGAACGCCCCGTCCTTAACCCTCCGGATTCTATGGGGCGCAGCCCTGATGGCGATACTCACGGCGTGCGCCGGCCCACGGCTGGAGGTTGCCGCCGCCCCCTCGCAGCCCAGCGTCACCCTGGCAGATGCCGGCGTCCGCCTGATCATCCTGCCGAATACATGGAGGGGTTCTCCCAGCGACCTGGGCCAGTATTACACCCCGGTGGAGGTGCGGATCGAGAACGACCGGAGTGACGAGATCCAGGTCCGCTTCGGGGACTTTCTGGCCGTGGACGAGGCCCACACGCAGTACCGGGCGGTGGCTCCGTCCGAGGTGGCCCGGGCCCTCTTCGGCGGGCGGCGTCCGGCCCGGCCGCCGCGTGCGTCCGTGGCCGGTTGGGCAGGCACCCGTCCGCCGGTACGGGCCGCGGGCGGTCCCTGGTGGCCCTACGCCTTCTGGCCGTACCGGCCCTGGCGGCCCTTCTACCCCTATTCTTATCCGTACTACTATCCCTACTATCCGTACCCCTATTCCTACCCTTACTATCCCTATGGCTGGCCCCCGGCCACCGGCTATGACATCCTGACCCTTGGGCTCCGGGAAGGGCGAATCCTCCCTGGAGCTCGGGTCCAAGGCTTCCTCTTTCTGCAACAGGCCACACACAAGGGCACCCTGCTCACGCTGTCCTGGACGCCTGTCGCCGCAGACGGAAAGCCGCTCGCCACCCTCAGCACGCAGTTCCGGATCGTCCGCTGAACGAACCATTGCGGAATGCGGAATGCGGAATCGAAGCAACGAATCCTGTCCCCCCGCTGCCTCCTTGTCATTCCACATTCGGGTACCCCTTGGGTGTTCGCCATTCCGCATTCGGCTAGACCATACGTTCCACGGGCAACACGAACGCCTTGATGCCCCCATGACGTCTCGCCCGTTCAGCCAGACCCTGCTTGAAGCGGACGATCTCGTCGAAAAGCGGTCCCACCAGCCCTTCCGGCACCACCGTTATGATCATGGTATCGTGGCCGGGAAAGGCGTGAGTCCCGAAGCGTTTCCCGGACTCTCCGGTGCCGAAGACCCGATGGACTTCCGTGAAGCCGGGGATCCGAAGCCGCTCGATCATCGCCCGAATCGGCTCGTCGTAGATGAAATTGAAGACGATCAGGACAAGCTTCATGGCATCCCCTCCGATACGTGGGCCGCCATCACACTTGTCCCCCCTCGGTTGCCCAGGCGCTTACTCGGACGGGGGACAACGGTCCGGAAAGACAGGGAGACACAACATGCCCCTGCGTGAGTGATTCCGGGTGCTCCGAGTTCTCTCTGGACGCGCTGAATCAACCCCCGGCCGTCGTACGCTCGGCCGGCGGACTGATGGGCGCCCCCGCGGCCGGCGGACGCGCGACACGGGAAGGTACCCAACGCAGCCGCTCCCAGAACCAGTCGGGAAGCTTCGCGAGCTTGCCGACCCGGAGGGACTGCAGGTCGTCGAAGTAGGTGTACAGCACGGGGGTGACCAGGAGGGTGAGCAGCAGGCATAGGGTCTGGCCGCCGACCACCACGGTGGCCATGGCCGCCCGGGAGGCGGAGCCGTCCCCCTTCCCCAGCGCGATGGGCAGCATCCCGACGATGATGGTGATCGTGGTCATCAGGATGGGTCGCAGCCTGGCATGGTCCGCCTTGATGATGGCGTCGAAGCGCGCCAGGCCCCGCTCCCGCAGGACGTTGGTGAAATCCACCTGCAGGATGGCATTCTTCTTCACCACGCCGAAGAGCATCAGGATCCCGATGGCGCTGAAGATGTTCATGGTCTTGCCCACCACCAGGAGGGAGATCAATCCGAAGGGCAGCGAGAGGGGCAGGGAGGCCATGATGGTCAGGGGATGGACGAAGCTCTCGAACTGCGCCGCCAACACCATGTAGATGAAGATGAGGCTCAACCCCAGGGCGATCAGGAAGTTGACCCGGGCCTCAACCAGGATCTGGGCCCGACCGAGGTACTTGGTGGTGTATCCGGGCGGCAACTTCACGGCCGCCACCTTGGGGGCCATCTGCTTCACCGCCTCGCCGATGGGCAACCGGGGATCCAGATTGGCGGTGATCCCCACCTGGCGCTCCCGGTCCAACCGGTCGATCTGGTTGGGACCCTTCTCTTCGGAGAGCCTGACCACGTTGTTCAGCTTCACCAGGCCGAGCTTGGTGCTTGGGACGTACAGGTCGCTGATCACCTGGGCGTTCTTGCGGAAGTCCTCCTGCAGCCGGAGGCGCACAACGTACTGGTCGTCGGCCTCCTTGAACTTGGTGACCTCCTCGCCGCCCACCATTGTGCGGAGGCTGCCGGCGATGGCATCCACACCGACCCCCAGGGCCGCGGCCTTGTCCCGATCAATGTGGACCCGGATCTCCGGCTTGCGCCGGGCGAGCGTGGTGTCCACATCTACCATTCCGGGCACGGTCCGCGCCTGGGAGGCCAAGGCCAGGGAATAGCGGTCCAGCGCCTCGAGATCCGGTCCTCGCAGGATAAGCTGGTACGGTTGCCGGCGCGATCCGGTCTGTCCGGTGGCGAACAAGTTCTGGACGCTGGCCGTGAGGTCAGGGTACCTCGTCATGATCTTCCGGGCTTCCCGCATCACGTCCTGCTGCGAGAAGTCCCGCTCGTGCAGGGGTGGCAGCCGGAAGAGCCGCCGGAGGCCCAGGTGCTGGGCTATGCGATCAAATTCCGTCCCCTCCCGCAGGGGGGTCAGGCCGACGTACAGGCTGGCGTCGGTCACGGCGGACTGTTCCCCCACGCCGACGGTGGTGAACAGAACTTGGACGCCCTTGAGCTTTCCGATTTCCCCCTCGACCTGGCGCAGGATGCGATCCGTCCGGTCGAGAGAGGACCCCTCGGGCGCCTGGATGAAGATCTCGAACTCGCTCTGGTCGTCGTCCACGAAGCTCTCTTCGCCGACGAACCGGTAGAGCCAGAAGGTGGAGGCCGCCGTCAGGACCGCCAGCCCCAGCACCACGGGCCGGTGGCGCAGGGAGAGCCGGAGCAGGCGGTCATACCCCCGCTCGATGACCCGGAAGAAGCGGGACTCCTTGGACCCGTGGTGCGTCGCGTTCGCCTCCGGGACCTTGAGGAAGCGAGAGCAGAGCATGGGGGTGAGGGTAAAAGCCACGACGAGCGACACCAGGATGGCGCAGGCCGCCGTGATCCCGAAGCTGAAGAACAGCCGTCCGATGCGCCCCTGCATGAAGGCGACGGGGACGAAAATCACCACCAGGGACAGCGTCGTCGCCATGACGGCCAGGCCGATCTCCCGGGTGGCCTCGACCGCCGCCTCCATGGGGCCGCGCCCCTCCTCCTCGATGTAGCGGTAGATGTTCTCCAGCACCACCAGGGCGTCATCAATGACGATGCCCGTGGAGAGACTGAGGCCCAGCATGGTCATGTTGTTCAGGGTGAAGTCCAGGGCTCGCATGATGGTGAAGGTGGCGATGATGGAGGTGGGGATGGAGATGGCGGCGATGATGGCCGAGCGCAGGTTCCGGATGAACAGGAACACCACCAGGGCGGCCAGGAAGCCGCCCAGGATCATGTGGGTCTGCACCTCTTCGAAGGACCGGCGGATGAAGCGGGACTGGTCCCGGACCGTCTGCACCTTGTAATCGGGTGGCAGCGTCCGGCCGATCTGGGTGAGGCGCGCCTTGACCCCCTCCACCACCTTGACCGTGTTGGTCCCCGACTGCTTGCGCACCAGCAGGGAGACCGCGTTCTCACTGTTGAACCGTGAGATAGTCCGAGGTTCCTCGGTCTCGTCCACCACGCTGCCCAGATCGCGGATGCGAATGGGCGTGCCGGTCTTGGTGGATACAATGATATCCCCGAAGTCCTGCGATTGCTGCACACGCGCCATGGTTCGCAGGACCTTCTCGTTCCCACCAAACGTGACGCGACCGCCCGGGATCTCCAGGTTCTGCCGGTCAATGGCCTGCTTGGCCTGTTCGATGCTCACCCCGTAGGCGGCCAGCTTCCGGGGGTCGAGGACCACCTGGATCTCCCGCTTGCGATCGCCCACGAAGGTGATGCTGCCCACCCCGTCGATGGTCTCCAGCGACTGCTTGATCTGCTTGTCCACGAACTCGGTGATCTCGCGGGGGTCCCGGCGGGCCGAGACCACGATGGCCAGGATGGGGGCCGAGTCCGGATCGAACTTCTCCACGATGGGTGGATCGGTGTCCTTGGGGAACTTGGCCAGGATGGTGGAGATCTTGTCCCGCACATCCTGGGCGGCCACGTCCGGATTCCGCTCCAGGGCGAAGACGGCGACCACCCGCGAGTTGCCCTCGCTGGTGCTGGACCGCAGCTCCTCCAGCCCGTTGATGGTGTTCACCACCTCCTCGATGGGCTTGGTGACCTGGGTCTCCATCTCTTCGGGGCTGGCGCCGGCGAGCTTGGTGGTGATGGTGATGGTGGGACGGTCAATCTTGGGGAGGAGGTCGAGGCCGAGGCGCTCATAGGAGAACCAGCCCATCACCACCAGCGCCATGATGAGCATGGTGGTAAAGACCGGCCGCTTCACGCAGAGTTCGGCGAGGAACATGGGCGGAGTCTAGGCCGCGACTTCTGGAAAATCAAGGGGATTGCACAAGGCGGCGCTTGTGCAAAACGGAGAGCGAAAAGCGTTCGGTCGTTCGGCGGTTCGGCCGAGGTTTTGGAGAACCCGACTCGTTGAACAGGAATCCGCCACAGGCCAGACTATTGTTTCCCGGCCGGTGGCGGGAAGACCTCCAGCAGGGCCAGGACGCCGTAGTGGTCCGAAGGCCAGAGAACCTTCCCGTCACCCACCTGCCGGGGGGCGTCCAAGATAACCCGGCTCGAAAGGACCCTTCCCGCAAATTCCGTCCCCGGGACCACGAAGACATAGTCCACGCGCCGCATGACCGTCGGGGTCGGCTCTTCGATCCGCTGCCAGACGGTGGGACCCGGGAGGGTCGGGTTGGCTGTGCGGTAGGCGTCCACGAAGCCGGCGCCCTCGGTCAGGGCGGCGATGGCGGCAGACCCTTCGGCCGCGTTCAAGTCGCCCAGGAGCACGGAGGGCGAGGGACCGCCCCCGTTCCGGACCAATTCCGCGACCCGCCGGGTCTGGCAGGGGTCTCCCCTGGTGTGGGTGGAGAACACCTGGAGCAGCCCCCACGGGGTTTGGAGCCTGGCGGAGAGGAGCACGCGCGAATCCATGAACCGGCCGCACCGGGGCAATTCATCGACCTGCCAGTCTATGATGGGGAAGCGACTGAGGATGGCGGGACCCTCGGTGAAGTTCAGAAGGAAGGCAATGACTCGGTCAAAGCCGTTGTTGCCGAAGAAGCGCGAGCTGGCCGGCGCGTAGACGTGGTGGAAGCCGAGTTGGCCGGCGAGGCGCGCGGCCACGTTCCCCCGCCCCCGGCCGGTTGACGCTTCCTGTAACCCGACGACGTCAACGCCCAGGCGGCGCAACTCCTCGGCCGCCATCTCCAGGCGGCGGTCCAGCTCCTTGGCGTCGCCACTCATGCCGGAGAAAACTCCCCCGTGGAACAGGTTGAACGTGACAAACTTCAGGGGTGGGGCCGACCCCGGCGGGCCCTCTGTTCCCGCACCCCAGGCCGAGGGTGTGAACAGGAGGCAGGTGGCGAGAGCGATACTGAATCGGGCCATCGCTTGACCCGGGAGCGGACGAGGTTGACGCGCGAATGAAGAGAGCGGAGTCTCGCCCCCCCTTTCTCACTCCAACCAGATCACGTCCAAGCCCAACCGTCGGGCTCCCTCTCTTTGCCGCGAGTCCGCAGTGATCAAAGGAACGCGGATCCCGGAATCCGATTGGAACAGGATGACGGACGCAACATGGATCGCATCCAGTGTCCTGAGGGTCGTGTCCTTAATCACCTGCTCGGCGCGTGCGAGGACTTCCGGGCTCATCTCGATCAACTCCCAGTACCCTCGATCCCGCTGGATCCTGGACACTAGCCCAACCAGATCCTGATCAGCGATTTCTCCTGCGACATGGCGACGGTAGAGGGCTGAGAGCGCTTCGAGGGGCGCGATGGCGGAGGAAAGGAACCGGTAACGCCGCAGCAGAGCTCGCGCCTGCGCTGAACCGTCCTCCTGCACGTATCGCTTCATGAGGACGCTGGTATCGAAATACGCCCTCTGGCGCACCATCAGGAGGCGTCCCGTTCCTCACGAAGGGTCTTGGTGATTGGTCCGCCTTTGATCCGGATAGGTTTGCAGACTGGCATAGCTCCCCGCCTGGCAGGAGGGCGGAGGAAGCCGGAAGCCTGCAACTGCCGGATCACCATCTCCGGCTTTCGCGATGCCCGGATGGGCTTCAGAACCGCGATGGGCTTGCCCCGTTCGGTCAACACCACCTCTTTCCCCGCTTTCACGGCCCGCATGGCCCGCGAAAAGTGCTGATTCGCCTCTCGCAGCCCCATTCGCATGGAATCCTCCAGATGTAGTGACGTAGTAACAATACACGAGGCCCCTGCCATTGTCAATCGCAGGCTGGCCAGGGACAGCCTGCTCCCGTCATTGGGGAACGGTCACAGGGCGCGGTCGCGGGTGTTGGCCAGGCGGGCGTAGCCGTGGGCCACCCAGGCCCGGATCCGGGACGGGGTCGGGACGAGCCGCGGCAGGCGCAGCGTGCCCAGATCATCGAAGAGGGAATAGAAGACAGGCGTGACCACCAGGGTGAGGAGCAGGGACAGCATCTGCCCCCCGATGACCACCGTGGCCATGGAGGCGCGGGCGGCCGCGCCGTCGCCCCGCCCGAAGGCGATGGGGATCATGCCGAAGACGATGGACAGGGTGGTCATGAGGATCGGCCGCAAGCGGGTGTGGTTCGCCTGGATGAGGGCCGGGAACCGGTCCAGACCGCGCTCCCGGAGGGTGTTGGTGTAATCCACCTGGAGGATGGAGTTCTTCTTCACCACGCCCATCAGCAGGAAGAGCCCGATGACGCTGTTGAGGTTCAGGCTCTGGCCGGTCGCCGCCAGGGTGAGAAGGGCGAAGGGAAGAGCCAGCGGCAGCGAGAGCATGATGGTGATCGGGTGGGTGAAGCTCTCGAACTGCGCCGCCAGGACCATGTAGATGAAGATCAGGCTCAGGATCAGGGCAAGCAGGAAATTCCGGACTGCCTCCCCCAGAATCTTGCCTCGGCCGATATAGGTCGTGGAATAGCCCGGCGCCAATCCCGCCTCCCGAACGGCGGCGGTCCCCTGGTCCATGGCCTCCACCAGGGGCTTTTCGAAGAGGTTCGCGACCACGGTGATCTGTCGCTCGCGATTGTAGCGGTCAATCTGGCCGGGGGCCTTCCCGGTCGTGAAGTCGGTCACGTTGTTGAGACGGACCAACCGGCCGCCCGAGCCGGACACCATCACCTGGGAGATCACCTGGGGACTGTTCCGGAAATCCTGCAACAGCCGGAGGCGGACGTTGTACTGCTCGTCGTCTTCCCGGAAGGTGCCCACCTTCTCGCCCCCCACCATGGTGCGGAGGCTGCCGGCGATGGCCGCCACCCGGACCCCCAGGTCCGCGGCCTTCTGCCGGTCGATGTGTACCCGGACTTCGGGGCGCCGGGCGGCCAGGCTGGTGTCCAGGTCCACGAAGCCGGGGATGGCCCGCAGGCGCGCCATCACGGTCTGGGCGTATGCATCCAGCCGGTCCAGCTCCGGCCCCCGGATGACCAGGTTGAAGGGCGTCTGCTTGAATCCGCCGCCGGAGATCAGGCCGATCTGCTGGGCGCTCACCCGCAGGTCGGGGAACGTGCGCAGGGCCACCCGGGCCCTCTGCATGAGCTGCTGCTGCGTTTCCTTCCGCGTGGACAGGTGGGTCAAGCCGACGTAGATCGAGGCGTCGGTCACGTTGGTCACGTTGTTGCCCTGGACGCCGATGGTGGTGAAGAGGATCTCGACCCCGGGGAGCTGCCTGAGCTCGGCCTCCACATTGCGCAGGATCTCGTCGCTCCGCTCCAGGGAGGAGCCGGGCGGCGTCTCGACCACGACCTCGAACTCGCTCATGTCGTCGTCCACGATGAACTCTTTCTTCACGTACGGGAAGATGGCCACGGTGGAGACGACCACCAGGGCCGTCAGGGCGACGACGGTCTTGCGGTGGCCGAGGGCCCAGCGGAGGAGCCGGTCGTACAGTCGGTCGAATGCCGCGTACACGCCCTTTTGCTTGGAGGCCGCAGCGGCTCGTCCCGCCCCCTCTCGGGCATGAGCCGGCGGCTTCAGGAACCGCGAGCTGAGGCTGGGGGTCAGGGTGAACGAGACGAACAGGGAGACCAGAATGGCAAAGGCCGCGGTGAGGCCGAAGCTGTTGAAGAACCGCCCCACGATGCCGGACATGAAGGCCACGGGCAGGAAGATGACCACCAGGGAAAAGGTGGTCGCCATGACCGCCAGGCCGATCTCCCGGGTGGCCTCCCGGGCCGCCTCCATGGGCCCGACGCCCTCCTCTTCCATGTAGCGGAAGATGTTCTCCAGGACCACGATGGCGTCGTCGATGACGATGCCCACCGAGAGGGACAGCCCCAGCATGGTCTGGTTGTTGAGGGTGAAGCCCATGTACTTGAGCAGGCTGAAGGTCCCGATGATGGAGGTGGGGATGGCCAGCGCGGCGATGATGGCGGCCCGCAGGTTCCGGATGAAGAAGAAGACCACCATGCTGGCCAGGATGGCACCCAGGATCAGGTGCTCCTGGACGTCGTGCATGGAGCGGCGGATGAAGCGGGAGAGATCCCGGACCTCGACCACCCGGATGTCGGGGGGCAGGATCCTCCGGACCTCGTCGAGCCGCCGGCGCACCCGGTCCACCACCTGCACCGTGTTGGTCCCGGACTGCTTCCGGACGAGGAGGGAGACGGCATTCTCCCCGTTCAGGCGGGACAGGGTCCGGGGCTCCTCGATACCGTCCACCGCGCGGCCGATGTCCGCGACCCGGACCGGGGCTCCCTTGACGTCCGCGACGATCAGGCGGTTGAAATCCTCCACCCGCTCGATCCGCCCGAGGGTCCGCAGGCCCTCCTCTCGCTGCCCCTTGGTGATCCGGCCCCCCGGGATCTCGGTATTCTGCTGCTGGAGCGCCTGCTTGACCCGATCCACGGACAGGCCGTAGCCCGCGAGCTTGTCCGCGTCCAGCTCGATCTGGATCTCGCGCTTGCGGTCGCCGACGAAGGTCAGGCTGCCCACGCCGTTGACGGTCTCGATCTGCCGCTTGATGCGCTTGTCGGCGATCTCGGTGATCTCGCGGGCCGATCGCCGCCCGGACACCACGATGGCCAGGATGGGGGTGGCGTCGGGATCCAGCTTTTCGATGACGGGGGGGTTCGTTCCAGGCGGAAAGTCGTCCAGGATGGTGGCCACCTTGTCCCGGACCTCGTTGGACGCGATGTCCACCGGCTTCTCCAGGACGAAGGTGACAAAAATCTGGGAGATCCCTTCCTTGGTGGTGGAGCGAAGCTCGTCAATCCCACTGATGGTGTTGACCACCTCCTCGATGGGCTTGGTGATCTGGCTTTCCACCTCTTCCGGGGTGGCCCCCTCGAGGGTCGTGGTGACCGTGATGGTCGGGAACTCCACGCGGGGAAACGCATCCACCCCCAGGTCCCGGTACGAAAAGAGTCCCAGGACCACCACCGACAGGATCAGCACGGTGGCAAAGACCGGACGCTTGATGCACAGATCGGCCAGGAACACGGAGATCCCTCTGAGGCTGGAACGCTGCCTACGCGGACGGTATAGCGAAGCCGGGTCGGTTGGTGCTCCGGGACGGGAGGCGCCGGCTGGGTCGGCGCCCAGGCTACTGGGATGGAATCAACTTATTTTATTTCTTTTCGGATCCCGGCTTCGCGGGTCCGGGTGCGCTGCGCGAACCGGCCTGGATCGCCACGACCGTCCCCGTCGCGAGCTGGCTGAGGCCGGACGTCGCCACCATCTCACCCGGCTTGACCCCCTCCGGGACTTCCACCCAGCCCTCCGTTCGCTGGCCGGTCACCACCCGCCGTTCCTCGGCTTTGTCCGCCGCAATGACGTACACCTTCACGATGCCCGCGAAGCTGACCACCGCCTCTTCCGGGACGAAGGACACGTTCCGCTCCGTGCCGGTCAGGATCGAGGCCTTGGAGAAGAAGCCCGGCCTGAGCATGCCACCCGGGTTCGGGATGGAGGCCTCGACGGTGAAGGTCCGGCTTTCGACGTCCACGGCCGGACTCACGCGGGTGATGTTCCCCGCGAAGGTGCGGCCGGGGTACGCCTCGACTTCCACCCGGACCGGGCGGCCCACGGCGAGCTGGGGGGCGAACCGCTCCGGGACCTCGCCCTGCAGCTTCAGGGCCTGGGTCACCACCAGCGTCATGAAGGGGGTCTTCTCCTTGTGGGTCTCGCCGACGTTGACCAGGCGCTTCCGGACAGAGCCGTCGAAGGGCGCCACGATGTCGGTATCCTGGAGCCGCTTCCGGGCCAGCTCCAGGGCGGCCCTGGCCTGGTCGACGTTGGCCTCGGCGTTCTTGGCGGCGGCCCGGTCGCTCTCGTACTGGGCTTCATTCGCCCGGATGGAGGCGACGGCGACGTCGTACTGGGTCTGGGCCGAATCCCGCTGGCTGGCGGAGATGGCCCCCTCCGTGAAGAGACCCTGGAAGCGCTTGAGGTTGGTCTGGGCATCTGCCATGACAGCCTGGGAGCGCTCCACGTTGGCTTTGTTCCAGTCCAGCATCTGGCGCGAGCGTGTCAGCGCGTCCTGGCTAGCCTGAAGGTTGGCGGCCGACCGCTCCACCTCCAGCCGCGCCTCGCGCTCGTCCAGCTTGATCAGGACCTGGCCTTTCCGCACCCGGTCCCCCATGTCCGCCAGAATCCTGGCGACGGTTGCCGGCACCTCGTTGGCAAGGGTGACCTCTTCCTGCGGCAACAGGGTGCCGACGATCTGGACCGAGCGCTGCACGTCTCGGCCCTCGGCCGTGGCGACGGTGATGGAAACCTTCCGTTCGCCCGGGCCCGCGTTGGCGGAGGACGCGCCGGACTTCTCCCGCGAACAGCCCAACCCTACCGGGATAAGCCCGAAGAGGACGATCAGGGCGATCCATCGCGGTCTCAGCATGCGGGGAGGCCTCCGGCGAGCCGCAGAATAAAGTGAACAATCACTCAGTGAGCGTACCGAAGCAGACATACAGGGTCAAGGGAAATCTGGAGACCGTGGGCGGGCGGAAACCCTTAGAGTGAGGGGCCACCTTTGGTCTCGACTGGCAGATGAGGAACCCGAGGAATCCCTCCGATGGCTCGTCTGGGAACTTGGACTCCGGGTTAGGCATCTACGATCCGAAATCCAGGTACCCCCAGGGTGTCCAAAATCCGAAATTGCGTTTCGGATCATGGACCGCCACTCCGCATTCCGCAATCCGCATTCCACAATTGATTGGCCTGGGCCTATGGCGTGACCTTCAAGATGCTGTCCCCCCTCCGGACCCGATCCTTCACCCGGATGCCCGCGTTCTGGCCGGCCTCGGCGCGCGGGACGTCCTGGTGCTCGATCTGGATGGATTCCACCACCTGCGTGACATCCGTGGTGTGGCCCTTGATGCGGATGGTGTCCCCGACGCTCAGGGACCCGGCCGTCACCTGGATTCCGGCCACCCCGATCTTCGCGAAGTAGTCCGTGACCTTGCCGACAACTTCTTCACCCATGACAGTTCCTCCCGGAACGGAAAGCCATCAGCCGTCAGCTTTCAGCTCTCCGCCCTGCCACCCACACACTATGTCGCCTCACGCGACGGGAAATCGTCCTCCTTTGAGGAGAGCCGTGATGCTTGAAACGGGAACGGCCGCTTTCCCAGGCTGACGGCTGAACGCTGATGGCTGACTGCTCCCCTCTCACATTAGCGGATGACACCGGCGGATTGCAGCGCGGCGATTTCCCCCGGGGTGTAGCCAACCCGCCTGAGGATCGGGACCGTGTGCTCGCCCAGGGAGGGCGGGGGATCGTGCCGGGTCCTCGCCCCACCGGACAGATGGAGCGGCGTCCCCGGTAGGAGCATGATCGTCCCGTCCGGGAGCGGCACCTCGGCCGCCATGCCCCGGTGCCGCACCTGCGGATCCGCGAAGGCCTCAGCCAGGTCGTTGACCGGCGCGAAGCAGACCTCGGCGTCGGCAAGCTGGGCGCACCATTCGTCCCGGGTCTTGGCCTTGAAGAGGCGGCCCAGCTCGGCCTGAATCTCCCGCCGCTTGGCCTCGTCAGGCTCGGCAAAAGGGATCAGATCCTCCCGCCCGAGCGCCACGCAGAGGTTCCGCCAGAATTTCTCCTCCAGGGCGCCGACGGTGATGTGGCGGCCGTCCTTGGTCTCGTACACCTGGTAGCCGGGCAGGCCACCACCCAGGAACCACCGCCCGCGCTGAGGCGTCTTGCCCGTCGCGCCGAGGAGAGCGGCCTGCAGGCCGAGCCACGACATCACGGTGTCCAGCATGGCCACGTCCACAAAGCGGCCCTCCCCCGTTCGCTCCCGCGCCAGGAGTGCCGCCAGGATCCCGAGGGCGGCCATCATCCCGCCGGACAGATCGGCGACCTGGACGCCAGGCAGGACCGGCGGCCCGCCCTCCATCCCGGTGAGGTTGAGGAGCCCGCCGATGGCGATGTAGTTGATATCATGGCCCACCCGATTCCGGTAGGGCCCATCCTGCCCGAACCCGGTAAGGGCACAATAGACCAGGCGGGGGTTCAGGGCCTTGAGCGCTTCCCGCCCGAGGCCCAGGCGGTCCATCACGCCGGGCCGAAACTGTTCGACCACCACATCGGCCGTGGCGGCAAGACGGCGGAACGCGGCCTTGCCCGCCTCGACCTTGAGGTTCAAGGCGACGCTCTTCTTGTTGCGGTTCACCGCCTGGAACACGGCGCCTTCCCCCCCGACGCTCGGCTCGAACTCGCGGGCGTAATCGCCCACCTCGGGCTCTTCGATCTTGACGACCTCGGCCCCCAGGTCCGCCAGCAGCATGGTCCCGTACGGCCCCGGCAGCAGGCGCGTCAGGTCCAGGATCGTGATCCCTTCGAGCAATAGCGCCATCCGCATCTCCTGCCCGCGTGGCGAGCCGGCCGAACCGGAAAATTACGTTACCATCAGCCCGCAGCGTGGAGCAAGCGATTTCTCCCGCGGCCGCGCTGGTGCCGCACCCCGCCTCAGGCCGGATTATTCGTGAAGTCGCTTCGCACATCGGAACGGCCCCCTCACCCTATCCCTCTCCCGCATGTACGGACCGGGGAGAGGGGATCAGAAAATGTGCCCCTCTCCCTCGATGGGAGAGGGCACCCAGGGGGTACCCGGTGAGGGTGTCTCACGGATTTCGTGGACAATGCGGGTTAGGGGGTTTGACAAGCCCTTCCTCCATGGGCTATAAGCAACCATTCACGCCTCTCTCACCATCAAGGAGCGTCGCATGCAACCGCGATCCTTTGTCGGGCCCGTCATCATCGTTCTCGTCCTGCTCAGCCTGCTGGGCCAGGTCGTTCCCCTGTACACCGATTACCTCTGGTTCCAGGAGGTGAAGCTGACGTCGGTCTTCACCACCATCCTGTGGGCCAAGGCCGCCTTGGCCCTCGTGGCCGGCCTGGCCTTCGCCATCTTCGTGTACGTGAACGTCCTCCTGGCGGCGCGCTCGACCTCAGGGGACGTCCTGGTGGAGCTGGACGACCCCTTCGGCCTGCCCAGCCGCCTGATCATCGAACCGCTCTTCAAGCGGTTCCTGCTGCCCGGGGCCCTGCTCCTGGGCCTCTTCGCCGCCTCCCAGGCCAGCGGCCAATGGGAGGTTTTCCTGCGCTACCTCAACGCGCAGCCCTTCAACGTCCAGGACTCGGTCTTCGGACGCGACGTCGGCTTCTACGTGTTCCGGCTGCCGGTTTTCACCACCCTGTACGGCTGGGCCCTGGTGGCGCTGGGTCTCGCCTTCCTCCTGGTGGTGGCGACGAACGTGCTGCACCGCGGCATCCAGATCAGCACCCGCGGACCGCGGATCACCGCCCACGCCCGGGCCCATCTCTTCACGCTGGGGGCCCTGTTCTTCGTCCTCAAGGCCGGCGGCTATCACCTGGATGCGTATGACCTCCTGTTCTCGCCCCGGGGAATCGTCTTCGGCGCCGCGTACAGCGACATCAACGCGACTCTTCCCGCCCTGCGCATTCTATCGATCCTGTCGCTGGGGTGCGCGGCCGTCTGCATCTGGCAGATCGGCCGCCGGGGCTTCCGTCCGATCCTCATCGCCGTGGGTGCCCTCCTGGCCGGCAACCTCCTCGGCATGGGAATCCTTCCCACCGCGCTCCAGCGGTTGCAGGTGGTGCCGAACGAGCTGGAGAAAGAGCGGCCCTACATCGAGCAGAACGTCAAGTACACCCGGATGGCGTACGGGCTGGACCGCATCCAGGAGCAGGAGTTCCCCGCGGAGGAGACCCTCCGCGCCGACGACCTGCAGCGGAACGACCCGACCATCAAGAACATCCGCCTGTGGGATCACCGGCCGCTCCTGGCGACCTATGGCCAGCTCCAGGAGATCCGGACCTACTACCGGTTCGTGGACGTGGACAACGACCGCTACCTGGTGGACGGCCAGCTTCGCCAGGTCATGCTTTCCCCGCGCGAGCTGTCCTCCCGGAACCTGCCCAGCCGGATCTGGATCAACGAGCGGCTGACCTACACCCACGGCTACGGGGTCGTCCTGGGACCGGTGAACCGGATCACGCCCGAGGGGCTGCCCGATTTCTGGATCAAGGACATCCCCCCCGAGTCCACCGGGCCCATCAAGGTCACCCGGCCCGAGATCTACTACGGCGAGATCGCCAACGACTACGTCTTCGTCAGGACGCGCGCCCAGGAGCTGGACTACCCGGCCGGCGACAAGAACGTGTACAGCAATTACGCCGGGCAGGGCGGCGTCCCAATCCAGTCCTTCCTGCGAAAGGCGCTGTTCGCCTTGAGCTTCGGGGATGTCCGGATCCTGCTCTCCAACGACATCGTGACCGACAGCCGCGTGATGTACCACCGCCAGATCCAGGAGCGGGTGAAGAAGGCGGCGCCCTTCGTCCGGTTCGACCCCGACCCCTACCTGGTCATCACCCGGGACGGCCGCCTGGTGTGGATCATCGACGGGTACACCACCACGAACCGATTCCCGTACTCGGAGCCGGTCCGAGGCATGGGCAACTACATCCGCAACTCGGTCAAGGCCGTGGTGGACGCCTACGACGGCAGCTTGGCCTTTTACCTCAGCGAGCCCGACGATCCCGTGGTCAAGGCGTATGCCCAGGCCTTCCCCGCCCTGTTCCAGCCGCTCTCGGCGATGCCGGCCGACCTGCGGGCCCATATCCGGTACCCCCAGGGGCTCTTCGCCATCCAGGCGCGTATGTTCGCGACGTACCACATGCGGGATCCGCAGGTCTTCTACAACAAGGAAGACCTCTGGAGCATCCCCAAGAAAGCGGCCGAAGGCCAGGAGCGCGACATGGAGCCCTACTACACCATCATGCGGCTCCCGGGGGAGAAGAGCGAGGAATTCATCCTGCTCAGCCCCTTCAACCCCAGCAAGAAGGACAACATGATCGCCTGGCTGGCGGCGCGAAGCGACGGGGCGCACTACGGAAAGCTGATCGTCTACAACTTCCCCAAGCAGAAGCTCATCTACGGCCCCCGCCAGATCGAGGCCCGCGTGGACCAGGATGCCTTCATCTCCCAGCAACTGAGCCTGTGGAACCAGCGCGGCTCCCAGGTCATCCGGGGGAGCATGCTGGCCATTCCCATCGAGAAGTCCCTGCTGTACGTCCAGCCGCTCTACCTGGCGGCCGAGAAGGGGTCGCTCCCCGAGCTGAAGCGGGTCATCGTGGCCTTCGGGAACCAGATCGCCATGGAGGAGAACCTGGAGGCGTCGCTGGCGCAGATCTTCGGCGCGCCCGGCAAGCGGCCGGTCGTGGCGCGGGCTGAGGCCTCGACCGGGCCGGCGCCGGCGCCAAAGCGCGAGGCGGGCGTCCGAGGCCTGGTGGATCAGGCGTTGCAGCAGTACAGCCGGGCCCAGGACCACCTGCGGCAGGGAAACTTCGCGGCCTATGGCGAAGAGATCAAGCGCCTGGAGGGCACCCTGAAAACCCTCCGCGACCAAGCCCGCTGATCAGGAATTCTTGAACCGCCGGTCCCAACGGTCCTGCCGTTGGTGCGCCAAGATTACCAAGAGTTGACAACTTACCTCGGCAACTGACCGCCACGGAGACTCCGTAACCCGCGCCTGGATGCCTTTCCGCTCTTCGTCCGGAATCTTCGGTCCCGCTCTTCGAGCGGGATCTACGACCGGCGTCCTCCACCACGTCAGGATCTGCAAGGCCAAGGGTCGCGGCGGGTCAGTGGCAGGCGGTGTGGAAGAAGTGGATGTAGTTGGCAACGCTTTACACCTGGACTACCCTCCTTCCTATTGAACCTTGCCTAAGTAATGGTACACGTTACAGCTCCAACCCAGCCGC
>CAZNWB010000010.1:0-59467 GCA_964576535.1 uncultured bacterium | reverse complement strand
TAGTGCTTGACTTCATAAGTTCGTGTAGGTTTGGCGCGAGCCAACCCTACACGAAACGCCCCTGGCAAAGGGCGATCCGTATCAGCGGAGACCTGATACGGATTTATGAAATCAAGCAGTGAGTTCCGGGCGCCGCGCCGCGGACTGCGAGAGGAGAGAGGTGGGGTCGGCCCGTGAAGCGCGATGCCCGGCCCCAGGCAACGGCAGGGGCGACGGCGGCGGAGGTGGCAGAGCGCGAAGCACGCTGGGCCCTGGGGCTGGTCCCTCAGTTGGGCGGCGTGGCGCTCCAGGGGCTCCTGGTGACGTTCGGCTCGGCCACGAAAGTCTGGGAGGCTCCCGCGCCGGCCCTGCAAGCCGTATCGGGGATCGGCCCCGCCGTGGCGCAGGCCCTCCGGCGCTTCCCGCGGGGAAAGGCGCTTCGAGAGGATCAGGCCCGGGTCGCGCAGGCCGGGGTCCAGGTGATCGTCTGGGGCGATCCGGAGTATCCCCGGCGCCTCCAGGAGATCGCCTCGGCGCCCCCCGTCCTCTACCTCCGGGGGACGCTCGCGCCGGGCGATGACGTCGCGGTTGCCATCGTGGGCGCCCGGCGTGCCACCGCCTATGGTGAGACGGTGGCGCGCGAACTGGCCTCGGAGCTTGCCCGGCGCGGTCTGTGTATCATCAGCGGGCTGGCACGGGGGATTGATGCCGCGGCCCACCGGGGGGCCCTGGATGCGGGCGGCCGGACCCTGGCGGTCCTGGGCAGCGGCCTGGACCAGATCTATCCCGCAGAGCACAAGGGCCTGGCGGGAGAGGTGACCGCTCATGGCGCAGTGCTGACCGAGTTTCCCCTGGGGACGCCGCCTGTCCGGCTGAACTTTCCCCGGCGCAACCGGATCATTAGCGGACTCGGCCTGGGCGTCGTCGTGGTGGAGGCAGGCGTGGACAGCGGCGCCCTGATCACGGCGCACCACGCGCTGGAGCAAGGGCGAGAGGTGTTCGCGGTTCCCGGTCGCGTCCACGCGCGATACAGCGAGGGGTGTAACCGCCTCATCAAGGCCGGGGCCAAGCTGGTGGAGACGTGGGAGGATGTCCTGAGCGAGCTCGCGCCGCAGGTGCGCCGCTCGCGACCTCGGCGGGCCGCAGCGCCGCCGCTCCCCACGCTGACCCCGGCGGAGCAACAGGTGTACGACATCCTGCTCGAGGGGCCACTGCACATCGACGCGCTCATCGTCCGGGCCACCCTCCCGGGCGGCCGGGCGGCCTCCGCGCTCCTCGGCCTGGAGATGAAGGGCCTCGTGCGGCAGTTGAGCGGCAAGGTGTTCGAGCGCCACGATAGCCCCTGAAACCGCGAGCGGGTGAGTTCAGCGGTCGAGGGACCCAAGGGCGAAGGCGACCTTGGGTTTTCGCATCTCAGAGCGATGAGCGATCAGCAGTCAGCTTTCAGCCCGACACCCGGAACGGGTGCGGCGCTGAGTGCTGAAGGCTGACCCCTGAAAGCTGCAAAGGAGTTTCACCGCGTGCCCAAGTCGCTGGTCATCGTCGAATCGCCCGCCAAGGCCAAGACCATCAACAAGTTCCTCGGAAGAAACTACGTGGTCAAGGCCTCCATGGGACACGTGCGCGATCTGCCGGTCAAATCGCTGGCGGTGGACGTGAAGAAGAACTTCGCGCCAAAATTCGAGGTGGTTCGGGGTCGCGAAAAGGTCCTGGCCGATCTGAAGAAGACGGCGAAGGCCTCGACGGCCATTTACCTGGCCGCCGACCCGGACCGCGAGGGCGAGGCCATCTGCTGGCACCTGGCGCAGGAGCTGAAGCCCGCGCGGAAGCCCATCCATCGCGTGATGTTTAACGAAATCACGAAACGGGCGGTGCAGGAGGCCTTCGCCCACCCCGGCCGGATCGACTCGCGGAAGGTGGACGCGCAGCAGGCCCGGCGCATCCTGGACCGGCTGGTGGGGTACAAGATCAGCCCCCTGCTCTGGGAGAAGGTCCGCCGTGGCATCTCCGCGGGCCGGGTGCAGTCCGTGGCATTGCGTCTGGTGGTGGACCGCGAGAAGGAGATCCGGGCCTTCGTCGCCACCGAGTACTGGACGATCACGGCCCAACTCGCCCGGCCGGACGGCGTCGGGCCCGAGTTCCCTGTCCGCCTCTGGCGGATCAACGGCGAGAAGGCGACGATCCCCTCCCGGGAAGAGGCGGACCGAATCCTGGCGGAACTCGAGCCGCTCCGCGGGGAGTTCCGGGTCGCCTCGCTGGTCCGGAAGGAGAAGCGCCGCAATCCCGTTCCGCCCTTCACCACCAGCAAGCTGCAGCAGGAGGCTGTGCGGAAGTTGCGCTTCACGGCCAGGCGGACGATGCAGGTGGCCCAGCAGCTGTACGAGGGGATCGACGTGGGGGACGAGGGCGCCGTGGGCCTGATCACTTACATGCGGACGGACTCCACGCGGGTCTCCCCGGAGGCGCAGGCGGAGGCCCGCCAGTTCATCGCCCAGCGCTACGGCGCGCAGTTTGTGCCGGAGCGGCCCCCCACGTACCGGAGCGGCAAGGGGGCCCAGGAGGCCCACGAGGCCGTCCGGCCCACCTCAGTCCTGCGGGAGCCCGCGCACCTGGCCCGGTATCTCAGCCGGGAGCAGCTTGCCCTCTACACGCTGATCTGGAACCGCTTCGTGGCATCCCAGATGCGTCCGGCCCTCTTCGACACCACCACGGCCGAGATCCTGGCGGGGCGCTACACCTTCCGCGCCAGCGGCCAGCAGATGACCTTCGCGGGCTTCATGCAGGTGTACGTGGAGGGCAGGGACGAGTCCGCCAGAGGCGGACCCGGCGAGCGCGAGACGGACACAGAGGAAGAGGAGCAGGAGCGGACCCTCCCACCCCTCGCCGAGGGGGAGGTGCTGGCCTGCCGGGGCCTCAATCCCGCGCAACACTTCACCCAGCCGCCGCCGCGGTACACCGAGGCCTCCCTGGTCAAGGAGCTGGAAGAGCGCGGGATCGGCCGACCCAGCACCTACGCCGCCATCCTGGGTGTGATCCAGAACCGGGACTATGTGGTCAAGGGGGAGGGGAAGTTCAAACCCACGGAGCTGGGCGAGATCGTCGTGGACCTGCTGGTGGAGAGCTTCCCCCGCATCCTGGACTACAACTTCACCGCGCAGATGGAAACCAAGCTGGACGAGATCGAGGAGGGGAAGGCGGACTGGCTGGAGGCGATGCACAAGTTCTACGGGGCCTTCACCCGCTGGCTGGAGAAGGCCAAGGACAAGATGCGGAACATCAAGGCCATGGAGGAGCCCACAGACCTCGCGTGCGAGAAGTGCGGGCGCCCCATGGTCATCAAGTGGGGGCGCTTCGGGAAGTTCCTGGCCTGCTCGGGATACCCGGAGTGCAAGAATACGAAGGAGCTGCCCGACAACGGTCAGGGCGCGGCCGCGGCCGGCGAAAACGGTCAGGGGGAAAGCGTCACCGAGGGACAGCCCTGCGAGAACTGCGGCAAGCCCATGGTGCTGAAGCGCGGCCGCTTCGGCCCCTTCCTGGCCTGTTCGGGGTACCCCGAGTGCCGGACCGTGGTCCGGATCGCCACGGCCAAGGGTCCCGGCAAGCCACCGGAGCCGACGGATCAGGTCTGCGACAAGTGCGGGGCGCCCATGGTCATCCGGGAGGGGCGGTTCGGCCGATTCCTCTCTTGCAGTACGTATCCCAAGTGCAAGAACGTCAAGCCGATACCCATCGGCGTCAACTGTCCGCGCTGCGGCTCGCCCCTGGCGGCGCGGCGCTCCAAGCGGGGCCGGACCTTCTACGGTTGCACCGCATACCCCAAGTGCGAGTTTATCCTGTGGGATCGCCCGGTGCCCGAGGCCTGCCCGCAGTGCGGCGCCCCATTCCTCGTGGAGAAACGGCGCAAGACCGGCATCACCATCGCCTGCATCAAGGACGGATGTGACTACTCCCGGCCGGCCGCAACACCCGTCCCGGCGGACGCCGCCGCCAAGACCTGACCCTCGTAGCTCTTGGCCTTCAGCTCGCAGCTGTCAGCATTCCGACCGACTTCCGGCCCCGACCCGCTCCGTGTGGCTGACCGCTGATTGCTGACTGCTGACCGCTGACCGCCCCTCATTTTCTCCTGGAGTTTCCGTAGCGTCCATGGTGTAGTCTTCAGCCATGCCCGAGCGGGTCGTGACCATCATCGGTGGGGGCCTGGCGGGGTGCGAGGCGGCCTGGCAGGCAGCCCGGCGCGGCTGCGTCGTCCGCCTGTTCGAGATGCGCCCTGCGGTCCGGACGCCGGCCCACCAGACGGATCGGCTGGCCGAGCTGGTCTGCAGCAATTCCCTGAAGTCGGAATCCCTGGAAGACGCCAGCGGCCTCCTCAAGATGGAGATGCGGGCCCTGGGGTCGCTGCTCCTCACCTGCGCCGAGGCTCACCGGGTTCCGGCCGGCTCGGCCCTGGCCGTGGATCGGGAACGCTTCGCAGCGGCAGTCACCGAGACGATCTCCAGCCATCCTCTGGTGCAAGTCCTCCGGGAGGAGATGCCGGACCTCCCGGAGGCCCGGCCGGTCATCGTCGCCACGGGACCCCTCACGTCCGACCGGCTCGCAGCCGACTTGCTGCAACGCTTCGGCGCCTTCCTCGGCCGCCAAGATCATGCCGGCAACGACGCACGCTGGCTCTATTTTTACGACGCCATCTCGCCCATCGTCTCGGCCGACTCCATTGATCATGCCGTCGTCTTCGCCGCTTCGCGATATGGGAAGGGGGGTGCCGACTACCTCAATTGCCCGCTGACGCCGGACGAGTACCTCCAGTTCCGGGAGGCGGTCCTCAAAGGGGAGCGCTACCCGCTCCACGATTTCGAGGAGCCGAACTATTTCATGGGGTGTCTCCCCCTCGAGGAGCTGGCCGAGCGCGGGGAGGATACCCTTCGCTTCGGTCCGATGCGTCCCGTGGGCCTGAAAGATCCCCGGACCGGCCGGCGCCCCTATGCGGTGGTCCAGCTTCGGCAGGAGAACCGTGGGGCCGATGGGCGGCCTACCATGTACAACTTGGTGGGCATGCAGACCTGCCTCCGGCGGGGGGATCAGCTCAAGGCGTTCCGCCTGATTCCAGGCCTGCATCAGGCGGAAATGCTCCGCTACGGATCCATCCACCGGAACACGTTCATCCTGGCCCCGTTGCTGCTCGACGATACGCTCCAGTTCCGCGGCGACCCGGGCGTGTTCATCGCCGGCCAGCTCACAGGCGTCGAGGGCTACCTGGAATCTGCGGCCACTGGCCTTCTGGCCGGGATCAATGCGGTCCGCCTGGCCCGGGACGAGCCCCCGTGCACCCCGCCAGCCACGACAATGCTGGGGGCACTCTTGCGCTACATCACGCAGGCCGATCCCAAGACCTTTCAACCCATCAACGCGAACTTCGGTCTCCTGCCCCCGCTCGCGCAGGTCGTCCGCGACCGGTCGCTGCGCAACCGACTCCTGGTCGAGCGCGCCCTGTCCGCATTCCACGAGTGGCAGCGGGGCGCTGTCTAACGTCCCCCAACGCATCGCCTGAACGTGAGGCGTGCCGGCCCGCCACGGCGGCGTCGTGTCATTCTAGTCGTAAGGTGCCACGCCCTTTCGGGGAAACGTCCCCTTTTCCCTTGATCTTTCCCGCCATCCGGCGTAGATTGCGCGCGAGTAGGCCGGTCGCGTCGTCCCGCTTCCAGCGGGACTGGCGGCTGGCCGCTTCGCCTTTTGAGGGGACCGTGCAAGCGGCCATCGAAGAGTACTTGACCTATCTTAAAGCTGAGCGGGATGCGTCGGCTCACACCCTGCGGAACTATCGCGTGGACCTGACGCAGTTCCTGGCCTATCTCCGGGAGCGGGGGGACGGGAGGGTCCCGGTGCCGGTGGAGGTGGATCATCTGGCGATTCGGGGCTTCTTGGCGCGACTCCACGGGGCGAGGCTGGCGAAAACCAGCGCGGCGCGAAAACTCGCTACCCTCAGGTCGTTCTTTCGGTTCCTCTGCCGCCAGGGGCGGGTGGCCGCTAATCCCGCGGAGATGGTCCAGAGTCCTCGCCTTCCCGTCCGGACGACGCCGCATCTCACCGTGGACGAGGTGTTCCAGTTGCTGGCTGCCCCAGTGGGCGCGACCGCCGCGGAGAAGGCAAAGAATCGGAAGGCATCCGGGGCGCTCCGGGCCCGCGACCGGGCGATCTTGGAACTCTTCTATGCGTCAGGTCTCCGGATCGGGGAATTGGTGGGGCTGCACCTCGCCGACGTGGACCACGGCGAGGGATTGGTGCGGGTCCAGGGCAAGGGCCGGAAGGAGCGGATCGTGCCGGTGGGCCGCAAGGCCCTCGAGGCTCTTCGCGCCTACGGGACGGTTCGCGGCACACTCCACCCCCGTGGGGCTGCGGGCCCGCGGGATTCCGCGGCCCTGTTCCTGAACCATCACGGGGGGCGCATCACCACGCGGGGCGTCTCCCGGATCGTCCTGATGCGTCTGATGCAGAGCGGCCTGGGGAAGAAGATCTCGCCCCATGGCCTGCGGCACAGCTTTGCCACGCATCTGTTGGACGCGGGCGCGGACCTTCGCGCCATCCAGGAACTCCTGGGCCACGCGCGGCTGAGCACCACGCAGCGGTACACCCACGTCGGGCTGGACAAGGTGCTGGAGGTGTATGATCGCGCCCATCCGCGGGCGCGGTCGAGCCGAAGGCTGCCCGCGGCTGGTTGAGGTTGCCCATGATCCCGAGACGGAGCGGGGACGATCCGAATCTCCCGGAAGACCCTCCGGACGGTCGGACACGCGTAACTCGGGGCACGACGATCCTGTCGGTACGGCACCGGGGCCAGGTCGCCATCGCCGGGGATGGGCAGGTGTCCTTCGGCGAGATGGTGATGAAGCACACCGCCCGCAAGGTCCGGCGAATGTCCAACGACAAGGTCATTGGCGGATTCGCCGGTGCGGCGGCCGACGCCTTTGCCTTGTTCGCGAAGTTCGAGGCGAAGCTGGAGGAATTCAACGGGAACCTGTCCCGGGCGGCCGTGGAGCTGGCCAAGGACTGGCGGATGGATCGCGCGTTGCGCCGCCTGGAGGCCCTCTTGGCCGTGGCGGATCGCGAGCACTCCCTGATCATCTCCGGGACCGGGGATGTGATCGAGCCGGACGACGGGATCATCGGCATCGGGTCCGGCGGGGGCTATGCCGCCGCGGCCGCCCGGGCCCTGGTGAAGCACTCCAATCTGTCTGCCCGGGAGATCACCGAGGAAGCGATACGCATTGCCGCCAGCCTCTGCGTCTATACCAACGACCAGATCACCATCGAGGAGCTCTAGGCCGGGGGCCGCTGGCCCCGGCCCCAATGAACAATTTCAAACCGACAATGGAAAACTGACAACCGGGTAAAGTGCCGGTTGTCAGTGGTCGGTTGTCCGTTTTACATTTTCAATTGAGGTGTCGTTTCCAATGGACCGCTTGACCCCCCGCCAGATCGTGGTGGAGCTCGACAAATACATCATCGGCCAGCAGGACGCGAAGCGCGCCGTGGCCATCGCCCTCCGGAATCGCTGGCGCCGGCAGAAACTGTCTCCCGGCCTGCGGGACGAGGTGGCGCCGAAGAACATCATCATGATCGGCCCCACCGGCGTGGGCAAGACGGAGATCGCCCGCCGGCTGGCCCGCCTGGCGGAGGCGCCCTTCATCAAGGTCGAGGCCTCCAAGTACACCGAGGTGGGCTACGTGGGCCGGGACGTCGAGTCCATGATCCGCGACCTGGCGGAGCTGGCGGTGAACATGGTTCGCGGGGAGAAGACCCGCCGGGTGGAGGAGCGGGCGCGCGAACTGGCGGAGGAGCGGTTGCTGGACCTCTTGCTCCCCTCCTCGCGGCTGGGGGCCTTCGGCCAGCCCGTGGCGCCGGAGGCGGGCACCGCCCACGAGACCCGGGAAAAGCTGCGGCAGCGGCTGCGGGAGGGTTCCCTGGACGACCGCACGGTCGAGATCGAGATCGCCAATCGGGGCCTGCCCATGGTCGAGGTCCTCGGCGGGCAGGGGATGGAGGAGCTGCAGGAGAACCTCAAGGAGATGCTGGGCAACCTGATGCCGCAGCGGACCAAGCGGCGCAGGGTCAAGGTCCAGGAGGCGCGCCGCATCCTCACCCAGGAGGAGGCGGACAAGCTGGTGGACAAGGAAGAGGTGGTGAGCGAGGCCATCTCGCGGGTGGAGAACTCCGGCATCGTGTTCCTCGACGAGGTGGACAAGATCGCCGGCCGCGAGCGGACCCACGGCCCGGACGTGTCTCGTGAAGGGGTGCAGCGGGACCTTCTGCCCATTGTGGAGGGCAGCACCGTCAGCACCAAGTACGGCCCCGTCCGGACGGACCACATCCTGTTTATCGCGGCCGGCGCTTTCCACGTCTCGAAGCCGTCGGACCTGATCCCGGAACTCCAGGGCCGGTTCCCCCTGCGGGTCGAGCTCCAGAGCCTGACCCGGGACGATTTCGTCCGCATCCTGACCGAGCCGGAGAACGCCCTGACCAAGCAGTACACCGCCCTGCTGGCGACGGAGGAGGTGGACCTGGCCTTCACGCCGGACGCCATCCAGGAGATCGCGGCCATCGCCACTGAGGTCAACCAGGCGACCGAGAACATCGGGGCGCGGCGGCTGTATACGATCATGGAGCGGCTGCTGGACGAGATCTCTTTCGAGGCGCCGCACATGGCGGGCGTCAAGGTGGAGATCAACGCCGAGCAGGTGCAGAAGAAGCTGGCGAGCATCGTCAAGGATCAGGACCTCAGCCGGTACATCCTCTAGCCCGGGGGCTGGGGCGTCGCCCGGTTTCCTGGGACCTCCACCGGGGTCGCCTATGGACACCATCCTGATCGTCGAGGACGAACGGCTGTTCCTGACCCTGGCCCGGGATGGCCTGGAGGAAGCGGGGTTTGCCGTCCGGGTGGCGGAGAGCGCGGGACAGGCCCTCGAAGTCCTGATGCAGGAAGCCATCCGGGCCATCATCCTGGATGTGGTCATGCCGGACCTGAACGGGCTGGGATTCCTGGGCCGGCTGCGCATGAATTTCCCCCAGATCCCCGTGGTGGTCGTGAGCGGGAGGGATTCCCCCCGCAGTGAGACGGAGGCCAGACGCCTGGGGGCGGCCGGATGCCTGCGCAAGCCGCTCAACGTGGACGAACTGGTGCGCCTCATCAGCGACGCGATCCTGCAGGCCAGCGCCGATCAACACGGGGGGACGCACTTGCCCCAGTTGGTCCGGCTTCAACAGAATGCCGTGGAACTCTGCAACATGATCCGGTGGGACACCCTGGGAGACTTCCTGAAGGACAACCAGACGCTCTTCCAGCGGGTGATTGATCTGATCGGCGATGTGTTGGAGGTGGAGATCGTGTCCCTGATGCTGGTGACAGAGCCCGAGGGCACGCTCCGCATCGCCCGGGCCAAGGGCCTGGACCCGGCGGTGCAGCGGGAGGCGGTCTGCGGCGTGGGCGAGGGGATCGCCGGCCGGGTGGCGAAGACGGGGGAGCCCCTCTTGATCCGCGACCTGTCCCAGGATCCCGTCTTCGGCAAGCCTGACCTGCACCCCCGCTATCGGACCAACTCTCTGATGTGCGTTCCCTTGAAGGTCAACGGCAAGATCATCGGGGTCTTGAACGCGAACAAGCAGAGCGGAAGGTCCTTTGACGAGAGCGACCTGGCGCTGTTCACCACGTTCTCCTGCCTGGTCTCCCTCAGCTTTACGACGACCCAGCTCTTCGACAGGCTGGCATCCTCGGTGGACGAGCTGGCCAAGACGGATGCCCGCCTGGCCAAGGCGAACGCGGAGCTGGAGCAGAAGGTCCGGGAGCTGCAGGCGCTGCGGGGCCAACCCCGGGGGAGCCGGGGGAGCTGATGGACCCGCGTTCCAGCAAGGCCGAGATCATCATTGGGGCGTTGCCCTTCATCCGCGCCTTCAGCGGAAAGACGGTGGTGGTGAA
Organism: uncultured bacterium; assembly: GCA_964576535.1. GTDB lineage: Bacteria > Methylomirabilota > Methylomirabilia > Methylomirabilales > 2-02-FULL-66-22 > 2-02-FULL-66-22. Next base: position 49,524 of record CAZNWB010000010.1, on the reverse strand, counting down.
GTATGGCGGCAATGCCATGGGGGATCCCCAGCTCACCACGGCGGTCATCCAGGATCTCATCCTGATGTGCCTGGTCGGGATGCTGCCGGTGGTGGTGCACGGGGGCGGCCCGCAGATCGATCAGGCGATGACGACCTCTGGGTTGCAGCCGCGGTTCGTTCAGGGACTCCGCGTCACCGACGCCGACACCATGCGCATTGTCGAGCGGGTGCTGGTCGGGGAGATCAACCAGGAGATCGTGGCATGCATCACCCGCCTGGGGGGAGCCGCCATCGGCCTGTCGGGAAAGGACGGGGGAATGATCCAGGCGCGGAAGGCCGCGCCGGTCCGGACTCCCGACGGGCAGCTGGTGGACCTGGGCCTGGTGGGTGAGGTGACCCGGGTCGATCCCCGGCCCATCCGTACCCTGCAGGATGCGGGGTATATCCCCGTGGTGGCGCCCACGGCGGGCGACGAAAGCGGGGCCACGTACAACATCAATGCCGACCTGGTGGCGGCCGAGGTCGCGGCGGCGCTGGTGGCCGAGAAGCTGGTGCTCCTCACCGACACCGATGGCATCCTGAACCGGCAGGGGCGGCTGCTCTCCACGCTGACACGATCGGAGGTGGAGCGGCTGATGGCCGACGGGACCATCAACCGAGGGATGCTGCCGAAAGTGCAGGCGTGCCTCACGGCCCTGAAGGCCGGGGTGCGCAAGACCCACATCATCAACGGGACGCGGCAACACGCCCTGATCGAGGAGTTGCTGACGCCCGAGGGAGTCGGGACAGAGATCGTGACTTGACCGCCCACGACAATGACGCAATGACCAATGACCAATTCGCCCCGGAGGTCGAGAGAGGCAATCCGCTCTTCGGACGCGGTGCGCGGCGCCCCGGCGGTGAGGGGGCCCGGTCGAAGGGTTGAGGAGTGACGATGAGGACCACACCGGAGCTGATCGCGGCATCGGCTAAGTATCTGGCCAACACCTACGCGCGGTTTCCCATCGTGCTGGTGCGGGGCCAGGGAGTGCGCGTCTGGGACGCGGACGGCAAGGAGTACCTGGACTTCGTGGGCGGGATCGCGGTGGATGCCCTGGGGCATTGCCATCCCCGGATGGTCGAGGCCATCCGGGCGCAGGCCGAGACCCTGATCCACGTGAGCAATCTCTACCACATCGAGCCGCAGATCCGGCTGGGGAAGCTCCTCTGCGAGCACTCCTTTGCCGATCGGGCGTTTTTTTGCAACAGTGGGGCCGAGGCCAATGAGGCCGCCATCAAGCTGGCGCGGAAGTACGCCAAGGACCACTGGAGCACCGACCGGTTCGAGATCATCGCCATGCGCCACTCCTTCCACGGCCGGACGCTGGCGACGGTGACGGCCACGGGTAACGAGAAGTACTGGCACGGGTTCGAGCCGCTGATGCCCGGGTTCAAGCACGTCCCGTACAATGACCTGCCCGCCGTGGAGCGGGCGATCGACTCGCGCACCTGCGCCGTTCTGGTGGAGCCGGTGCAGGGGGAAGGCGGGGTGCACGTCCCCTCGGACGGCTACCTCCCGGGTCTCCGGCGACTGTGCGACCAGGCGGGCATCCTCCTGATCCTGGACGAGGTGCAGTCCGGGATGGGCCGCACCGGAAAGCTGTTCGCCTACCAGCACTGGGGGGTGGAGCCGGACATCATGACCCTGGCCAAGGCCCTGGCGGGCGGCATCCCCATGGGGGCCATGCTGGCCCGGGAGCACGTGGCAGCCAGCTTCGTCCCCGGCACGCACGCCTCGACGTTTGGCGGGACGCCCTTCGTCTCGGCCGTGGCACACGCGGTGGTGAGCACCATCATCCAAGAGGATCTGCCGGGCAACGCCGCCCGCGTGGGGAAATACTTCCTGGACCGGCTGGCCGCCCTGAAGGAGAAACACCGGGCCGTGACCGGGGTGCGGGGCAAGGGGCTGATCCTGGGTGTGGAGGTTTCGGTACCGGCCCGGACCATCGTCGCGGGATGCTTGGAGCGAGGGCTGCTGGCCCTGACAGCCGGGGACAATGTGGTGCGGTTCGTCCCGCCCCTGATCATCACCGAGGCGGACGTGGATCGGGCCATCCGCACCCTAGAGGAAGTCCTGAACGGACTTCCTCAGTGATACGGAATGCAAAACCGACAACGGACAACTGACAACCGGCCATCTCGGTTGACCGGTTTTGAGTTGTCGGTTGTCAGTTTTTCATTGCATCGAGGTTAGCGATGAATCGCCATCTGGTCACCCTGGACGACGTCTCGCCGGCCGACATCAACGCCCTGTTCGACCTGGCCGCCTCCCTCAAGGCCAAGCAACGGCAGCGGCTCCCGCACTTGGTCCTGCAGGGAAAGAGCCTGGCCATGATCTTCGAAAAGCCCTCCCTGCGGACGCGGGTCACCTTCGAGGCGGGGATGACCCAGCTTGGCGGGCACGCCATCTACCTGGCACCGGCCGACATCCGCCTGGGCCAGCGGGAGACGGTGCAGGACGCGGCGCGCAACCTGGAGCGGTGGGTGGACGGCATCGTCGCCCGCGCCTTCAGCCACAGGACGGTGGAGCGGTTGGCCCACTACTCCCGTGTTCCGGTGATCAACGGCCTGAGCGACGGCCATCATCCGGTGCAGATCCTGTGCGACCTGTTCACCTTGTGGGAAAAACGGGGATCGCTTACGGGAATGCGGGTGGCCTTCATCGGTGACGGGAACAACGTGTGTCATTCCTGGCTTCAGGGCGCGGCCAAGATGGGCCTCCACTTCACGCTGGCCTGCCCGCCCGGTTACGAGCCGGACCCGGCGGTGATGGCGCGCACCCAGGAACAGGCCAAGGCCAGTGGGGCGCGTCTCAGCGTAACCCACGACCCCGGCGCCGTGGCGCGGGGCGCGGACGTCCTGTACACCGACGTCTGGGCCAGCATGGGGCAGGAGGAAGAGCACGCCCAGCGGCTCCGGGACTTCCAGGGCTTCCAGCTCGATCGCGGCATGGTCCAGCAAGCCGGCCCGGACGTCCTGGTGATGCACTGCCTGCCGGCGCATCGCGGCGAGGAGATCACCGACGAGGTCATGGACGGTCCACACAGCATCGTCTTCGACCAGGCGGAGAATCGCCTGCACATGCAAAAAGCGATTCTCGTTACGCTGTTGGGTTCAGGGACGTAGTATTTTGGATCGGGGCTTCGCGAGGTTTCAAGGGCGGTCAAAAGCGTTCGACCGTTCGAGGGCTCGGCAGTTCGGCCCGCTCAGGGTTTCCGGAACAACCGAACCGCCGAACAGCCGAACCACCGAACGCTCTTGCATGGAGCCAGTTTGGCGCGACTCGCGGAAAAAGTGGCGCTGGTCACCGGGGGTGGGGCCGGGATCGGCCGCGCCATCGCGTTAGCCATGGCGCGGGAGGGTGCGGACGTTCTGGTCGCCGACATCCGGCTGGATAGCGCCGAGGTCGTGGCGAAGGAGGCGCGGGATCTGGGCCGGAGGGCGGCGGCCATGCCGCTGGACGTCACCCAAGAGGCCCAGGTGCAGCGGATCATCGAGGACGGTATCCGGCAGATGGGTCGCATCGACATCCTAGTGAACAACGCGGGGGTGATCCCCGGACTCGGCCATCCTTTCACCCGGCAGACCGAGGCGGACTGGGACAAGGTGCATGGCGTGAACGTGAAATCCGTCTTCTTCACCTGCAAGGCTATCGCGCCCCATTTCATGGAGCGGCGGTACGGCAAGATCGTCAATATCGCGTCCATCGCCGGACCCCTGGCCAGCCTGACCATGCCCTCCTACAGCGTGTCCAAGATGGGGGTCATCACGTTCACCCGGATCGTGGCCAAGGAGCTGGCGGCGTACAACGTCAACGTGAATGCCATCTGTCCGGGCCTCCTCTGGACCGACATGTGGAGGTCGATCGCCGAGGTGATCCGGCCCACCAACCCGGAGTACGCGACCCTCACCCCCCGCCAGATGTTCGAACGGCGAGTGGCGGAATGGATCCCTCTCAAGCGGGAGCAGACCCCGGAGGACATCGGGTGCGCGGCCGTGTTCCTGGCCTCGGAGGAGGCGCGGAACATCACGGGGCAAGCCCTGATGGTTGACGGGGGAGTCGTAATGTAAGAGAGGCGTTCGGTGGTTCGGCAGTTCGGTGGTTCCTGGACAACCGGCACCCACGCCACCGCGGCGTGAAGACGCCGCCGTGGCGTGGGTGCCTCGAACACTCGAACTACCGAACGCTTTTGGGAAGGGGAGGTGGGTCTGCCCAGAGTCAAGGGAGCCTCGGGCGGCCCGGCCCGCATCCTGGCGGTGTGGTAATCTTCAAACCAGCGGGGGAGGGGCGGAGGAAGGCTGGCATGGCAGGGGATGTGAAGAAGATCGTCCTGGCGTACTCGGGCGGGCTGGACACCTCGGTCATCCTGCGCTGGCTGATCGAGACCTACCAGTGTGAGGTCGTTGCCTTCGTGGCGGACATCGGCCAGGGCGAGGAGGTGGGGCCGGTCCGGGAAAAGGCGATCCGGACGGGCGCCAGCAGGTGCGAGGTGGAGGACCTGAAGGACGAGTTCGTCAGGGACTTTGTCTTCCCGTGCCTCAAGGCGAACGCCCTGTACGAGGGACGGTACCTCCTGGGCACGTCCATGGCGCGGCCCCTCATCGCCAAGGGCCAGATGGCCGTGGTGAAAAAGGAGGGGGCCGACGCCGTCTCCCACGGGGCCACCGGCAAGGGGAACGACCAGGTCCGCTTCGAACTCACCTATTACACCTTCGATCCCAACATCCGGATCATCGCGCCGTGGCGCGAGTGGAGCTTCCGCTCGCGCACGGACCTGGTGGAATACGCCAAGCAGCACGGGATCCCCACCCCGGTGACCGCGGAGCGGCCGTACTCCAGTGACCGGAACCTGTTCCACCTCAGCTTCGAGGGGGGCATCCTGGAGGATCCCTGGGCCGAGCCGCCGGCGAAGATGTACGTCCTCACGGTCTCGCCCGAGGTGGCGCCCAACCGGCCGACCTATGTGGAGATCGACTTCGCGCAGGGCGTCCCGGTGGCCGTGGACGGGGTCCGGATGGGGCCGGCGGCGCTGCTCCACCATCTCAACCGGCTGGGAGGCGAGAACGGGATCGGCCGCGTGGACATGGTGGAGAACCGGTATGTCGGGATGAAGTCGCGGGGCGTGTACGAGACCCCGGGCGGGACCATCCTGCACGCCGCGCATCGGGCCGTGGAGTCCATCACCATGGACCGCGAGGTGATGCACCTCCGGGATTCGCTGATCCCGCGGTTCGCGGACCTGGTCTATAACGGCTACTGGTACTCGCCGGAGATGGAGGTCTTGCGGGCCACGATCGACGAGTCGCAGAAGACCGTCACGGGGACCGCCCGCCTCAAGCTGTACAAGGGCAACTGCGACGTGGTTGGGCGGAAATCCCCCCTCTCCCTTTACGATCCCGAGTTCGCCACCTTCGAGGCGGAGCAGGTGTACCAGCCGGGGGATGCGACCGGTTTCATCCGGCTGAACGCCTTGCGATTGCGGATTCGGGCTTTGACCCAGCAGCACCGGACGCGCTGACGGCTGATTGGTCCTGGGAGGACGGCTCGGGTATGGTGCAGCTCGTCGAGAAGTTCGTTTCCCTCCGGCCGCCGGTCGAGGACCGGGTGTCCATGCTCCTGGCCCAGATCCCCAGCCGCCTCCGCTACCGGAACTACTTCTACAAGCTGGTGGACCCCCGGGGCCAGTGGTCCGCCGTGGAGCAGATCCTCCGCATGGTGGCGCGGGGCGAGGACCACCTGGACCAGACCACCTTCCTCGTGTTTCCGGAGGTGTCGGTCCCCTTCGAACACAAGGACGACTTCCTCGCTATCATCGAGAAGGACTTCCGGCCCAACTCGGTGACCATCGCCGGCTTCGAGCACATCACCCTCCGGCAATACTGGCAGCTCCTGGCCGAGTACGACGTCGACAATGCGGAGGCGCACCGGCAGTTGCTGGAGAGCCAGGACCGCGCGGAGGTGGACCGCCCGGTGAACTGGTGCCTGGTGGCGATCAAAGACGATCACGGCGACCTCCGCTGCTTCGTGGAGGCCAAGACGCACCCCTTCTTCGGCGAGGAGTTCCTGGACCAGCCCCGCGACCTGTACCGCGGGCAGGTCCTGTACCTGTTCCGCTCCCAGCTTGCCCCGCTGAGCTTCATCGTCCTCATCTGCCTGGACTACATCTACCGGGACCGCCACGGCTCCAACATCCTTACCATCATCCGGAAGGCCAACGAGATCTATTACCGGGAACGACAGCCGCTGGACCTGCTGTTCGTCATCCAGTGCAATCCCAAGCCGGAGCACCAGGTCTTCCGGGACACGGCGGTGGGGTTCTACGGGGAGCACCTGATCTTCACCCCCGGGGTGAAGACGGCCACGACGGTCCTGCTCAACGCCTCCGGGGAGACGGAGGTGGACGGGGTGGCCGAGACCCGAGCGGGCTTCGGCCACAGCGCCGTCCTGGTCCACAAGGGACGGCGGCTGCCCGCCACGTCGGTGGCGGAATACTCCACGGACGAGCCGGGGGGAGGCCCCGTGTCCCGCCTGCGCTTCGGGCGGGAGACGCGCCTGTACCACCTGGACCTCTCCCGGTTTCACGAACGGGATCCGCGTACCTCGAGGAGCCCGCTCAAGATCCTGAGCGTTCACGGCATGCAACATGGTCGGTGGCGCAAGCTGGAGGGGGAGGAGATCATCTCCGGCGCGTCCACGCGGGAAGAGCTGGACTGACAAACGGAGCCGACGCATGAAACGCAAAAAGCCCTGGGGCGGCCGCTTCGAAGGGGACACCCATCCGAAGGTGGAGGCCTTCACGGCCTCGATCCATTTCGACCGGCGGTTGGCCCCCCACGATATTGCGGGGAGCATCGCCCACGCCCAGATGCTGGCGAAGTGTGGCCTCCTCTCCAAGAAAGAGATGGAGGCGATCGTGGCCGGTCTCACCGAGATCCAGGCGGAGATCGAGCGGGGGGAGTTCCGCACCGACCCGGCGCTGGAAGACATCCACATGCACATCGAGCATCGCCTGCGGGAGAAGATCGGCGAGGTCGCGGGCAAGCTCCACACCGCGCGGAGCCGGAACGATCAGGTGGCCCTGGATCTGCGCCTGTACCTGCGCGAGGCCATCGGCCAGATCCGCGAGGGGATCCGGAGCCTCCAGGCGGGTCTGGTGGCCAAGGCCGAGGTGAACCTGGAAACCATCATGCCGGGCTACACGCACCTCCAGCGGGCCCAACCCCTCCTCCTGGCGCATCACCTGCTGGCCTACTTCGAGATGTTCCAGCGGGACCGCGAGCGGTTTTCGGGCTGCCTCACGCGGGTGAATGTCCTGCCCCTCGGTGCGGGCGCCCTGGCGGGGACCACCCTGCCCATTGACCGGGCCTACGTGGCCAAGCTCCTGGAGTTTCCCAAGATCGCCGCCAACAGCGAGGACGCGGTGTCCGACCGGGACTTCGCCGTGGAATTCCTGGCCTGCTGCGCCATCCTGGCCATGCACATCTCCCGGCTGGCAGAGGAGCTGATCCTGTGGGCGAGTGCCGAATTCGGCTTCATCGAGTTGCCGGACGCCTTCGCCACCGGCTCCAGCATGATGCCGCAGAAGCGAAACCCGGACGTGGCCGAGTTGGCCCGGGGGAAGGCCGGCCGGGTGTACGGCAGCCTGATGGCCCTGCTCACTATCCTCAAGGGACTGCCCCTGAGCTACAACCGCGACCTGCAGGAGGACAAGGAGCCGGTCTTCGACGCCGTGGACACCGTCCGGCAAACGCTGGACGTGTTGCCTCCCATGCTGAAGGCGATCAAGTTCCGTCCCGAGCGGATGCGGGCGGCCGCGGCCGATGGATACCTCAACGCCACGGACCTCGCCGAGTACCTCGTCACGAAGGAGGTGCCCTTCCGCGAGGCGCATGAGATCGTGGGTCGCATTGTGCGGGAGTGCGTGGAGGAAGGGAAACGGCTGGAGGATCTTCCACTGGATCGCCTGCGCCATTTCTCGCGGGCCTTCGGACCGGACGTCCTCAAATACATCCGCCTGGAGACCTGCATCGAGCGGCGGAAGTCGGCCGGCGGGACCAACTCCCGCCTGGTGTCGGATGCGATCCGCGAGGCCAAGTACGTCATGCGCCGGCCATGAGGCCTCCCGTCCGGCGTCCCCTGGCCCGCGCCGTCCCCTGGATCGTGATCGCCGCCCTCCTCCCGCTGGCTTGCGGGCGCAGGGGGCCGCCGATACCGCCCCGACCTGTGGCCCCGGCCGCCGTGGAGAGCTTCCGGGCGGGACCGCGCGACACCGACATCCTGCTGAGCTGGGTCCGGCCCGTTCGCAACGAGGACGGATCGCCCCTGACGGATCTCGCCGAATTCCGCCTCTATCGCGCCGTGGGCACGCCCGACCCGGCCGGCCCCGGAGCGCAGATGGTCTTTTCCCTTCTGGCGACGATTCACGCCGAGCAGCCCGACAACGCCTCCGTGCAGGGGAATCAATACGCCTATCGGGACAACGGGGGCCCGGCGGGGTTGAGCCCCGGCGTCCGCTACAGCTATCGAGTGCAGGCGGTGAACCGGAGTGGCGCGGTGGGGCGGTCGTCGCCGGACACCTTCGTGGAATTCAGCCTCGCGCCTGCGCCGCCGACTGCCCTCCAGGCCACGGCCGGGGACGGGGGGGTGGATTTGACCTGGAAACCGCCCGCAGGTGGCGGGCCGGCCGGCATCCCCCCGCTCCGAGGCTACAACCTCTACCGGGGTGTTCAGCCTCACGCCTACGGGATTCAGCCCATCAACGCCGCACCCGTCATAGACACCCGCTTCCGGGATGCCGGGCTGGCGAACGAGACGACCTACTACTACGTGGTCCGGAGCGTGGCAGGGGAGCGGCCGCCGTGGCGCGAGAGCGCCAACTCCAACGAGATCTCGGCGGCGCCCATGGATCTCACGCCACCCGCACCCCCCAGGGGATTGGTCGCCATTGCGGTGGCTGGCACCATCGCCTTGAGCTGGGACATCAACCCCGAGGCGGACCTGCTGGGATACGTCGTGTACCGGCGAGAGCCACCTGCCCTGGCACCGGCTCGGCTGACCGAGGCGCCGATCCAGAGCACGACTTTCACCGACCGGACGGCGCGTCCCCGCATCAGCTACCTCTACAGCGTGACCGCCGTGGACCGCTCCCCCCGGCGGAACGAGAGCGCCCCCTCCGCAGAGGCTCCCGCCAGCCTGCCCTGACCCACGGACTTACTAAGGGGTCCGGAACTTAGGCTACATTTCGCCGGACCCCTTAGTTCGTGGGGAAGGCCCTCGCGCTTGCAAGCCAATCAGCAAGCCCTCGGCCCTCCCCACGGACCCTACCGAGAGGGGCGGGCCCCCACCGACGCGCGTCCGCGCGCGGCGGGACGCGATGGCCCTCCTCGGACTCTCCCCCCGGACTGTGCGGTTGGATCTGGGCTGTCGTTTAGGTTTCGGACCGCACAGTAACCGCCATGGCGCCGAGTGCGCCAAGAAGATCACCACAATCACGGTCAAATGGGGACGAGGCACGAAACTGCCTCGGAACTTCCGGATCCGAATTTCGCTTCCCGCCCTGATGGGAGCTGGCGCGCCTTTGCGGCCTTGGCGACCTTGGCGGTTCAAATGCACTGTCTGGGCTGAGCTGCCGCATGCAAACACTGAAAGACTTGCACGCCGCCTCCCCCTTGCGGATCCTTCCCGGTCCCAGGACCACTGCATTCCTGGCCGGGAAAACTCCTTTAGAAACCAAGAGATCCGGAAGGGTCAAAATCCTGCCGGGCTCTCGCGGCGGATTGGGCATAGACCTTGCCCAAGGCATTTCCCCAGCCTTCATCGTCGGCAATGCTTTGACGTGATGGCGCTGGGCTCTCAGGCGACTCCTTGACGGTTTCATCGAGGGGCCGTGGACACGGACCGGGACGACCGATGCCTCTCCCACAATGAGATCGCAAATAATCCCAGCCAAGGAACCACCCCCAACGACTACCTGCAGATGGCACTCGTGAGATTCCACTGGACAGCCCGCTCCCCGGTCACCATCATTGGTCGTTGCAAATTGGCTTCGTCGTGCGCGGAGGAGAGCGGCCATTGGTCATCTGGTCCGGATGATTCACGGCTCCATTCATGAATGATCCGGACGCAGCAGGACACAGGAGGAGCCGAAGTGACCGCCACACAGAAGTGGCCCAGGTTCCGTCGGAGGAAAATCATCCTTCAGCCCGCCTACCAGCTCCGGGTTGCGGTCACCATCCTGCTATTTGTTGTCGCGTACTCTCTCCTGCTGGGTTTTCTGATTTTCTATCCCCTGTTCGAGCAATTCAACGCGATGGCGAGCCCGGAGGAACAGATCTGGATTGCCCGAGAGGTGATCGATCTCCACAGGCGGTTCTGGCCCAGCGTGGCGGTGGTGGGAATTCTTGTGGCATTGCAGTCCATCTTCGTCACCCATCGCCTGGTGGGTCCGGCCTTTCACATCCAACGGATCCTGGGGGAGTTCGCCGCCGGCCGGTACGCGACGCGGGTCGTGTTGCGCCGCAGGGATCGCTTGAAGGAGCTGGAGGCGACCGTCAACGCGCTCGGCGAAGTCTTGCTTCAGCGAGACAAGGCCCAGCGCGACCGTGAAGCACGCCTCCAGGCAGCGGTCGCTGCTATGCGGGTCCAAGTGTCCGGGCTGACCCTTCCGCCCAGTTTCCGCGAGGCGCTGGATGCTCTGGAACAGAATGCGGCCCATCTGGCCGGGCCGGAGTGAACCCGTGGGGACTTTTCTGGATCGTCGAGCGAGCCCTGGCCATGACCAGGGGGGAATGACACTCATCGAGTTGGTCATTGCGCTCGGTGTGGTCGCTCTCCTGACGGCGATCGGACTCCCAACCTATCTTGACCTCGTGCAACGAGCGAGGGAGACCGCACTGATCAATTACCTGGCCGAGGTGCACAAGGGGCAGCAAGCGTGGCGTCTGGAGACGGACTCGCTTGGCTTTTCGGGCGACTTCGACGAGCTGGAGGAGACCGGCATGATCTCGGATGCGACGAATTCCAAACGGGTCCGCCGCCGAGAACCGCGGCGCGGGCCGACACGAACGACCAGCTTCCGGATTGCGCAAAACTATTCCCTGGACCTGACGGCACAGGATGATCCCTCGACGAGTACCTACACCTACTCGATCACTGCATCCCCGCAAAGCAGCGACAAGAAAGCTCGTTGGTTCTACTTGGACCAAACCGGAGTGATCCGCACGGGGATAGGAAAGGCCGGCCCGCAAAGCGCTCCGGCTTCGTAATCCCTGGGCGATTCCTTTAGCCCCCACGCCCCTTGCGGCCCGGCCCGGTGTCAACGACATCTACACGGTGAGGGCTGTGGACCGCTTCCCCCGGCGGAACCAGAGCGGCACCTCCGCCAGAGTCTCCACCCGCCTCCCCTAGTCAGGATTCCTGATTTCGAAATTCGAATTTCGGATTCCCCCGACCCCCGACCCCTGAGCCCCGGCCCCCACCTAGACCTGGGCTTCTCTGCTCTCTTCGTGGACGGCCGAGGGCAGGGCCTGCCAGGCATGGCTGACCAGCGCATGCCTGCCGGTGCGCAACTCGTTTCGGGGAAGGGTCTTGGACGAGGGGCGGAAAAAATAGGACGAGGATACAGCCGGTCTAAATGGAATTTATCGGTAGGTGGCTTCGCGCCGCAGCCCGCAATAATGGAGAACCACCTCGCGTTCGTGAATGTCGTACCGAAACCGATAGCGGCTCAGAGAAAGCCGCCATTGGCCTTCACCAGCCGGAACAGCGACAAGCTTCTTGATGTGATGAGTCCGGCTTCGGTTGTATGGATCGGCTTTGAGGATCTCCAGGGCGCTGTCCAGGAGAGCGCTGAAGTCGGAGTGGCCACGAAGCAAATCCCGAGCGAGCCGCTCAAACCTTGACGCGTCGCTTCGTCTTCCTTCGCGCCTCCTGGCGGAGTTCCTTGAGGAATTCTTCGGCAGGGCGGCCCTTCCCGGCGAGGTACTCCTGATTGCTCCTTCGAACGTGCGCGCGGACCTTGGGATCACGAAGCTCGAGGTAGTCCTCGAATTCGTCGATGTCCATGACGCCAGCAATGGGGATCCCGTCCTTTTCCAGTATCACGTACTCCTTGTTCAAGTGTACCCGTCTGACCAAGGCCCCGAGGTTAATGCGGGCCTGGGTGATCGGAAGGCGTTGGACCATCAGTGGGGCTTTCAGTCCTGCGGCCTTCGTGACCACGGTTGACCTCCATTCAAGATTGATGAGGATTGATTGATGTTAGTATGATGATCTGGGTGGAAACTGTCAAGAGACCCTGGAGTTCAGAAAATAGGCGCCGACGGTCACACCTCACCTCCCGGGTCGGCTGGCCTCCAGTTCGGAGATGCGAGCGCGGAGCTCTTCCAAGGTCTGGTGCCGTCTGCCGGGGGCAATGCCGTTAAAGCGTCATCATCGTGATCTTGACCCAGAGGCTCCGCTCCAGGTACTTGAGGTCGAGCGGTTTCGTGATGTAGTCGAAGGCACCCATCTGAAGCGCCTGGCGCCCCGTCTCTTCCTCATTGACCGCCGTGACCATGATGACGCCCACCTCTCGGTCGATTTCTCTCACACGCTTCAGGACCTCCAGGCCAGTCATCTTTGGCATGCGCACATCCAGGAGGGTGAGGTGGGGATCGGCGGCGGTGAGTACCTCATATCCTTTGGCCCCCAGGAACGCCCGGAGAAGCTCCAGGGCGCCTGGCTCGTCATCCACCACCAAGACCCGCGGCATGTCGTCCTCGCTCTCCCCTCCTCAAACAGCAAGGCCCCGGGTGCACGGCGGGCGGCCAGACCCAGGGCCTCGCGACCGGAATCCCGCGAGACACGGGATCCCGGATCCGGATTCAGTTGTGTGCCCGCCGTGCCGATCTCCTGCACTTCCGAAACCTCACCCGTCGGGTGGGTCTCTGGGTACGAATCCACAGCAAGGGAAGGACCAGAATCACAACAAGGAGGAGGTGAGCAGCCAGGTGACCCGGGGCGAGCAGGGAGTGAGGCGACGCGTTGCAGCCGTCCGACATCCTGTCGCGGGGCTCTGTACGTCGAAAACCACGGGGATATCGCCGGCTTGGCCGCCGAAGGGATGCGGCGGGGGCTCGCGAATCTCGTGGGGCCAGTGTGACGAAGCGGCCCCCATCTCCGGGGCCTGAAGACCCGCCGGTGTGCCGGGGAAGATACACTCGGTTATCAGAGCAGATACGCTGGCACCCTGCGGGATGGCATGAGACCACTAACTTCACGCCCTTTCAGCGCTATCAGCCATTTTGGTTTTGACAGGGGGGCCCACCTGTGGTACCCATTTCGAGACTCGTTGACCCCGATCCGATATTCCCGGCGCAGCCAATCTCCTGGAGAGGGTTGCCACAAAACTCGCGGTAATGGAATCGGCGCGTCGCTCGTCCCCCCATAGGGGGCGGTGAGGGCTCAACGCAGCTTGGCTGAAGGCAGCAGCACCACCGTGACTCCTGGGATTCTCGGCCCCCGCGTTTTTCGGATCGGGGTTGACCCGCAGGGATGCTGCCTTCCTGCCTCTCGTTTCGAAGAAGGGCGCAGCCGCATGCATCACTTCCAGTATCGCGGCGACGATCTCTACTGCGAAGAGGTGCCCGTCGCCCGGATCGCCTCCGGGGTCGGCACCCCGGTGTATATCTACAGCCACGCCACGCTGACCCGGCACTTCACGGTCTTCGACGAGGCATTCGCGGGCGTCCCCCACCTCCTCTGCTTTGCCATGAAGGCGAACGCGAACCTTGCGGTGCTGAGACTCTTCTCGGATCTGGGGGGCGGGTTGGACGTCGTGTCCGGGGGCGAGCTGTACCGCGGGCTCCGGGCGGGGGTGCCGCCGCAGCGCATCGTGTACGCCGGCGTCGGGAAGTCGCGGGAGGAGATTGGCTACGCCCTGAAATCCGACATCCTGATGTTCAACGCGGAGTCGGGCCAGGAGCTGCGCCTGATCAACGAGGTGGCCGCGGGGATGGGGATGCGCGCGCGGATCGCCCTGCGGGTGAATCCGGACGTGGATCCCAAGACCCATCCTTACATCTCCACGGGCCTCAAGAAGAGCAAGTTCGGCATTGACATCGGCCAGGCACTGGAGGAATACGAGGCCGCCCGGGGGCTTCCGGCCCTGGACGTGGTGGGCATCCACCAGCACATCGGGTCCCAGATCACGGAGCTCGGGCCCTTCGTGGATTCCTTGGAGAAGACGGCCGCCCTCGTCCGAACGTTGCGCGAGCGGGGGACGGACGTCCGCTCCCTCGACGTGGGCGGCGGCCTGGGCATCACCTACAAGGATGAAGAGCCACCCCTGCCCGCCGAGTTCGCCCGGGCGCTGATCGGGGTGATCCGTGATCTGGACGTGACGCTCGTGCTGGAGCCCGGCCGGGTCCTGGCGGGGAACGCCGGCATCCTGGTCACGCGGGTCCTGTACACGAAGCGGAGCCCGGCCAAGAACTTCGTGGTGGTGGACGCAGGCATGAACGACCTGGCCCGGCCGAGCCTTTACGGGTCCTACCACGGGATCCAGCCCGTCCGCCGGGCGGCCGGACGGCCCGAGGTGACGGTGGACGTGGTGGGACCAATCTGCGAGTCGGCCGACTTCCTGGCCAAGGACCGCGCCCTGGCGCGGTGCGAGCCGGGGGAACTCCTGGCGGTGATGTCGGCCGGGGCCTACGGGCACACCATGTCCTCCAACTACAACGCGCGGCCCCGGGCGCCCGAGGTGATGGTCCAGGGGGACCGCTTCTATGTGGTGCGCGAGCGCGAAACCTTCGAGGATCTGGTCCGAGGGGAACGGACCCTGGATGAGATGAGTTGACGCAGACCGGGCAAGGGGCAGGCCCGGGCAACGCAGGCAAGGCGGGAGGTGCGACCATGGCAAAGCGGGTGTTTCAGGGGGCTCTGGTGGCGCTCGTCACCCCCTTCCGGGATCGGAAGGTTGACGAGGTCAAGCTGAAGGAGCTGGTGGAATTCCAGATCGCGGGGGGGACGGACGTCATCGTCCCTTGCGGAACCACGGGGGAGTCCCCAACGCTGGACCACGATGAGCACAAGCGGGTCGTGGACGTCGTCATCGCCGCGGCCAACAGGCGGGTCCCGGTGGTGGCCGGGACCGGATCCAACAGCACGGCCGAGGCCATTGATCTCACCAAGCACGCCAAGAAGGCGGGCGCCGACGGGGCGCTGGTGGTCCTGCCGTACTACAACAAGCCGACCCAGAAAGGGCTGATCGAGCACTGCCGGGCCATTGCCGACGCGGTGGACCTGCCCCTGATCCTCTACAACATCCCCGGACGGACCGGCGTGAACATGCTCCCCGAGACGCTGGCGCAGCTGGCGGACCATCCCAACATCGTCGGGATGAAGGAGGCCACGGGGAACCTGGAGCAGATGACCCAGGACATCGTCCTGTGCGGGGACAAGCTGAGCTTCCTCTCGGGCGACGATACCCTGACCCTGCCCCTGATGGCGGTGGGCGGCCGCGGGATCATCTCCGTCGTCGCCAACATCGTGCCCAAGGATGTGGCCGACATGACCCATGCTTTCCTCAACGGGGACTGGAAGCGGGCGCGGGAGCTGCACCTCAAGCTCTTCCCGCTCAGCCAGGCCATGTTCATCGAGACCAACCCCATTCCGGTGAAGACGTCCCTGGCCATGATGGGCAAGATCCGGGAGGAGTTCCGCCTGCCTCTCTGCTCGATGACCGACGCCAACCGGAAGAAGCTGGAGACCGCCCTCCGGAGCTACGGTTTGCTGTCGTAGGTCTGAGCGCGTTCACCCATGCCGGGAACTCGGGGGGAATTCCCTCCGGCTTCGCCGCGCTGGGTGCTTTGGGGGAGCCCGGAGGGGAACGGGGAGACATGGCCGTGATCAAAGCCGTCGTCGCCGGTGCCTCGGGGCGGATGGGCAAGCGCCTGGTCGCCCTGATGCGGGAGAGCGCGGACTTCCGGGTCGTCGGGGCCGTGGAGCGCAAGGATCACGTGGACGTGGGGCGCGATGCTGGCGAGGTGGCCGGTGTCGGGCCGCTGGGCGTGGCCATCCTGGACGTGGTGGACAAGGCGTTATCCGGCGCCCAGGTCCTCCTGGACTTCACGGCGTCCGCGGCAGCCATGCGGAACCTGGAAGCGGCGAGCCAGGCGGGGGTCGCCGTGGTGGTGGGGACGACGGGACTCTCCGAGGGCGACATCGCGCGGGCCCGGGAGCTTGCCACCAGGGTCCCCTGCGTCCAGTCGCCGAACATGAGCGTGGGAGTCAATGTCCTCTACGGGGTCCTGGCCCAGGTGGCGCGGACGCTCGGAGACGGGTACGACATCGAGGTGATCGAGGCCCACCATCACTTCAAGAAGGACTCTCCCAGCGGGACCGCAGACCGCATGGCCCGCGTCATGGCCGAGGCGCTGGGGCGCGACCTGCGGAAGGTCGGCGTGTACGGGCGGTTCGGGATCGTGGGAGAACGCACGAAGGAAGAGATCGGCGTCCACGCCATCCGGGCCGGGGACATCGTGGGGGAGCACACGATCCTGTTCGGCGGGATGGGCGAGCGGGTCGAGATTACCCACCGCGCCCACAGCCGGGATAACTTTGCGTTTGGTGCCCTGCGGGCCGCCCGCTGGGTCGTGGGGAGAGCTCCCGGACTGTACGACATGCTGGATGTCCTCGGCCTGAAATGAGAGCCGAGAGCCGGGAGAGGCAATTGGTCAATTGGTCAATTGGTCGAGTAGTCAATTGGGACAAACGAATCGACCAATCGACGAGTTGACAGATCGACTCGGCGAAGCCGGGCTGACGGACCTCGGTTCTTGGAGGGGAGGCTGAATGGCAGAGTACACGCAGGCGAAGCGGCTGCAGGCGCTCCCGCCGTACCTGTTCGCCGAGCTAGATCGGATGAAGCAGGAGCAGGTGAAGAAGGGGGTGGACATCATCAGCCTGGGGATCGGGGACCCGGACCTGCCGACTCCCCCGCACATCATCCAGGCCCTGGCCAAGGCCGCGGCCGATCCGGCAAACCATCAGTATCCTTCCTATGAGGGGATGCTGTCCTTCCGACAGGCGGCGGCCGACTGGTACCGGTCCCGCTTCGGCGTGACGCTCGACCCCGCGACCGAGGTCCTGAGCCTCATCGGTTCCAAGGAGGGGATCGGCCACTTCCCCCTGGCGTTCGTGGATCCCGGCGATGTCGTGCTGGTCCCCGACCCGGCCTACCCGGTGTACCAGGCCGGTACTATCTTCGCCGGGGGCGTGCCGCACCCCATGCCGCTCAAGCGAGAGAACGGATTCCTCCCCGACCTGCACGCGATTCCGGGCGACGTGCTGAAACGGGCGAAAGTCCTCTGGCTCAATTACCCCAATAACCCAACCGGAGCGGTGGCGCCGCGGGAATTCCTGGTGCGGGCGGTGGAGTTCGCCCGCCAGCACCGGGTGATCCTGGCCCACGATGCCCCCTACTCCGAGATGGCGTACGACGGCTATCGTCCCGAGAGCGTGATGAGCGTCCCGGGCGCCAAGGAGGTCGCGGTCGAGTTCCACTCCCTCTCCAAGACGTACAACATGACCGGCTGGCGCGTCGGGTTCGCCGTGGGCAACGCGGGGATCCTGCAGGGCCTGGGGCGGATCAAGACGAACCTGGACTCCGGGGTCTTCCAGGCGGTGCAGTACGCCGGCATCGCGGCGCTGACCGGACCGCAGGAGTGCGTCGCGGACAGTTGCCGGGTGTACCAGGAGCGGCGCGACGTCCTGGTGAAGGGGCTCCGGGAGATGGGGATCAATGCCGAGCCGCCCCAGGCCACGTTCTACGTCTGGGTCCCGGTGCCCAAAGGCTTCACCTCGACCAGCCTCAGCGTGGAGCTCTTGACAAAGGCCGGCGTCATGGTCACGCCCGGGAGCGGATTCGGAACAGCCGGCGAGGGCTACGTCCGGGCCGCCGTCACCGTGAGCGTGGGCCGCATCCGCGAGGCGGTCGAACGCATCAAGAAGTTGGGGATCCGAGGCTCCTGAACAAAAGCGTTCGGGGCACCCACGCCACGGCGGCGGGAAGCCGCAGTGCCGTGGGTCCCGGGGGTTCGGTGGTTCGATAGGACGTTCTGCCGGCACACTTCCGGGACCCACGAACAACCGAACTCTCGAACAACCGAACTACCGAACGGTCATGCGCGATCGTATCGTCATCCAGGGGATCCAGTTCCACGGGCATCACGGCGTGCGCGAGGAGGAGCGCAAGCTCGGGCAGCGTTTCGTGGTGGATGTGGATCTCCGGCTCGACCTGTCACCCGCGGCCGGCGCCGACAGCCTCGCCGCCACGGTGGACTACGAGCAAGTCCACGCCCTGGTGGAGGAGGTGGGGACTCGGGAGTGCTTCAACCTGCTGGAGACCCTGGCGGAGCGAATCGCGTCCACCATCCTGGAACGATTCCCGGTGCAGCAGGTCACGATCCGGGCCACCAAGCCCTCGCCGCCCATCGTCGGCATGGTCGGCGGCGTCTCCGTGGAGGTCACACGACCGTGAGCATCCAGGCCTACATCGGCATCGGGTCCAACCTGGGGGATCGCCTGGGGCACTGTCGGGCGGCCCTGGACCGACTCGCCCGGTTGCCGGATACGATGCTGAAGCGTGCCTCGCCTTGCATGGAGTCGGAGCCGCAGGAGGGCGTCGAAGGCGGACCGTTCCTCAACGCTGTCGCAGAGATCGCCACGAGCCTGTCGCCCCGCCAGCTCCTCGAGCATCTGCAGGAGATCGAGGCGGTGTTGGGGCGCCCCGTGGGCCACGAACCGCGCTCTGCGCGAAGCCTGGACCTTGACATCCTGTTGTACGGGGATCTGGTGATGAGTGAGCCCGACCTCGTGATCCCTCACCCCCGGATGGCCCATCGGCACTTCGTGCTGGCGCCCCTGGTGGTCATCGCACCGGGGGCGTGCCATCCTCTCCTGGGCGTCACGGCACAGGAACTGCTGCGGCGTCTCGGATCGGGAACATCCACATCTCTGGTGGGGGTGCCTGGATGAGCGAGAACAGAAATTCCCCCCGGTACATCGCGGTGGAAGGCCCCATCGGGGTGGGAAAGACAAGCCTCGTAGACCAACTCTCCGAGCGCCTGGGCGCCCGCAAGCTTCTGGAGGTGGCGAATGACAACCCGTTCCTCTCCCAGTTCTACAAGGACCGCCGCCGCTCCGCCTTCCAGACTCAGCTCTGGTTTCTCCTGAACCGGTTCCGCCAGCAGCAGGAGCTGGGACAGTTCGACCTGTTCCGGCAAACGCTGATCACCGACTACCTGTTTGCCAAGGACAGGATCTTCGCCTACGTGACGCTGGAAGATCACGAGCTTTCTCTGTACGAGCGGGTGCATGTCTTGCTCCAGGTCCGCGTGCCCACTCCCGACCTGGTGATCTTCCTGCAGGCCAGCACCGAGACTCTCCTGCAGCGGATCGCGCTGCGGGGCAAAGGGTACGAGCGGGACATGGACCCGAAGTACGTGGAGGATCTGAATGCGGCCTACACGCACTTCTTCTTCCATTACAGCGCGTCGCCGCTCTTGGTGGTGAACACCAGCGACATTAATTTCGTCAACCGCAGGGAGGATTTCGAGGACCTGATCAAGCAGATCGGGGAGACCCGCGCGGGCACCCATTACTACGTACCGCTTGGATCCCGCAGGTAGCATCGAAGGGACCGAGACGGAGCCAGACTAGGGCAATCCGGCGATTAGGCAACGTGGCAATTGGGGGAAAATGAACCCCCGAATTGCCAAATTGCCTGAGTGCCCGATTGCCAGGCGGTCGCACCGCCTCCTAGCCTGGGGGCACCGGAGCCGCTCATGGACCGGGAGTCCCAGGAAGGTTGGGAGGAGGGTGCGCCGGCCATTGGCCTTCCGGAACGGTCCGGAAGGCCTTTGTGTTTGTCGGGACCTAACCTCAAGAGGAGGGTACCCCATGAAGCGAGACAAGATCACGATCCGAACACTCCCCCGGATGAAGGCGCAAGGGGAGAAGATCACGATGCTCACCGCCTACGACTACCCCCTGGCCCGGGCGGTGGACGAGGCGGGGATCGAGGTCATCCTTGTCGGGGACTCCCTGGGGATGGTGGTCCTCGGGCATCCGACGACCCTGCCGGTGACCATGGACGACATGGTCCATCACTGCAAGGCGGTGGCGCGGGGCGTCTCGCGCGCCCTCCTCGTCGCCGACCTCCCCTTCATGTCGTACCAGGTGAGCCGCGAGGATGCCCTGCGGAATGCCGGTCGCCTGGTGAAAGAGGGCGGGGCAGAGGCCGTCAAGCTCGAGGGCGGAGCAGAGGTTCTCGGGGCGGTGGAAGGTTTGGTAGGGGCCGGCATCCCCGTGATGGGACACCTGGGGCTGACCCCGCAGTCGGTCCATCAGATGGGTGGCTACCGGGTCCAGGCCCGGACCGCCGAAGAGGCCGATCGGCTTCTCAAGGATGCGGGGGCCCTGGAGAGGGCCGGCATCTTTTCCCTGGTCCTCGAAGGCATTCCGGCCGAGGTGGCCAGGCGGGTGACCGAGGCCCTCACCGTGCCGACGATCGGCATCGGGGCCGGGCCGTCTTGCGACGGGCAAGTTCTGGTCGCCCATGACATGCTCGGGCTCCAAGAGGACTTGTCGCCCAAGTTCGTCAAGCGATATGCCCAGGGCCGCCAGGTCTTTCTCGAGGCCATGCGGCAGTTCCGGACCGAGGTGCGCTCGGGGGGATTCCCCGGTCCCGAGCACAGCTACCATCTGGCGCCTTCCGGGCCGGGCGGCACCCCATAGGTCACATCCCCTCTTCAGGTCTGCAAGGCGGTGGGGTGAGTGCTGAACCTGTTGCCCGGAGATTGCCTGGCTGATGCTGACGCGCTGGCCCGCCCGGTCGGTGGCGAGTGAGGGAGGTTGTGCATGGAGATCATTCAGAGTCCCGTGGAGATGCAGCGGGTTGCCGAGGACTATCGCCGCAAGGGCAAGTCCATCGGCCTCGTCCCCACCATGGGGGCGCTCCACGCGGGGCACCTCAGCCTGATCCGGCGGTGTCGCAGGGACCACGATCTCACCAGCATGAGCCTCTTCGTGAACCCGACCCAGTTCCACAGCCAGGCCGACCTGGTGAGCTATCCACGGGGCCTTGACGCAGACGCCCGCCTGGCGCGAGCGGAGGGCGTGGACATCATCTTCGCCCCGACTGTGGAAGGCATCTATCCCACGGGATACGCGACGTCCGTCAACGTGGAGCGGCTCACCGACCGCTGGGAGGGCGCATACCGTCCTGGCCACTTCCGGGGGGTGGCCACGGTCTGCACCAAGCTCTTCACCATCTGCCGCCCTCACAAGGCCTACTTCGGGCAGAAAGACTACCAGCAGTCGCTGGTGGTCCGGCGGTTGGCAGCCGATCTCAACCTCGGCCTCGAGATCGTGGTCCTCCCCACGGTGCGCGAGCCGGATGGGCTGGCGCTGAGTTCCCGCAATGTGCTGCTCTCGCCGGAAGAGCGGCGGCAGGCCACGGTCCTCTCCCGGGCGCTCTTCCAGGCCCAGGGCGCCGTCCGGGCGGGCGAGCGGGATGCCGCGCGCCTGCAGGCGGCCATCGAGACAGAGATCCGCAGCGCCTCGCTGGCCGCGGTGGACTATGTGGGGGTTTGCGACCCCGACACGCTAGAGCCCCTGGAGCAGATCACCGGAAAGGCCGTGGCCGTCGTCGCCGCCAAGTTCGGCACCACACGCCTCATCGACAACGCACTCCTTGAACCGTAATTCCCAATGACCAATGATCCAATGACCAATGAGTCCCGAGAAGCAGCAAGCGTGAGCGAGGATTATCCGGTGCTCAGGCGAGTGGGCGCACTTGGCAACTCGCAAGTTCCGGAGTGCCTAATTGCCAAATTGCCTGACTGCCAAATCGCCAGATTGCCTGATTGCCAAGTCGCCTGATTGCCAGATTGCCTGATTGCCAGTCCCGCTGCCCATCGCCTGTCGGGTACATGGCAATGTCTGGGGTGGCGCGAAGTGGCTCGGCACCAGCCATGGGGCTCAGATTTGTCTGACCTATCTCTGCCTTCGAAACCCCGCGAGAAACCTGAATAAATTTCCTTGACAAGCCGTTTCGGGCAAGTATATTGTCCGCGAGTTGGTGGGATAAAGTGGGATAACATGGGGAAGTATCCCATTGAAGCCCATGCACTGACTCTCCGGGGCGGGCTATGTTCCGAGGCCAGTACGAGCACGCCATTGATGACAAAGGGCGGCTGAGCATCCCCGCGAAGCTGCGCGAGGCGCTGGGGAAGGAGAAGACCCTCGTGCTGACCAGCTTCGAGGCCTACATCACTGCCTTTCCCATGCGAGCGTGGCGGACCATCGAGGAGCGGATCCGCGCCAATCCGACCTTCAAGCGGGACATGCGCGACTTCCTCCGGGTTGTCTACTCCTCGGCGGAGGATGTGGAGATCGACTCCCAAGGACGGATCCTGATCCCGCAGGGGCTGCGACAGCGCGCGGGGATCACGCGCGAGGTGGTGATCCTCGGCGTCATGGACCAGATCGAGATCTGGGACAAGGAGCGGTGGGTGGCCAAGGTGAGCGCCGCCCCGTCGCCCGAGGAGCTGTCGACCAAGCTGGGCGAGCTGGGAGTGTAGAGAAGCCAGCGACATGCCTATGCAACCGCAGACACCCAGCGTCCCGCTTTGCGGGACTGGGTACCCAACAGAGAAACGCAGATGGCTTTATCAAGAGGCATCGGGCGGAGAGAGCGGCACCTGGCGATTGAGGACTGGACATCGATTGGTTGCTAGCTGCAGGCTTTCTTGGAGGGGGAGCGGTTGTCCTCGCGAGGAAGGACATGAGCGAGGACCCCAGAAGGGAGGGGCCGGTGGGTAAGGGAGGAAAGATGGCGCCACGGCGGAAGCAGACGGCACGCGAACGTCGCCAACCCCGACAACGGTGGACACTCGGAAATGAAGCGCCCAGCTGGTTGCGCCGGATCTGGCGGGAACGCTCCCGGGAGACCCCGAAGACGTCGGTGCTGAACATGGACCGGCTGCGTCGCATCGCCTATCTCTAGAGCGTCAGGAGGACGTCCATGCAGGTCCGCGCGTCGGAAGCCCACAAAGTGGCGGTGATCGACCCGGAAGGCGACCTGGGCATTCGCACCATGGTGGAGGTCAAGAACAGCATCGGGACCCTGCTGCGCGATGGCTGCCGAACCTTCATCGTGGATTGCCGGGGGGTGAAGCGCGCGGAGGCCATGAGCCTGGGCGTCCTGGTGGAGCGCTTGTGCCGTGCCCGCGATCTGGGCGGGACGTTGGCGCTGGCCAACCTGGGCCCGGAACTCGCCGGGCGGATGCACGAACTCCGGGTGGATTCCCTGTTCCAGTCCTTCGCAACCATCCAGGCTGCCCTGGATGGATTGGTCGGTACCCACTCCGAGGTGGCAGCAGTCCTGGCCGCGTAGTGACCGGCCACGTTCCGGTCCTCCGGGAGGAGGTGTTGGCTCTCCTCCAGCCCGGGCCGGGAGGTCGCTACCTGGACGCCACGGTGGGCCTGGGGGGACATGCGGAGGCCATCCTGCAGGCAAGCGCGCCCGGCGGGACGCTCCTCGGGATCGATCGGGACGGCGAGGCGCTGGCACTGGCGCGTCAGCGACTGGCGCCGTTTGGCCCGCGGGTCACGCTCGTCCAGGGCCGATACGAGGAGTTGGCCGACCTCCCGGGGATCGGCACAGGGTTCGACGGAATGCTGTTCGACTTGGGGTCCTCCTGGCTGCAGCTCGATTCGGCGGAGCGTGGGTTCTCCTTCGGGCGCGAAGGGCCCCTGGACATGCGGATGGACCGGAGCACGGGACAGACGGCAGCCGACTTGGTGAACCGCCTGTCGGAGCGGGACCTGGCGGACCTCATCTTCCAATGGGGGGAAGAGCGCTTGTCCCGCCGGATCGCGTGGGCCATCGTCGAGGCGAGGCGGCGGACCCCGATCCGGACAACGACTGAGCTGGCCAGCCTCGCGGCCGGGGCCATCCCCCGCCGGGCATGGCCTCGCCACATTCATCCCGCCACCCGGACATTTCAGGCGCTCCGCATCGCGGTCAACGATGAGCTGGCCGGTCTCGGACCCGCTCTGGAGAAGGCGGTGACGCTGCTCCGCCCCGGAGCCCGCGCCGCCGCGATCAGCTTCCACTCCCTGGAGGATCGGATCGTGAAACAAACCTGGCGGGGGCTGGAGGTGAGCGGGTGGGCGCGCGTGCTGACCAAGCGACCCATCACGCCGGGCGAGACCGAGGTGGCCAGCAATCCGCGGGCCCGCAGCGCCAAGTTACGGGCGGTCGAGCGGTTGCCGGTCCGCTCCGCCAGAGGCGGAGACTCCTTCGGAGAGGCGGCCTGAGATGTCGCAGGTGATCGGTGGCGTGGGCCCGCGAGTTCAGGGAGCGCCCCGGCCCGTTCTTCGCAGGGCATGGGTCCGCGGGGAATCGTTGGAGTTCCTCTCGACCGTTGCCCTGGGCGTCCTGATCCTGGCGGCCGCGCTGCTGTACGTGTGGCAGCATACCTACGTGGTCCGCCTGGGGTACGAGGTTGAGCGGCTCCGCGAGCGGCAAGCGGCCCTCGGGCAGGAACACAAGGGGCTGCGACTCGAACTAGGGCAGCTCCGTTCCTTGCGGCGGGTGGAGGAGGTGGCCCGGAAACGCCTGGGGATGGTGACCTCGGGGCCGGGACAGGTCATCTTGATGCCCGAGTCGACAATTCAATAACCCTCCGAAGTTGTTCGGGGGTGTTGTCGCCTTCGCAAGGGAAAGACCGTTCGGTAGTTCGACCGTTCGGTAGTTCGGTTGTTCGGGGCCCTCTGAGGAACGACCGAACGACCGAACCACCGAACTCCTGACGCCCGTCGCACAGCATAGGAAAGAAATCGGACGACATGCGGTCGCGCATCCTCGGGATCTTCCTCGTTCTCCTGGTGAGCCTCGCCGGCGTCGCGGCGAAGCTCTTCTCCATCCAGATCCATCAGGGCGATCGCCTGGCGGAGCGCGCCACCAAGCAGTACGAGCGTCACCTGCCCATCGTGTCCAGGCGGGGCACGATCTACGATCGGGCCGGCCGCGAGCTGGCGGTGAGCCTGCGGGTGTCCTCCGTCTTTGCCCAGCCGGCCGCCATCGAACAGGCAGCCGGCACGGCCAGGGCACTGGCCCCGATCCTGGGTCAACCCGTCAAGGAGTTGCAGGCCCGGCTCACCAGCGACAAGGCGTTCGTCTGGCTCCAGAGGCAACTGGACCCGGCGCAGGCGGACGCGATCACCGACCTGAACCTGAAGGGCATCGGCCTGTTCCCGGAAAGCCGCCGGTACTATCCGCGACAGGAGCGGGCGGCCCACATCTTGGGGCTCGTCGGCCTGGACGACCGGGGGCTCGAGGGACTGGAATTGCAGTACGACGATCTCCTGGGAGGGCAGTCGCAGTTCGTCGTGGCCCAGCAGGACGCCCTGGGGCGGATCGTCTTCCGGCGGGAGCAGGCACGCCCGCAGCGTCCCATCTTCGACCTCACCCTGACCGTTGACGAGGTCCTCCAGTACATCGCGGAGCGGGAGCTGCACCGCGCGGTCGCGCGGTCGCGGGCCAGGGCCGGCACCGCCATCGTGATGGACCCCTGGACCGGGGAAATCCTGGCGCTGGCGAACGTGCCGACTTTCGATCCCAACGACTACCGCAAGACCAGCAGCGCCGTCCGCCGCAACCGGGCGGCCACGGACACCTTCGAGCCCGGTTCGATCTTCAAGGTGATCCTGGCGGCCGGCGCCCTGGAGGAGGGGGTGGTCCGCCCCGGGGACCGGTTCTACGGGGAGAACGGCGCCATCGAGGTGAGCGGGGTCACCATCCGCGATCACGAGAAGTACGGCTGGCTCACCGTGCACCAGATCCTGACCTATTCCAGCAACGTGGGGGCCATCAAGATCGGCCAAAAACTGGGGAAGAGTCTCTACTACCATTACATCAGCGGTTTCGGCTTCGGGACGTTGACGGGCCTGGATCTTCCGGGAGAGGCGCCCGGGCTCATGCGGCGACCCAAGGGCTGGTCAGGCCTGTCGCTGCCGATCCTCTCCCTGGGCCAGGAGATCTCGGTCACCCCCATCCAGGTCGCCACCGCCTTTGCGGCCGTGGCCAACGGTGGGCACCTGGTCCGCCCCCACGTGGTCCGCGGTCTCAGGTCCCAGGACGGCCTGCTCCACCGCCAGGTCGAGCCCGTCGCGATCCGCCGGGTGATCTCCGCCGAGACGGCGCGGACGCTGCTCACCATGCTCCAGGCCGTCGTGGAGGACGGCACGGGCAAGGAGGCGGCCCTGGAAGAGTACACGGTGGCCGGGAAGACGGGGACGGCCCAGAAGCTGGATCCGGCCACCGGGCGCTATTCCACCCGGAGGGTCGTGGCCTCCTTCGTCGGCGCGGTTCCGGCGGAGCAGCCCCGCCTGGTGATCCTGGTGGTCATTGACGATCCCGAGACGCTCCGCTGGGGCGGATCCATCGCCGCGCCCGTGTTCCGGGAGATCGCCCGGGACGCGCTGAAGTACCTGCAGGTGCCGCCCTCGCCGACACGGGACGTGCGGCTGGTCCGGATGGGGTAACAGTGCGCCTGGCCCAGCTCCTCTCGGGCTGGACCGGGCTGGAAGTCTCTGGCCCCACGACCGTCGAGATCACAGGCGTGGGCCACGATTCGCGGACGGTCGCCCCGGGGTTCCTGTTCGTGTGCATCCGGGGGTTCCGCCAGGACGGCCACGCCTTCATCGCAGACGCGGCCTCCCGGGGGGCCGCGGCCGTCATGGTGGAGCGGGACCCGGCCGCCCTCGCCATCCCGGCGGGGATCACGGTCATCCGGGTGCCGGACAGCCGGGTGGCCCTGGCCGCCGCGGCCTGTCGGTTCTTTGACAATCCAAGCGCCTCCCTCCGCCTCGTGGGCGTTACCGGCACCAACGGCAAGACCACGACCACCTATCTGGTGGAAGCGATCCTGGGAGGGGCCGGGCGCATGACCGGCCTGCTCGGCACCATCGAGTACCGGTGCGGCGCGGTCAGCTTTCCGGGGGAGCGGACCACGCCGGAGGCCAGCGACCTGCAGTCCCTGCTCCACCGGATGCGTGATCTGGAGGCGTGGGGGGCGGTCATGGAGGTCTCGTCCCACTCCCTCAGTCTGCACCGGGTGGACGGGTGCGAGTTCGATGTGGGGATCTTCACCAACCTCACCCAGGACCACCTGGACTTCCACAAGACGATGCAGGGATATGCCGAGGCCAAGGCCCGGCTGTTCCAGATGCTAGGCCGGGAGCGGAAGAAGGCGGGCGACGCGGCGGCCGTGCTGAACGCGGATGACCCCTGGTCGCCCTTCATGCGGGGGCAGACGCAGGCGCGGGTGATCCGGTTCAGCCTGACCGGGGAGGCGGACCTCCGGGTCCGCGCGATGTCCCTGACCCTGTCGGGCATCCGGGCGACGGTCGAATCCCCCTGGGGGCGGCTGGAGATCACCTCGCCCCTCGTCGGGGGGCACAACCTGGCCAACATCCTGGGTGCGGCGGCCGCGTGCCTCCACCTGGGGGTGGAGCGCGCCGTCGTGGAGAAAGGGCTCGCCAGCCTTCGCGCCGTGCCGGGCCGCTTCGAAAAGGTGGACGCCGGCCAGCCCTTCGGCGTCGTCGTGGACTACGCCCACACGCCGGATGCCCTGGAGCGGGTCCTCCAGATCGCCCGGGAGTTCACCGCGGGCCGGGTAATCGCGCTGTTCGGGTGCGGCGGCGACCGGGACCGCGGCAAACGTCCCCTGATGGGTGAGGCCGCCGCGCGCCTCGCGGATTACGTCGTACTCACCTCGGATAATCCGCGCAGCGAGGACCCGCAGGCGATTCTGGCGGAAATCGAGGCCGGGGTGCAAAGGGCGTGCGCCGGATCAGAGCGGCATGCTACAATTCCAGATCGCCGCGAGGCCATCCGTGTCGCCCTGACCCGCGCGGAGCGCGGTGACCTGGTGGTGATCGCGGGCAAGGGGCACGAGACCTACCAGGTTCTGCGAGACCGCACGATCCCCTTCGACGATCGGGTGGTGGCAAAGGAAGCGTTGGCGGCCCTGGGGTATGCTCCGCCCGAAAGCGGGCGCCCTCCCGGGGGCCGCTGATGGAGCCGCTCCGTGTTGCTCCGGATCAACGGGCTGGAGACCTACTACGCCGCGGAAGGACAGGGCGACCCGGTCGTTCTGCTCCACGGCTGGGGAAGCTCGAGCCAGAGCCTCGCCCCGCTGTGCGGGGCCCTGGCGAGGACGTTTCGCGTCCTGGCGGTGGATCTACCCGGCTTCGGCTGGAGCCAGCCGCCCCCGGCGGCATGGGGAACGCAGGAGTATGCCGGGCACATCCTCCGGCTCATGCAGGAGACGGGGATCGACCGGGCGGCCCTGGTCGGCCATTCCTTCGGGGGGCGCATTGCGATCGCGTTGGCGGCCGGTCAGCCCGCCCGGGTCTCGCGGCTGGCCCTGGTGGCCAGCGCCGGGGTCCGACCGCCGCGGGGGGCGGGATATTTCCTCCGCGTGGCCACGGCCAAGCTGGTGAAGGGCTTCTTTTCCCTGCCCGGCTGGGGCGCCACCGGGCGGCGCATCATTGCGAAGTGGTTCGCCCGGGTTGGGTCCAGGGATTACCGGACGGCGGGAACCATGCGCCCCACCCTGGTCAAGGTGGTGAACGAGGACCTTACACCCCTGCTGCCGGCGATCCAGGCGCCCACCCTCATCCTGTGGGGGGACCGGGACCAGGAGGTGCCGCGCAGCGTGATGGAGACCATGGCCACGAGAATCCCGCGCTCGCGCCTGGTGGTGTTCGCCGGGGCCGGGCATTTTCCCTTTCAGGATGCGCCGGAGGAGTTCGGCCGCGCCCTAGGGGAATTCTTGGCGGGGAGGGAGTCGCCGTGACGGCCGCGTGGCTTCGCCGGCCGGCAGCGGCCCTCACATGGGTGGCCCGGATGGCGCTGCCGTACGTCGTGGTGGCGGTGCAGCACCAGCTGGACTGCCTCTACATCCTGCAGATCGAGCGCTACAAGCCCGATCGGTACGGTCGCTGGCTCCTCGGTCACTGGAGACGGCTGATCCCGCTGCTGGAGATCGCCCTCCAGATGCTGACGGTGTTCTCGGCCCCGCTCCTCATCGCAGGGCTGGGGGTCCACTGGGTGTTCGCGTACCTGCTGTGGCTTGGCACCGGGCACCTCATCCTCTGGCGACACCGCTCGCTCCAGGTGAGTCAACGACTCCAGCACACGGCCAGAGCCGTCAGGGTTGCTCTGGTGGCATTCGGCATGAGCGGGATGCTCGGGGCCGCGTACGTCTGGGTGGTCGTGGCTTCGATCCCCACGCTGGATCTGCTGGCTCGTCTGAGTATCGGAGCGATCGGCGCGGTGGCCTGGGTGGGAATCTTTGGGCCGGGCCTCGTGCTCCTGGCGGCGCAGGTCGTCGTGCCGGTGGAGCGAAGGATCTCCCGGACGTTCCTGGGCGAGGCGGAGCGTCGCATGCGGGCCTATCCCGGGCGGGTGATCGGCATCACCGGAAGCTACGGGAAGACGACGACCAAGTTCATCACCGCCGCCCTCCTGGCGGCCAGGTACCGGGTGCTCAAGACACCCGATGGCGTCAACACCACCATGGGGATCACGCGGATCATCCGGGAGGAGCTCTCCGACGAGCATGAAATCTTCGTGGTGGAGGTGGCCGCCTATGGACCGGGGGAGATCCGCGAGGTGTGCGAGATCCTGCGCCCCCGCCTCGGCATCCTGACCTCGGTGGGGGTGCAGCACCTGGAGCGCTTCGGCACG
Source organism: uncultured bacterium (assembly GCA_964576535.1). Taxonomy (GTDB): domain Bacteria; phylum Methylomirabilota; class Methylomirabilia; order Methylomirabilales; family 2-02-FULL-66-22; genus 2-02-FULL-66-22. The sequence goes on along the minus strand of CAZNWB010000010.1, from coordinate 19,697 downwards.
CAGGCCCGCATCGCCGAGGCGAAGTACGAACTTCTGGCCTCGCTGCCGCCCGGCGGGACGGCCGTGGTGAACGCCGACGATCCCGTCTGCCTGGAGCTGGCGGAGCGGGCGCGCAGGGATGGCAAGCGCGTGGTGCTTTACGGGACGGGAGAGGCCGCAGGCGACCTCGCCATCCGAGGGGTGGACGTCACGCTAAGCGGCCGGGGCACCCGCTTCCGGGTGGTCGCCGGCCGAGGGGAGTCGGTCGCCTACGAGACGCACCTGCTGGGACGCTGGAACCTGTCCAACATCCTGGCGGGCCTCGCGGCCGGCGTGGAGTGGGGCGTGCCTCTGGAGGCGATGCGCGAGGCGGTGGCGACCCTGCGACCGGCCCCGCAACGCCTGGAGGTGCGGGAGGAAGGCGGCATCGTCAAGATCCTGGACGTGGCCAACGCCAATCCCCGGGGCGCGCAGATGGCGCTGGAGGTGCTTGCCCAGTTCGAGGGCGGTTCGCGCATCTTGATCACTCCGGGGATGGTCGAGCTCGGACCCATCGAGGCCGAGGAGAACCGCCGCTTCGGTCAGGCGGCTGCGGCCGTGTGCGATTACGTGGTCCTGGTCGGGCCGGAGCAGACCCGCCCCATCCGGGACGGTCTCATGGACCGTGGATTCCCGCAGGATCGGGTCCTGGTCGCCAGGAACGCCGACGAGGTGGCAGACCGCCTGGCCGGGGTCGTGCGGCCGGGCGATGTCCTGCTGTACGAGAACCGTCTTCCCGACAGCTACCTGGAGGCCGGGTCGTGAGGGGGTCATGAAGCGCGTCGGGCTGGTGTTCGGCAGCCGCTCGGTCGAACACGAAATCTCGGTCACCACCGCGGGCAAGGCATACGAGGTCCTCCGCCAGCTCACGGGTGAGTACGAGACGGTTCCCCTGTACCTGAACAAGGACGGGGCCTGGCTGACCGGACGCGCCGTGGCGCGCCTCCTCGAGGTGGAGGCCGAAGGCCGGGCCACCGAGGACCCGTCGAAGCGAAAAACCCTCCAGCAGGCCTTCAAGCAGGAACTCGAACGGCTGGAGCGCGGATCCGGATCGGGCGAGGTCGAGCAGCTCTTCCTCGCCCCGGATCGGTCGGTCCACAGTCTGTGTGAGCCTCCGGAGCGTCGCGCCTGGTTCCGCGGGCGGCTGCAGGCGAGGTTCGACATCGCGTTTCCCGTGGTGCATGGCACCCATGGCGAGGATGGAACGCTGCAGGGGCTCTTCGAGCTGGCCGACATCCCCTACGTGGGCCCGGGGGTGGCCGCGTCCGCCGCGGGCATGGACAAGATCCTCTCCAAGCTCATCTTCCGCGGGGCGGGGCTGCCGACGGTCGAGGCGACCTGGTTCACCCGGCGGCAGTGGCTGGAAAACGAGGCGACGGTCTCGGCCCGGGTGGAATCCAGCCTGCCCTATCCGGTGGTGGTCAAGCCCGCCGTGGCCGGCTCCAGCGTGGGAATCGCGCGGGCGGCGAGCACGGCGGAGCTGTGCCGCGCCGTCGCGCAGGCAATCCAGTTTGGGACCCGAGTTCTGGTCGAGCGTGCGGTGGAGGACCGGCTGGAGGTCCAGTGCGCCGTCCTGGGGAATCACGACCTGATTGTCTCCAAGTGCGAGGAGCTGGTCCGGGCGGCCGGCATCGTGAGCTACGAGGACAAGTACCTCCGCCGGGTGGAGACGGCGGAAGAGATCGACATCGCGCCGAGCCACATTCCTGCCCGGATACCGGAGACGCTCGCCCGGCAGGTGAAGGACCTGGCGATTGACGCGTTCCGGGCCCTGGATGGCCGGGGGATCGCCCGGGTGGACGTGCTGGTGGACCAGACCTCCATGCGGCCCTATGTGAACGAGGTGAATACGCTGCCGGGATCGCTCTGCCTGCGCCTGTGGGAGGCGAGCGGCATCAAGCCGGTGGAGCTCATCCGGCGGCTGCTCACGCTGGCCGTCGAGGCCCACGTCGAGAAGGGCGCCACGCGCTTCGAGTCGCAGGAGGGGACGGCCCTGGTGGACAAGAAGCATCTCATGAGTCCACGCAAGTAGCTGGATAGCCATCGGTTCTCAGCCATCAGCTGACCGCTTGAGAAGGGAGACATGCTGTATCACCTGCTGGTCCCGCTGACGAAGGCGTTCTCGCCGTTCAACGTCTTCCGGTACGTCACGTTCCGGACGGCCGGCGCCTTCCTGACCGCCCTGGTGGTCTGCCTGATCCTGGGGCCGCCCATTATCCGAAAGCTCACGGCCGCGCGCGCCGGCCAGGTGGTCCGGGACGACGGGCCGCAGAGCCACCTGAAGAAGGCGGGCACCCCCACCATGGGCGGTGTCCTGATCCTCCTGGCGGTGCTCGCCGCCACAGCCCTCTGGGCCCAGCTCACGAACCGGTTCGTCTGGCTGGTCCTGTTCGCCACCCTGGCGATGGGGGCGGTCGGATTCGTGGACGACTCCCTGAAGCTGAAGCGCGCCAACAGCACGGGGCTCCGTCCCCGGCAGAAGTTTCTGTGGCAGATCCTGATCGGCCTGCTGGTGGGCGGGTACCTCTATCTGTTCCCCACGGATCTCTTCACGACCAGGCTGGCGATCCCCTTCTTCAAGGCCTGGCTCCCGGACCTCGGCATCTGGTACATCCCCTTTTCCATGCTCGTGGTCGTCGGCTGCGCCAACGCCGTGAACCTGACCGACGGCCTGGACGGCCTGGCCATTGTCCCGACGTTGATGGCGGCCGCGACCTTCACCCTCTTTGCCTACGTGGCGGGCCACGCCGCCATCGCCCGCTATCTGCAAGTGATATTCGTCAAGGGATCCAGCGAGCTGCCCGTCTTCGCCGCGGCCCTGGTGGGGGCCAGCCTCGGCTTTCTCTGGTTCAACGCGCACCCGGCCCAGGTGTTCATGGGGGACACGGGCTCCCTGGCGCTGGGCGCGGCGCTGGCCACCGTGGCCCTGGTGACCAAGAACGAGTTGATCTTGGTGGTGGCCGGCGGATGCTTCGTCGTGGAGGCCCTGTCGGTGATCATCCAGGTGTTCTGGTTCAAGCGGACGGGGCGCCGGATCTTCCGCATGGCCCCCATCCACCACCACTACGAGCTGAACGGGCTGCCGGAGCCGAAGATCATCGTCCGGTTCTGGATCGTGTCCTTCGTTTTGCAGGTGATCGCGCTGACGACACTCAAACTCAGGTGAGTGCCGAGAGCCTAGAGCCGAGTGGTAGCAGGCAGAAGGCAGGAAGGACGAGTCGATACCGTGGAGTTTCACGGGAAAAGGGTGACGGTCGTCGGCCTGGCCAGAAGCGGCGTGGCCGCGTGCAAGGTCCTAGTGGAGCGCGGGGCGACCGTCCTGGCCACCGAGCAGTCTCCGGCCGAGAAGCTGCGGGTGGACCTGTCGGACCTTGCGCGCCTGGGCGTCCGCCTGGAGACGGGCGGGCACAGCCCGGAGAGCATCCTGGGCGCGGACCTGCTGGTCGTGAGTCCGGGGGTGGATCTCCGGCTTCCCCTCTTCGCGCGGGCACGGGCGACCGGGATCCCGATGTGGAGCGAGGTGGAGCTGGCCTATCGCCTGACGACCGCGCGCTTCCTGGCGGTGACCGGGACGAACGGCAAGAGCACGACGACGAGCCTCCTGGGGGCGATGGTCGAGGCCGCGGGATTTCCCGGGGTGGTCGCAGGCAATATCGGCACGGCTCTGTGCGAGGTGGCGCCTGCCCTCACACCCACCCACTGGGTGGTGGCCGAGCTTTCGAGTTTCCAGCTCGAGACGATCGTGGAGTTTCGTGCCCACGTGGCGGTCCTCCTGAACCTGGCCCCGGACCACCTGGACCGCTACGACTCCGTCGAGGACTACTACGCGGCCAAGGCGCGGATCTTTCTGAACCAGACGGCCGACGACTTCGCCGTGCTGAACGCTGACGATCCCCTCGTCGTGAACTCTGCGCAGGGGATCCGGTCCCGGCTGCGCCTCTTCAGCCGGCTCCGGACGGTGGGGGACGGGTCGTTCCTGCGGGGGGACCGCCTGGTGGTGCGCCGTGACGGGCGGACCGAGCCGGTCTGCGAAACGTCCAGGATCCGGATCCAGGGGGTGCACAACGTCGAGAATAGCCTCGCCGCCGCCGCCGCCGCCTCTGCCATCGGCGTTCCGGCCGGCGCCATGGCCTCCGCCCTCGCGAGTTTTCCGGGCCTGCCCCATCGCCTGGAGCTGGTGGCGGAGGTGGACGGGGTCCGGTACGTCAACGACTCCAAGGGGACGAACGTGGGCGCGGTGGTCAAGTCCCTGGAGGGGTATGGCGGAGGCCTCATCCTCATTGCGGGAGGCAAGGACAAGGGCGGGGATTTTACCCCTCTCAGGCCTCTCGTGGAGACGCGAGTGAAGACGATGATCCTCATCGGCCAGGCGCGGGCGAAGATCCGCGCACACCTGGATGGCGCCTGCCCCATGGAAGAGGCGGCGTCGCTGGAGGCCGCGGTGGAACGCGCCGCCCAGATCGCGGCCCCGGGGGAGACGGTGCTCTTGTCCCCGGCCTGCGCCAGCTTCGACATGTTTCGAGACTTCGAGGAGCGGGGTGAGGTGTTCCGCCGCGCCGTGCGCGGGCTGCGTTCCCGGAGGGACCCGGTTGGACATCGCGGCTGAGCAATGGGCCATTCCACCAGCGCGCGGAGGCCAGGCCCCGGGACCGCGCGGGTCCGCCGGTCCCACCTGGAACTGGCGGGCCCTCCTGCCGACGCGAGGATCGGCGGCCGGCCGGCCCACCGCGGATCGCCTGCTCCTCTTGGTGACCCTCGCCTTGGTCGGGCTGGGGATCGTGATGATCTACAGCGCCAGCGCCATCCGGGCCCAGGAGCGATTCGGCGACCCCTCCTTCTTCTTGAAGAAGCAACTCGTGTATGCGGTCCTGGGACTGCTGGCCATGGCGTGGGCCGCGGGGCGGGACCTCAGGACCTTCCAGCGCGTGACCCCGATCCTGCTCCTGGGCAGCCTGTTTCTCTTGCTGCTGGTGCTGGTCCCCTACGTCGGCGTCCGGATCAACGGCGCCCGGCGGTGGATCCGGTTTTTCGGCCTCTCCTTCCAGCCGGCCGAGCTCGCCAAGATGGCGGTTATCCTGTTCCTGGCGAGCTACTTTGCCCGGCGGCAGGATCGCCTGGACAGCTACCTGGACGGGTTCGTGCCGCCGCTGTTCGTCACCGGAATAATCGCGGGACTGATCATCCTGCAGCCGAACTTCGGAACGGCCGCCACCCTGATGGGAGTGGCGGTCGTGATGTTCTTCATCGGCGGGGCGCGGCTGACGCACCTCATGGCCACGGGGGCCGCGGCCTTGCCCGTCTTCCTGGTCCTGATTCTCCAATCGTCCCACGGCCGGACCCGGCTCCTGGCCCTCGTGGATCCAGGCCGCGTGCCCGCCAAGGCCACCTACCAGGCGATCCAATCGATCTACGCCCTGGGACCCGGGGGGCTCCTGGGCCGGGGCCTGGGCGACAGCATGCAGAAGCTCTTCTTCCTGCCGGAGCCCCACACGGATTTCATCTTCGCCATCGTGGGCGAGGAGATGGGATTCCTGGGCTGCATGCTGGTCCTCCTGCTCTTCGGGCTGTTTCTGTGGCGCGGGGCCCGGGTGGCGGTGCGGGCTGGCGACCGGTACGCCAGCTATCTGGCCATGGGGGTCACCGGGCTCGTTGTCGGCCAGGCAGCGCTCAACATGGCGGTGGTGAGCGGTCTGCTCCCGACCACGGGAGTGCCGTTGCCGTTCGTGAGCTTTGGCGGGTCATCGCTCACCATCATGCTGTTCGGGGTGGGCATCCTCCTAAACGTGTCTCGGAGGTCGGCAGGTCCCTTCGCCGATGGCTATGCACAATGAAAAACGGACAACTGACGACCGACACCCGGAGAGAACGGATGGCGGGCTGCTCATTGTCGCTTCCCAGGTTGGTACCGCAACGGATGAGGAGGGTGGATGCGAGTCGTGATCACCGGCGGTGGCACGGGGGGGCATCTCTTTCCGGCCCTGGCGGTGCACGCGGCGCTCACCCGGCAGCGGCCGGAGGCCACGGTCCTCTTCGTGGGAGCGCTGGAGGGCGTCGAGGCCACGATTCTCCCCCGGCTGGGGCTCAGCTTCCGTGGCCTCCGGGTCCACCAGGTCAAGGGCAGGGGAGGGCGAGGTCAGGCGGCGGCACTCCTGGGGCTCCCATCGGCCCTCCGCCAGGCGGTGCGATTGCTCCGCGAATTTGGTGCCCAGGTCGTCCTGGGGGTGGGCGGCTACGCCTCGTTCCCGACCGTCCTGGCGGCGCGCGTCCTCCGCATCCCGGCCGTGATTCACGAGCAGAATGCCTTTCCCGGCCTGGCCAACCGCTGGCTGGGGAGGTTCGCATCGGCTGTGGCGGTCTCCTTCGAGGCGGGCGCAGGCTTTTTCCCGCCCGGTCGCGTCACCGTGACCGGCAATCCCGTGCGGCCGGAGATCCGGCCTGGGGATTTGGGGGAGGCACGCCGGCGGTTCGCGCTCCTGCCCGGGCGGTTCACGGTCCTGATCTTCGGGGGGAGCCAGGGGGCGCACCGCATCAACCTGGGGACCCAGGAGGCCCTGTCCCGCCTCGCGGGGCTGAGGGAACAGATCCAGTTCCTGCACGGCACCGGGGAGCGTGACGTGAGCGACGTGCGCCGGGCGTACGAGCAGGGCGGGTTCCGGGCCCGTGTGGAGGCCTTCCTCCAGGACATGGCCACGGCGTACGCGGCGGCGGATTTTGTCATTGCCCGGGCGGGGGCCAGCACGATCTTCGAGCTGGCCGCAATGGGGAAGCCCGCGCTCCTGGTTCCCTATCCCCATGCGGCCAACGACCACCAGCGGCTGAACGCCGAGGCCATGGTGAGGGCGGGGGCGGCCTGGATCCTGCCGGACCAGTTCTGCGACGGCCAGCGCGTCGCCGCGAGCATCCAGTCGGCCCTGGAGAAGCCCGGGGTGCTCACGCAGATGGGGGAGAAGGCCCGGACCCTGGCGAGGCCCGATGCGGCCGACCGGATCGTGACCCTGCTGGAGGGGGCCATCGCAACCCCTCGCCCCACCCTCTCCCCCAAGGAGAGAGGGCACCCAGGGGGTACCCGGTGAGGGGAGGAGAGGCCATGTACAAGAAGATTCGGCGCATTCATTTCGTGGGCATCGGCGGCATCGGCATGAGCGGCATCGCGGAGGTGCTGCACAACCTCGGCTACGTGGTCACGGGCTCGGACAGCCGGGAGTCGGAGAACACGCGTCGCCTCACCTCCCTGGGGGTCCACGTGGCCATCGGCCACCAGGCCGAGCACGTCGGCGAGGCGGATGTCGTCGTGCGCTCCTCGGCCGTGGCGCCGGACAACGTGGAGCTCGTGGCGGCCCGCCAGCGACTGATCCCCGTGATCCAGCGGGCGGAGATGCTGGCCGAGCTGATGCGCATGAAGTACGGCGTGGCCGTGGCCGGGACGCACGGGAAGACCACCACGACCTCCATGGTGGCGACGGTCCTGGCCCGGGGCGGTTTGGATCCCACCATCGTGATCGGCGGGCGGCTGAACGCGCTGGGGACCAACGCCAGGCTGGGCCGGGGGGACTTCCTGGTGGCGGAGGCGGACGAGAGCGACGGCTCGTTCCTCAAGCTGTCCCCCACCATCGCGGTGGTGACGACCATCGACGCGGAGCACCTGGATTTCTACCGGGACCTGGCCCACATCCAGGACACCTTCGTGGAATTCATCAACAAGGTCCCCTTCTACGGGCTGGTGGTGCTGTGCCTGGACCAGGAGAACATCCAGAGCCTGCTGCCCCGCGTGGAGAAGCGGTTCGTGACCTACGGTCTCAGGACCCAGGCCGACTTCATGGCGCAGGACATCGCCTTCAAGGGCATGACGTCGGAGTGCATGGTGCTCTGGAAGCATCGGCCCCTCGGCCGCCTGCAGCTCAAGGTGCCGGGACTTCACAACGTGTACAACGCCCTGGCGGCCACGGCCGTGGGGCTCGACCTCGACTTGGACTTTACCACGATCCAGGAGGCCCTGGGCGAGTTCACGGGGGTCGGGCGGCGGTTCCAGATCCTCGGGGAGCCCGGGGGGATCATGGTGGTGGATGACTACGCCCACCATCCGGCGGAGATCCAGGCCACGCTGAACGCCGCCAAGACCGGCTTCGAGCGCGACGTCATCGCCCTGTTCCAGCCGCACCGCTACACCCGGACCCAGGCCCTGCTCCAGGAGTTTGCCACGGCCTTCTATCAGGCGGACCGGTTGTTCGTGACCGAGATCTATCCGGCCGGCGAGCGGACGATTCCGGGGGTCCACGGGGGGCAGATCGCCGAGGCCGTCGCACACCACGGCCACAAGAGCGTCACCTACGTCCCGGTGAAGGAAGACCTCGTGGACGCCGTGCTGGCGGTGGCCCGGCCGGGCGATATCGTGATGACCATGGGGGCGGGAGACATCTGGAAGATCGGGGAAGAGATCGTCCGGAGACTGGACACCGTGACCCGGAGGCCGGGTGCCCAAGGGTAACGCAGGACAGCTTCCGGGGAACACGGTGGTGACTGCCCCCGAGGATCTGGCGGCGGAACTGCGCGGCGTGCTGCGGGGGAAGGTGCTAACGCGGGAGCCCATGGCGCGGCACACCTCCTTCCAGGTCGGAGGGCCCGCGGACCTCCTGGTTGTGCCCGAGGACCTGGGAGACCTGAAGGCCGCCCTGGCCTTCGCCAAGTCCGGGCACCTGCCGGTCCTGGTCCTCGGCAGCGGGAGCAACACGCTGGTTCGCGATGCGGGGATCCGCGGGATGGTGATCCTCCCCAGCGCGTTCCAGGAGCTCACGCGGGACGGCGTCGAGGTCACGGCCGGGGCCGGCGTCCGGGTGAGCCGCCTGCTGGCCTACTGCAGCAAGCAGGGTCTCATGGGTCTCGAGATCCTGAGCGGCATCCCCGGGACCGTCGGTGGCGCCGTGTGGGGGAATGCCGGGGCCTGGGGGGGCTCGGTGGCTGACCACCTGGCCCGCGTGCAGGTGGTGACCGGGGACGGGGAAGACCTGGTCCTGAAGCGGGATGCGGTCCCCTTCGCGTACCGGTACTCGGGCCTTCCCAAAGGGTCGGTGGTGGTCGGTGCCACGTTTGCGTTGGAGCCGGGGGACCCGGTGGGCATCCGGCAGCAAATTTCCCGGTGGCTGGTCCGGCGGAACGCCACGCAGCCGGTGGAGTTCCGATCGGCCGGCTCCATCTTCAAGAATCCGCCCGGCGACTACGCGGGGCGGCTAGTGGAGGTGGCGGGCGTCAAGGGCACCCGGATCGGTCAGGCCGTGATCTCCGAAAAGCACGGGAACTTCTTCGTGAATCTGGGGGGCGCCAGGGCGGCCGATGTCCTGGCGCTGGTGCAGCTGGCGCGGGAGCGCGTCCGGGAAACGGCGGGGATCGATCTGGAGCTCGAGATTCGAGTGGTCGGGGAAGACTAAAAAGCGTTCGGTGGTTCGTCCGTTCGGTAGTTCGGTTGTTCAAGGATTTGGAGAACCACCGAACAGCCGAACCACCGAACTCCCGAACGCCTTTGAGAAAGGTCGGCGGTGATCCGCGACTACAAGACGCCCAGGTGGGGAGCCGGTGGGGCAAGGCGGCGCGAGAAGTTTCCCCGGCTCGCGCGCCTGCTCACGATCCTGGGGGTGCTGCTCCTGATCGGCGGAGCGACGGCGGCCATGTGGGAAGGGTACCGGACGGTGCTGCGCCTGTCCTACTTCCGGGTGGCCGAGGTCGAGGTCGAGGGGAACCTCCAGGTCGCCTCCCGGGATATCAGCGCGAGCCTGGGCCTGTCGCCCGAGGCCAGCATCCTGGAGGTGGATCTCCCGGCCCTGACGAGGCGGGTTCTGCAGAATCCCTGGATCAAAGAGGCCTCGATCCGGCGCCGCCTTCCGCTCTCGCTGACCGTCCAGGTCGTGGAGCGCATGCCGGAGGCGGTCTTCATCGCGGACCGGCGCTACCTGCTGAGTGCCGACGGGGTGATTCTGGCGGGGCTGGAGGTGGACGAGCTGCCCACCCTGCCGACGCTGCGGGCGGCCGGCCAGCGGCGCGTGGTGATCGGGGAGCGGATCCTCAGCTCCGAGATGGTCCAAGGCCTGTCGGTGTGGCGCCAGTTCCAGATGGCGAACGCGCTCAAGGGAGAGCGAGCGCATGAGATCGCCATGGCGGGGGACGGGAGCTATGTGGTGAACCTGGGGGAGCGGATGCCGGCCATCCGGCTGCTTGCCCAGGACATGGAAGGGCAATTGCGCCGGCTGGGGGCCGCGCTCGCCAGCAGCGGCCAGGGCCTGGAATGGTTCGGGGAGGTGGATCTTCGCTTCCGGGACCGGGTGGTCTTCACCCCAGGGAAGGCGGGTGCGGCTCGCCCATAGTACTTGATTTCATACCTTCGTGGGGGGTAGGCGCCAGCCAGCCCCACACGAAACACCTTTGGCAAAGGGCGATCCGTATCGGGGGAAACCTGATACGGATGTATGAAATCAAGCACGGTGCGCTGGCGGGCCGACCGATTGAACGGGGAGGTGACGCAGATGGCCAAGAACGGGAACCTGGTGGTCGGGCTGGACATCGGCACGACGAAGGTCTGCGCCATCGTGGCCGAGATGAGCGGTGGACCGGGGGTGGACATCATCGGCCTCGGCCACAGCCCCTCGCGGGGACTCCGGAAGGGTGTGGTGGTGGACATCGAGGCCACCGTGGACTCCATCCGCCGGGCCGTGGAAGACGCAGAACTGATGGCCGGCGTGGAGATCGCATCGGCCTTCGTCGGGATCGCCGGCGGCCACATCAAGGGGATCAACAGCCGCGGGGTCGTCGCCGTCTCCAGCAAGAACCGGGAGGTGAGCCGGCAGGATATCGACCGGGTCATCGACGCCGCCAAGGCGGTGGCGCTGCCGGTGGACCGCGAGGTGATCCACGTCCTGCCGCAGGAGTTCATCGTGGACGACCAGGGGGGCATCCGCGAGCCGCTGGGGATGACCGGGAGCCGCCTGGAGGCCGAGGTCCACATCGTGACCGGGGCGGTCGCCTCGGCCCAGAACATCATCAAGTGCGCCAGCAAGGCGGGGCTCGAGGTGCAGGACATTGTGCTTCAGCAGCTGGCCAGCGCCGAGGCCACCCTCACGCCGGAGGAGAAGGAGCTGGGCTGCATCCTGGTGGACGTGGGCGGCGGCACCACCGACGTGGCGGTGTTCGTGGAGGGCAGCATCTACCATACGGCGGTCCTGGCGGTGGGCGGCGAGCTCTTGACCAACGATATCGCCATCGGGCTGCGCACGCCGCAGCCCGAGGCGGAATCCCTCAAGCGGAAGTACGGGTGCGCCCTGGCCAGCATGACCCGTCCCGACGAGAAGGTCGAGGTGCCCAGCGTGGGCGGCCGCCGGCCGCGGGTCCTCACGCGCCAGACCCTGTGCGAGATCATCCAGCCCCGCCTGGAGGAGCTGTTCTCGCTGGTGGACCGGGAGGTCCGCCGGGCCGGCTACGCCGCCCGGGTGAACGGCGGGGTAGTGGTCACGGGCGGCTCCTCTATCATGGAAGGGGTCCCGGAGCTGGCGGAGCAGATCTTCGACATGCCGGTGCGACGCGGCATTCCCCGCGGGGTGGGCGGCCTCACGGACGTCATCAGCAACCCGATGTATGCCACGGGGGTCGGCCTGGGCCTGTATGGGGCCGCGCATCGCCACCGGCGCAAGTTCCGGAAGATCACGGACAGGAACATTTTCGACAAGGTCGTGGATCGCATGAAGGAGTGGTTCGGCGAGATCTTTTGAAGCAGAGGTCGAGGCGAGCAGGGTGCTTGACGGGTGGTGTTGCGCGAAACTGAGAAGGGAGGCTACCGGATGAACATCAGGCTGGAGGAGCACGTGGGGGTGATGGCCAACATCAAGGTGGTCGGCGTGGGCGGCGGCGGGTCCAACGCCGTGAACCGCATGGCCACGTCCAGCATGACCGGGGTGGAGTTCATCGTCGTGAACACCGATGCCCAGGCGCTGCGCTACTCCCCGGTCGAATGCAAGCTCCAGATCGGGGAGAAGCTCACCAAGGGATTGGGGGTCGGCGCCGATCCGGAGAAGGGCCGCAAGGCCGCCATCGAGGATACCGACAAGATCCTCCAGCACCTGCAGGCGGCGGACATGGTCTTCATCACCGCCGGGCTGGGCGGCGGCACCGGCGGCGGCGCCGCGCCCATCATCGCCAACCTGGCCAAGGAGATGGAGATCCTGACGGTCGGGGTGGTCACGAAGCCGTTCGTGTTCGAGGGGAAGCGGCGCGGGGACCAGGCGGAGCGGAGCCTGGAGGAGCTCAAGGCCAGCGTGGATAGCCTGATCATCATCCCGAACCAACGGCTGATCAACCACGCCACCAAGAACACCGGCGTGAAGGAGGCCTTCGCCATGGCGGATAACGTCCTCCGCCAGGCGGTGCAGGGCATTGCGGACATCATCGTGAAGCCCGGCTACATCAACGTGGACTTCGCCGACGTCCGAACCGTGATGTCCGAGCGGGGCATGGCGATGATGGGGATCGGCGAGGCCTCGGGGGACAATGCCGCGGTGGAGGCGGTGCAGAAGGCCATCAGCAGTCCGCTGCTGGAGAATGTGTCCATCAAGGGGGCCCGGGGCGTCCTGTTGAATTTCACCCATGCCTCGACGCTTCCCATCTACCAGTTGAACGAGGCGTCCAAGATCGTTCACGACATGGTGGACCGGGACGCCAACATCATCTTCGGGGACGTCCTCGAGGACGAGATGGGCGAGGCGGTCCGCGTGACCGTGATTGCCACAGGCTTTGACGAGGCCAGTGTGGAGGCGGTGGAGGAGGTGCCCCGGGTCACGGACCTCCGCGCCTACGCGCCGAAGGCGGCCATGGCCGCCACATCCGCCCCGGATCGCGGGGCCTATCTCCGGAAGGGGAAGAAGGCCGTCGGCTCGCAGTTGGTGCTGGATGATGTCAGCGAGGAGGTGCTGGACATTCCGACATTTCTTAGACGGCAGGCCGACTGACGCGGCTGCCGTGGTTTGAGGCGGCAGGCGGACTAGCCGTCTGACGGCGTTGGCAAATTGAAAACGGACACCTGACAGCCGGCCAAGTCCCTTTCCGATTCAGTTCCCTGTGGCCGGGCTGTCGGGTCAGCATTCGGAGAATCGGCACACGCTTCCCTGCGGGCGGCGCGCACCTTCATCGCCGCCGTCTCCCCCGCACCTCAGCTCCCCAGCTCCTCTGTCCCTCTGCCAATGCTCTGACCATCCTCGCATCCCCGCCGGTGTTTCTCTCCCCGCTTTCTGACCGTGATCATGCGCGTAGCAGCGCCGCGTAGGCGGTCGATCCTCCGGCCGGAATAAGTCAACGTCGTCAACAACATCCCTCATTCCTCCCCAACTCCCTGTGGCACAAAGGTACAAACACCTTGAACTGGTCCCGTTCCGCTGCTAGCATGCTCCGTACCTCCGGTTCGGCGGCCATATGACCCACCCACGGTGAGGGCATGACCTGGAAGTTCAAAGAGAAGGCACGGAAGCGGCTGGCCGAGGAGACGGGGACCGTCACCAAGGACTGGGGCGGGCGTCTGCGCATCGCCCTGGTGTTCCCCAACACCTACCATGTGGGGATGTCCAACCTCGGGTTCCAGACCATCTACTGGCACCTGAACCAACGCCCGGACATCGTGTGCGAGCGGGCCTTCTACCCCGACCCCGAGGACCTGCCGGAGCACGAGCGCCTGAACGTGCCCATCCTCAGCCTGGAGTCCCAGCGACCGTTAGCGGAGTTCGATTGCGTCGCCTTCTCCACCACCTACGAGAACGATTACCTCAACATGCTGCAGATCCTCCAGCTCTGCCGCATCCCGGTCCGGGCGGCAGACCGCGGGCCGGCCGACCCCCTGGTCTGCATGGGGGGGGTGTGTGCCTGGTCCAACCCGGAGCCGCTGGGCACCTTCGTGGACTGGTTCTTCCTGGGGGAGGGGGAGGAGTCCAGCCACGAGGTCTTCGAATTGTGGCAGCGGATCCGCGAGGCCGAGCGACAGCCGGAGGCGGCGCGAGCCCAGTTCTTCCGGGAAGTCTGCCGCATCGAGGGCATCTACGTCCCGCGGTTCTACGACGTGAAGTATCACGAGGACGGGACCCTCGCCGAGGTGGTCCCGTACGAGGGGGCGCCCCTGCCGGTCCGGAAGCGCCGCCTGGCGCGGACCGACGACTACGACACCCTCTCCATGGTCCGGACGGCCAACACCGAGTTCGGCGAGATGGCCCTGCTGGAGGTGGGGAAGGGCTGCGGGCGCGGCTGCCGCTTCTGCATGGAGGGGGAGATCTACCGGCCGGTCCGCCACCGCCACCTCGAGGCGATCCTGCGGGCCGCGGACACGGCCCTGCAGCGCGGCCAGCGCATCGGGCTTGTTGGGGCCTGCGTCTCCGATTATCCCTGGATAGACACCCTGATGACCGCGCTTCGCGCCAGGGGCGTGGACGTCTCGCTCTCCTCGGTCCGGGCCGACAGCCTGACTCCCGGCCTAGTCCAGGGCCTGGTGGAGAGCGGCTCCCGAACCCTGACCATCGCCCCCGAGGCCGGGACCGAGCGCCTTCGCCGGGTGATCCACAAGGAGGTCAGCGATCAGCGCCTGTTCGAGGCGGTGGACCTGATCGCCGAGTCGGGCGTTCCCAGGGTCAAGATGTACTTCATGATCGGCCAGCCGACGGAGACGGCCGAGGATGTCGGGGGTATCGTCCAGTTTGCCAAGACGGCCCGGCACCGCATCCTGCGGAAGCGGCGCGATCCGAAGAGCCTGGCGGAACTCACCGTGGGCGTGAGCTGCTTCGTCCCCAAGCCCTGGACGGCCTTTCAGTGGTGCGCGATGGGCGAGGTCCGGGAATTCGACGAGAAGATCCGGCATCTGAAGCGGGAGCTTCGACCTGTCGGCATCCGCTTTACCCACGATGTGCCCAAGTGGGCCTATCTTCAGGGGGTCCTGTCGCGGGGCGACCGCCACGTCGCCGACCTGCTGCACCTCGCGCTGCTGCATCGAGGGAACTGGAGGCGGGCCTTCCGCGAGTGGCCCAGGAATCCCGACTTTTATGCCTGCCGGGAGCGGCCGCTCACGGAGCGGTTCCCCTGGGACCATTTCGAGGTCGGGACAAAGCGGGATCGGTTGGAGGTGGAGTATCAGCGGGCCATGGGCCAGTTGCCCGAACGGCCGGTGAAGTGGAAGGCCTCCCTGGCATGACGAGTTCACCGAGCCACCGAGCCACCGATGCGCCGATGCTCATTCAGTCCGACAGTCTCCAAGACTCGAGTCGAGTCGTGCACGCCTTCAGTACACGGCAGGGCGGGGTGAGCCTGGGGCCATATGCCACCCTGAACCTCGGGGCGAGCGTCGGGGACGATCCGGCCGCGGTCGAGGAGAACCGGCGTCGCTTCTTCGGAAACTTCGGGGTCGAGTCTTCACAGGTGGTCCGGGTCAAGCAAGTTCATGGGGATGGCGTCCTGACCGTGAACGAGGGCCTGGTGTCCCGCGGGGGTTTCCCGGGCGTTCTCATGGACGAGCGGTATGAATACGATGCGCTGGTCACGAACCTGCCGGATCTGGCCCTGGTGGTCTCGACGGCCGACTGCCTGCCGCTTTTGATCCACGATCCGGTGCGCGGGGCCGTGGCGGCCGTCCACGCCGGCTGGCGGAGTACGGCGAAGCGGATTGCGGCGCGGGCGCTCGAAGCTCTGGCGACTGCCTACGGGACGGACCCCAAGGACTGCCGGGTTGCCATCGGCCCTGGGATCCGAGGGTGTTGCTACGAGGTGGGCGACGAGGTAACGAAGGCCATGGCGGCTGCCCTCCCCACCTGGGAGGCGCATGCGGAACAGACCCGTCCCAGTCACTGGCGGCTGGACTTGGCCGGAGTGAACCGCGCCGTGCTGGAAGCGGCCGGTGTCCGGGCCCGGCGGATCGCTGACCTTGGACTGTGCACGGCCTGCCGGACGGACCTTTTCTTCTCCCACCGGGCGGAGAAAGCCCGAACCGGCCGGATGATGAACCTCATCTTAATGAGAGCTTAGAGCCGAGAGCCGAGACCTGGCGCCTCACGTGTTGGAGGAAGAATGATGCTGATCAAGCGTGCGCCGATGTTCAAGGCGTCCGAGATAACCGACCCGAAGCTCTATGTCAGCCGGCGGGAGCTCATGCTGGGGGCGGCGGCTCTTGCCCTGTGGCCGTCGGGTGCGGCAGGAGCAGCCGCCGCGCCGTCGCCGGGGCAGGCCCTCAAGGCGACCCGAAATTCGGCGTTCAGCCTCAATGAGGCGGCGACGAAATTCGAGAGCGCCACCACTTACAACAACTTCTACGAGTTCGGGGTCAACAAGGAGGACCCGTCCCGGCTGGCCGGCACGCTCCGGACCCGGCCGTGGACGGTGCGGG
The DNA here is from genome assembly GCA_964576535.1 of uncultured bacterium. GTDB lineage: Bacteria > Methylomirabilota > Methylomirabilia > Methylomirabilales > 2-02-FULL-66-22 > 2-02-FULL-66-22. The sequence continues at coordinate 3,295 of CAZNWB010000010.1, read as the reverse complement.
TCGAAGGCCACGTGGCCAAGCCCAAGACCTATGACATTGATGAACTGATCCGGCTAGTCCCACTGGAGGAACGGGTGTACGCGCTGCGCTGTGTCGAGGGCTGGTCCATGGTGATCCCCTGGATCGGATTCCCCCTGGCCTCGCTGCTCAAGCGGGTGGAACCGACCGGCCAGGCCAAGTTCGTGGAGTTCACGACGCTCCTGGACCCGGAGCAGTTTCCCGGACAGCGGAAGAGCATCCTGAATTTCTCCTCCATCGACTGGCCCTACGTCGAGGGGCTGCGGATGGATGAGGCGATGCACCCGCTCGCGCTCCTCACCGTCGGGATGTACGGGCAGATCCTGCCGAACCAGAACGGGGCGCCGATCCGGGTCGTGGTGCCGTGGAAGTACGGCTTCAAGAGCGCCAAGTCCATCGTCCGGATCCGCCTGGTCGGCGAGCAGCCCAAGACCGCGTGGGAAAAGGCCGCGCCCAACGAGTACGGCTTTTACTCCAACGTCAATCCCAGCGTGGACCATCCCCGCTGGAGCCAGGCCACCGAGCGTCGGATCGGCGAGTTCCTGCGCCGGAACACCCTGATGTTCAACGGCTACGCCGACCAGGTGGCCTCGCTGTACACGGGCATGGATCTGCGGAAGGACTACTGACGGGCGATCAGCAATCAGCCTTCAGCGGTCAGCTTGGAACTGGCTGATGGCTGAAGGCTGACTGCCGGTATCGAGGATCCCCTGCGTGACTCGAAAGGCTCGCGTCATTCTGAAGACCGGCGTCTGGATCGTCTGCCTGCTGCCGCTCCTCCTTCTCCTCTACTGGACGTACACCGGAAACCTGACCGCGAATCCCATCAGCTTCATCACCAATCACCTCGGCCAGTGGACCTTCCGCCTGCTCCTCGCCAGTTTGGCCATGACCCCGCTCCGGATCCTCTTCGGGATGGCCTGGCCCGTCACCCTGCGCCGGCTGCTCGGCCTGTTTGCCTTCTCTTACGCGTGCCTCCACTTCAGTGTCTGGATCGTGGTGGATCACTTCTTCAACTGGAATCTGATGATCGCCGACATCCTGAAGCGTCGCTATATCACCGTCGGCATGTCGGCGCTCACGCTCCTCATCCCGCTGGCCGTCACGTCCACGAGCGGCATGGTCAAGCGTTTGGGCGGCGCCAACTGGCGGCGCCTGCACCGGTTGGTGTACGTGACCGGTGTGTTGGCGGCCCTGCACTTCTTGTGGCTCGCCAAGAAGGGCCGAATCGATCAATACATGTATGCGGCGATCCTGATGCTCCTACTGGGCATCCGGGTCTTTGACGCGATCTCTCGGGCCGTGCGGAAGCGTCGCCAGCGCGAGGCCGTGACGAAGCCTGCCCTGGCTTAGTCCAACGTTTTCCGTTCCGCTTTCCCTCTGCGTCGTCCACAGAATTGCTGGAACAGGATGGGCCCGACACACGGGCGCGAAGGGAGGAAACCGCCTGTGCGGGTGGTGGGGAAAGGGGGATACTAGTGGGGTTCCGCGAGCAGGAGACCGAGGGCCAGCGAGACGGACCAGCTGGGCGAGGTGAATCGCACCCCGTGCCTGAACAGCTCCTCGGTCTTCCCCGCGTCTTGGTCTTCAGCCCAGACGACCTCCCCCTCGACCATCACGGTTCCCTTCGTCGTGTGAAGGCTGAGCGCCAGGGGCGTCCCGGGCGGGAGGCTCAGGGGGAGGCGGAGCAGCAGCCCCCGTCGGTCCACGTCCCCGGTGCGACCCTTGAGGACCGAGCCCGGCCGCCCCTTGTGCCGGCAACTGACGGGGATGTCCAGGGGAAGCCGGACGCCGGCATGGGGCACCATGCTCAGGGGGAGGAGCAGATCGCAGAGGGCCTGGAGATGCCCGGGGGTGATCTGCGTAAACTCGAGGTTGTGGAGCACGTCCCCGCCGTCCTGCCGGGGCGCCTCGGCCCAGGTGACCCGCCCTTCGATCTCGATGGAGCCGGTATCGGTCCGAAGGCTGAGGTGAAGCGGGGTCTCCGGCTTTACGTGCTCGTCCAGCTCCACGAGCGCGCCACCTTCACTGAGGTTGCGGGTCCAGCCCACCCCGAACTTGCTCTCGGCGGACGCGATCTTGTACAGGAGAGGGAGCTGAATCTGGTACCGGGGCAATCGGCGTAGCTCGGCTGGCTCGGGCATCGTGGGACCTCGGGCGCGGGCAAGGATACGTCTGCCCCGAGGAGGATGCAAGGAGAATCGCAGGGGGGGAAGACCTTGCCCCGCCTGTGCAAACGTGGTAGGGTTCCTCACCCGCTGGCTCCGCCAGCATCGTCTGCTTTCCTGATCTGACCGTCCGGGGGTCTCCCCCGAGATGTCACGCGTTTCCGGCCCGCGGGCAGCCGCGGGCTTTTCCGGAGGGGATTCGATGCGCAGCGATACGATCAAGAAAGGCTATGAGAGGGCGGGCCACCGGAGCCTGCTGCGCGCCGTGGGGCTCAGCGAGGCCGACTTCGGGAAGCCCTTCATCGGGGTAGCCAATTCCTACGTGGATATCATCCCGGGTCACGTCCACCTTCAGGGGGTGGGCAAGATCGTGAAGGAGGCCGTCCGCGAGGCGGGTGGCGTCCCCTTCGAGTTCAATACGATCGGCGTGGACGACGGAATCGCCATGGGCCACGGCGGGATGCGCTACTCCCTGCCCAGCCGGGAACTCATCGCCGATGCCGTGGAGACGATGGCCCTGGCCCACTGCTTCGACGGCCTGGTCCTGATCGCCAACTGCGACAAGATCGTCCCCGGGATGCTGATGGCCGCCATGCGCCTGAACATTCCCTGCATCTACGTCAGCGGGGGGCCCATGATGGCGGGCAGGACCAGCGACGGGCGGGTCATCGACTTGGCCACGGTCTTCGAGGGGGTGGGGGCCTTCTCGGCCGGGAAGATTGACGAGGCCGCCCTCTTGGAGCTGGAGCGAAAAGGCTGCCCCACCTGCGGCTCCTGCTCGGGCATGTTCACGGCCAATTCCATGAACTGCCTGGCCGAGGTACTGGGGATGGCGCTGCCGGGCAACGGGACAATCCTGGCGGTAAACGAGAAGCGGAAAGAGCTGTACCGGGCCGCCGGGCGCCAGATCCTCACGCTGGTGGAGATGGACCTGAAGCCCCGCGACATCGTGAACCGGGAGAGCGTGGACAACGCCTTTTGCCTGGACATGGCCATGGGCGGCTCGACCAACACGGTCCTGCACACGCTGGCCATCGCCCACGAGGCAGGGGTAGCCTACTCCCTGGACCGGATCAACCAGCTCTCCGACCAGGTCCCCTACCTGTGCA
>CAZNWB010000009.1:0-59812 GCA_964576535.1 uncultured bacterium | reverse complement strand
TGTCTCGATCTGATTAGGTTTGTAACCAATTGAGAAGAAAGGGTTGACCGCCACGGTGATGTGTAGCAAATTATAATGTGGTCGGACCACCGGGCCACCGACCCATCGGGGCAGCTCTGGTGATTTCGCTTTCGCCCATTGACCACCCGCGGGACGAGCAGGAGACCCCGCCAATGGCCGTCGCACCTAAGAGTTCACAGTCCGGCACCAGAACACCCCAGCGGAATCGTTCGACGCAAGCGGTGAGCCGGAAGGCATTCCGAACCGTGCGGAAGACTCGGGTCTCCCAGGACATCATCGAGCAGGTCCGGGACCTCGTCACCTCTGGCCGTCTCAAGCCGGGAGACCGTCTCCCCTCCGAACGAGAGCTTTCCCAGGCAATGTCGGTGAGCCGCTCGTCCGTGCGGGAGGCCGTCCGGGCCATGGAATCGCTGGGGCTCATCGACGCGCGCGCCGGGGAAGGCACCTTCGTGGCTTCCCCGTCAGGGAGCCGTGGAAGTGACCCACTCATAGCCAGCCTGCATCAGGATTGGAGCACGCAGCACAAACTTTTCGAAGTCCGTCGTGTCATCGAGCCGGATCTCGCGGCTTTGGCCGCCCGCCGGGCGACCGCAGAGCAGATCGAAAAGATGCGGACCATCCTGGCCGAGCAGCAGGCGCAGATCCGGCAGGGGGGAACCGGGGTGAGGCAGGACACCCTGTTCCACTACCTGCTCGCCGAGGCGACGGGCAACGAGGTCCTCGTGCGGATCATGGATAGCCTGATGGATCTCCTCCTGAGGACCCGCGAGGAGTCCTTACAGCATGATAAGCGGCCCGCCCGGTCCCTCAAACAGCACCGTGCCATGCTACGTGCCATCGAGGCCCGCAATCCTCGGGCCGCAGAGCGGCTTATGTATCAGCACATCGCAGAGATCGAGGAGTTGGTCTTCTCGCAGGGGGAGCAGCCCCCGGTGGAACGTTCGGCTTCCCCGTCCGCGCCCGACCCTGGGGTGGCAGCGTGAAAGACAAGGAATCAGGCGGTCTCCAGTTCCGGGTGATGGAGGCCTTCGTCGAGGACGTAGGGAAGGGGTTGGCGCGTCTCGACAAGGATGATCTGATGCGGCTACACGCGGTTCCCGGGGACGTGCTCATGATCACGGGCCGCCGCTCCACGGTGGCGCGGGCGGCGCAGGCGCCACCCGCCCACTGTGGGCAGCAACTCATCCTGATGGATGGGACGACGCGAGTCAACGCCGAGATCGGCATTGACGAGTGGGCCACGGTCCGGAAGGTCCCCTTCAAGCCGGCCGACTCGATCCTGCTTTGCCCGGTCCAGGCGGGCCTCCCCTTGCCCAGCGAGGCCGAGATCCCCCACCTCCGCCAGCTCATCTCCGGGATTCCCGTGGTGCTGGGTGACACCCTGCAGGTGACCTTCCTGGGGTCGCGGCCGCGGATGTTCACGATCGAGGGGGCCGCCCCGCGCGGGGCCATCCTGATCAGCAACGACACCGCCATCTCGTTCCGGCCGCCCGACGTCTCCGAGGCCAGGGCCTACCGGGTGTCCTACGAGGATATCGGGGGATTGGACTGGGAGCTGCGGCTCGTGCGGGAGATGATCGAGCTGCCCCTGAAGTTCCCGGAAATCTTCGGCCTCCTGGGCATCGATCCACCGAAGGGGGTGCTGCTCACAGGACCGCCCGGAACGGGGAAGACGCTCATCGCCCGGGCCATCTCCAATGAGGTCCGGGCCCACTTCATCCACGTGAACGGTCCGGAGGTCATTCACAAGTATTACGGCGAGAGCGAGGCGAAGCTCCGTCAGGTCTTCGAGGAAGCGCGGCGCAACGCACCGAGCATCATCTTCCTGGATGAGCTGGACGCCGTGGCCCCGCGGCGCGCCCAGGTGATCGGGGACGTGGAGAAGCGGGTGGTGGCACAACTCCTCGCCCTCATGGACGGGCTAGTCGAGCGGGGCGAGGTCGTGGTCATCGGGGCCACCAACATGCCCGAGTTGCTCGACCCGGCCCTCCGGCGGCCGGGACGCTTCGATCGCGAGATCAGCATCCGCGTCCCCAATCGCACGGGACGCCGCCAGATCCTCGGCATTCACTCCAAGCGGATGCCGCTGGCTCCGGATGTGGATCTGGATGAGATCGCCAACATCACCCACGGCTACGTCGGCGCGGATTTGGCGGTCCTGTGCAAAGAGGCGGGCATGGTGGCCCTCCGCCGCCTGATCCCCCAGATCCGCTTCGAGGTGGACGAGAAGCCCCAGCTCCCCTCGAAGAATGTCCAGGTCACCGGGGACGACTTCCTCGAGGCCTTCAAGATGGTGGAGCCCACCTCCACCCGGGAGTTCCTGGCCGAGCGCCCGCGCCTCACCCTCAAGGACGTGGGGGGACTCACCGGCATCAAGCGGACCCTCCAGTCCATCCTGCAGCTCATGCGGCAGGGGAGCGTCCTTTCCACCCAGGCGCGCTTCAATCCACCCAAGGGGATCCTGCTGACTGGGCCTTCGGGAACCGGCAAGACCTTGTTGGCCCGCGCCCTGGCCGGGGAGCTGGGCCTGACCCTCATCACGGTGGACCAGACCAGCCTGCTGTCCAAGTGGGTGGGTGAGTCCGAGAAGGGCCTCCACGAGGTGTTCAAGCGGGCCAAGCAGGCCTCGCCCTGCATCGTCTTCTTCGACGAGATCGAGTCCCTGGTGCCGGTCCGGACGATGCACGAGGCCGGGAGCCACTTCGCCCGCCTGGTGAGCCAGCTTTTCCGCGAGCTGGACGACCTGCACGGCTCGCTGGGCGTCCTGGTCCTGGCGGCGACGAACCGCCCGGACCTGATGGAGCCGGCCCTCCTGCGGGTCGGCCGGTTCGACTACGTCCTGGAGTTGCCCCTGCCCAACCAGGAGGAGCGGCGGGAGATCCTGGGGATCCACTCCGATGGGCTCCCCCTGGAGAACGATGTCAACCTGAACGAGGTCGCCGAGGCCACGGCCGGCTGGACGGGGGCCGACCTCGAGCTGGTGTGCAAGAAGGCGGCGATCCTGGCGTTGGAAGAGAGCCGGGGAAAGTCGGCCGAGGCCTTCAGGGTCGGTCGCACCCAGATCCTTGAGGCTCTCGCCCAAACCCGAAGCATGAAAACCGGAAATGGCACGGCGTTCCCGGGACGCCAGACGGAGAGGAGGTGAGGGGCTGCACACACGGGATGGCGGAACGGAGCCTGTTGGATGCACGCTTTTCGCTAAAGGAGGCAGGCATGGGCAAGGTACATGAGATTACGATTTGGACATCGGGGGTCGTCAAGGACAAGGAAGGCCGGGACGTCGCGAACGGCCTCGCGCTGGCCGGGTCCAAGGAGGGGAAGTTCGTCCAGGCCTTCGACAACTACGTTGACCTTCCCGACCGCGTGAACGTGCCCGTGCGGAAGTACGCCCGCATCAGCGACGAAGAGATCGAGATGCGCTACGAGTATGAAAACCACCACCCCGAGGTCGTGGTACTCGTGACCGATGCCATCGTCAAGGGGATGAACGTTCTGCTCGGGATGCCGAAGGGCGGCGTTCTGGTGGTGAACACGCCGCGCAAGCCGGAGCAGATCCTGAAGTTCGTCCCCAACAAGGAGCTGTTGAAGACCCTGGTCTGCGTGGATGCCGACGGGATCGCGGGCAAGAGCACGGTGGACTTCTCCGGGAGCGAGGGCGGCATCGACGCGACCCAGCTCGGTGCCGGTGTCGCGGCTCCCCTCCTCGGCGCCATCGCCAAGGCGACCGGCCTGGTGAAGCTGGAGAGCCTGGAGCAGGTCGTGGCCAACAAGGCGGCGTTGAAGACCGGGTATGAGCAGGCGGTGGTCCACAACGTGAACTGAGGCCGACATCTTTCAGAGGAGGTTCGGTTATGTACCTGATTCCCGAGCACAAGCAGGTGCCGTTCGCCGGGTGCACCGCAGCGCCCGTCAAGGAACAGCGCATGATGATCACCGGCAACTGGCGGACCTACCGGCCCGTCATCAATCGGGAGGAGTGCAACCTCTGCATGATGTGCGTGATCTATTGCCCGGACGCCTCCTGGCAGTTGAATGAGGCCGAGGATGAGGTTGTCTGGAACGCGGACTTCTGCAAGGGCTGCCTGATTTGCGTGAACGAGTGCACGCACGGCGCGCTGAGCAAGGCCCACGAGCTGGATTTCGAGGACGGCGTCGTCCGCCTCGAGAAGCCCTTCTAAGGAGAAAAACCATGGCGAAGGAAGTGACGATCAGCGGCTGCGCAGCCTCGGCCCAGGCAGCCAAGTACGCCAAAGTCGAGGTGATCTGCTCCTATCCCATCCGCCCCTACACGGCGGTGATGATGGAGCTGGCCAAGTTGGTGGCCAACGGCGAGATGGACGCCGAGTTCGTACACGGCGAGGGCGAGCACGCCCAGCTCTCGGTCATGTACGGCGCCTCGGCCTGCGGCGCCCGCACGTTCACCGGAAGCTCCGGCGTGGGCGTGACCTATGCGTACGAGGTGTACTCACCCATCTCCGGCGCCCGCCTGCCGGTCCAGATGATGATCGCCGACCGGACCCTGGACCCGCCGGGCGACTTCGGGTCCGAGCACACGGATGCCTTCTGTGTGCGCGACATGGGGTGGATCATGGGGTGGGCCGAGAACCCGCAGGAGGCCTTCGACAACCATCTGATCAACTACCGGGTGGGCGAAGACCCGCGGATCTACCTGCCCCAGTTCGTGTGCCAGGACGGCTACTTCGTCTCCCACATCGCCGGCAAGGTGGTCCTGCCGGATCAGAAGCAAGTGGACGAGTTTCTGCCGCCCCTCAAAATGGACCATCGGTTGGATCCGAAGAAGCCCATCTCCCACGGGCCGCAGATCCGCCCCGACCAGGGCGACGCGCTGGAACTCGCCCGGGCCATGGCCATGGGCGAGGTGCCCAAGGTCATCCAGGAAGCCATTGACGATTTCGGGCGCATCTTCGGACGGAAGTACTCGCCGTTCGTGGAAGAGTACATGCTGGACGATGCCGACATGGCGATCTTCATCCAGGGGGCGCATGCCGCAACGGCCCGCACGGCTGTCCAGAAGCTGCGGAAGCAGGGAGTGAAGATCGGCATGGCGAAGCTTCGTTTCGTGCGCCCCTGGCCGACCGAGGTCGTGGCCGCGGCCCTCTCCAAGGTCAAGGCAGTCGCCGTGGTCGAGACCCAGACGTCTTACGGCGGCGCGACAAATGGCGGCGGCCTGATGTTTGAGGTCTGCACCTCCCTGTATGATCTTCCCAAGAGGCCCCTCGTGACCTCGTTCATGGCCGGCCTCGGCGGCGAGGTCGTGAAGATCGAGGACTTCGAGTACATGGCCAAGCAACTGGCGAAGGCCATCAAGGATGGGAAGGTCTGCAAGCGGACGTACTGGATCGGGTTCGAGGCGGAAGGGTAATACGTGGACCGTAAAACGTAAGCTTACGTATTGCGCTTTACGTTTTACGTAAAAGGAGCGCATTATGGCAACAGCCGTTCAGACCCAGGACCTTTCCCCGATCAAGAAGGTCCGGGACATGCCGAAAGAGGAGTATTACGTCCCGGGCCACCGGACCTGTGCCGGATGCGGCCCGGCCTTGCAGTACAAGCTGGTGGCCAAGGCGGCCGGGCCCAACACCATCTTCATCGGTCCGACCGGGTGCATGTACGTGGCGAACTCCAGCTACCTCTGCACCCCCTATACGGTGCCCTGGATTCACTCCCAGATCACCAACGGCGGGGCCGTGGCCTCGGGGATCGAGGCGGCCTACCAGGTGCTCATCCGCAAGGGGAAGTGGGAAGGGAAGCTGCCCAACGTCATCTGTATGGCGGGTGACGGTGGCTCGGTGGATATCGGCCTGCAGGCCATGTCGGCCATGATGTATCGGGGGCACGATGCCCTGTTCATCTGCTACGACAACGAGGCGTATGCCAATACCGGCATCCAGACCTCGCCGACCACGCCCTACGGCGCCGCCACGACCTTCACCCCGCCCGGCCCGATGATTCCTGAGGGGAAGAAGACCTTCCCGAAGGATCCGCCCCAGCTTGTCATCGGCGGGCACCCGGCGGTGAAGTACGTGGCCACGGCGTCCATCGCCTATCCGGTGGACCTGATGAACAAGGTCCGGAAGGGCCTCAACGTCAAGGGCCCGACGTTCCTCCACATTCACGCCCCGTGCCCGAAGGGGTGGAAGTTCTCCGAGGACCAGACCATCGAGATCGCGCGCCTGGCAGTGCAGACCGGCATGTTCACCATCTACGAGTGGGAAAACGGCGAGTACAAGTACCAGCACAAGCCGCGGGAGTACAAGCCGGTCGGCGAGTACATGAAGCTGATGGGCCGTTTCTCGCACCTGAAGCCAGAGCATGTCCAGAAGATGCAGGCCTTCGTGGATGCGAAGCTGAAGGCCCCCGGCATGCCGGTGGAGATCCCGATCCCGCCACCGCGCGAAATCGAGGCGATGGACCTTGGTGAAGGGAGTGGAAGATAGGGCGATCTCCGGAGAACACAGCCGCGGCCGGCCGCTGTCGGCACCGCGTCCGGAGGGTTTCGTCCCCAGGCCACATGGCGGCATTCTCGTCTCTCAGACAAAACGTCGCCGTGTAGATTTCCCCGTTGGAACCGGGGAAGGAGAAGAGTCATGGGAAGGTATCAGGCAATGAAAGTGTGGCAGTGGGTGGCTGTGGCAGCGATGGTCGTGAGCCTGTCGGGGCTTTGGGTCACTATGGCTGATGCCGCCTGGCAGCCGACACACACCATAGAATTCGTCGTGCCGGCCGGAACGGGAGGCGGGGCCGATATCATGGCCCGTTTCATCGCGCCCCTCATTGAAAAGCACAAGCTGTCCCCCCAGCCCTTCATCGTCGCGAACCGCTCGGGTGGGGCCGGGGCCGAGGGATTCCTGTACCTGAAGGGCAAGGTAGGCGACCCGTACACGATCATCATCACCCTGGACAACCTGTTCGCCACCCCCCTCGCCACCGGCGTCCCCTTCAACTGGAGGGATATGACGCCTGTGGCCCGAATGGCCCTCGACTGGTTCATCCTCTGGGTAAATGCCGAGACACCCTACAAGACAGCGAAGGAGTATCTCGAGGCTGTCAAGAAGGAGCCGTCAAAGTTCAAGATGGGGGGCACGGGCACGGCCCAGGAGGACCAGATCATCACCGTGGAGATCGAGCAGAACTTCGGGGTGAAGTTCACCTACGTCCCCTTCAAGGGGGGCGGCGAGGTGTGCACCATGGTGGTGGGGAAGCACGTGGACTCCACCGTCAACAATCCGTCAGAATGTGTAGGGCACTGGAAAGCGGGGAGAGTGCGGCCTCTGGCCGTGATCGACACACAGCGCATTGACCTCCCGGACTGGAAAACCATCCCCACCTTGAAGGAAGCCACCGGTACTGACATGAAGTACCTCATGCTCCGGGGGATCTTCACGTCCCCCAAGGTGCCGAAAGAGGTGCAGGACTGGTACGTGGATCTTTTCAAGAAGGTGAGCGAGACTGAGGAGTGGAAGAAGTACGTGGTGGACAACGCGCTCCAGCCGTCATTCCTGGCCGGCGCGGATTACGTCAAGTGGCTGGAAGAGAAGGAGGCCGCCACCAAGAAGCTCATGATCGAAGGGAAACTCATCCAATAGTGACAGGTTGAGGCTCGTCATGTGTGTCGAAAGTCTGCCGACCTTCGCCCCGAGTCCACTCCGCGACGCCTGGGGCCTCGTCGAGAACCGGCCGGCCTTGCTCCGGGTCGTCGCGCCGGTGGCGCTCCTCCGCGCCGCCGTCACGCCACGGCCGTGACACGGCGACCGAACCCGGCCGGCCCGCGGGCCCGGCGTCTTGGAGCGCCCCCGGGGCTCAGCTTATGCGGGCGGATTTTGGACACACATGACTAGTATAGAGGCTATTTCTCCGGGGAGGCGTTTCGCGCCTTCCCGGAGGTTCACGCGCCCTTCAAAGGAGGCCATAGAGGCGCCATGCGCAAAGCTGAAATAGTCACTGCCCTCATAATCCTGGGGGTCGGGATCGTGGTCCTCTACGAAGCCGTGCGCCTGGGCATATTCGGATGGACGACATCCGGCCCGGCACCCGGCATGTACATAGGCTTGCTGGGGACGGGTGTGACCGTGGGGAGCCTCCTGACTTTAGGGCAGGTCTTCACCAAGTGGCGGCAGGGCGCACCGGACAAACCCTTCCTTCGACCGGGCGGTCTGAAGCCGGTCCTCTATGTGTCGGTCCCGGCCGCCGTGATGGTGCTCTTGACGGAATTCGTCGGCCTCTACATCGCGGCCGGCCTGTACCTCGCCGTCTACATGCGGTGGATCGGAACTCACAGGTGGATCACCGTGGCGGCCGTGAGCATCCTGGTTCCACTGGTGAGCTACATCGTCTTCGAGCGGATTTTCCTGATCCCTCTCCCTAAAGGAATGTTTGAGGAGTACCTCAGCTTCTGAGCCGTATCGGGAGGACAGCATGGAGGCGCTGTATAACCTGCTAGGCGGCTTGCACACGGCCGTGACCCCATTCAACCTGGTGGTGCTGGTCGGGGGGCTCTTCGTGGGCACGATCGTGGGAGTCTTACCAGGTCTTGGGGGGGCGAACGGGGTGGCCATCCTCATCCCGGTGACCTTCAGGATGCCGCCCACTTCGGCCGTCATCCTTTTGGCGGCCATCTATTGGGGGGCACTCTTCGGTGGGGTGATCACCTCGATCCTGTTCAATATCCCTGGGGAGCCGTGGTCGGTGGCTACCTGCTTCGACGGGTACCCCATGGCGAAAAAGGGTAAGGCCTGCGAGGCCCTGACCACAGCCTTCTGCTCCCACTTCGTCGGGGCCGTGGTCGCCACGCTGATTCTGACCTTCGCTGCCCCCATCATCGCGGAATTCACGCTGATGTTCGGTCCCCCCGAAACCTTTGCGGTCATGATGCTGACCTTCAGTTCCTTCGTGGCCCTGGGAGGGAAATCCCCCATCAAGACGGTGGTGGCCACACTTCTGGGGTTCATCATGGCCGCGGTGGGGATCGACATCGTGACCGGGAGGCTCCGCCTGACCTTTGGTGCGCCCGAACTGATGGGAGGCTTCAGTTTCATCGTGGCGGTCATTGGACTCTTCGGCCTGGGTGAGGTCTTCATAACCGTGGAAGAGGGCCTCAAGCTCGAGGGCGTCACGGTCAAGATGGGCGTGCGGACGGTCTTTCGGACCATGGCACAGCTCCCGAAGTTCTGGCGGACGTACATTCGGGGTGCCCTCATCGGCTGCTGGATGGGGATCAAGCCCGGCGGCGCCACGCCCGCGTCCTTCATGAGTTACGGGTTCGCCAAGCAGTTCTCCAAGAACCCCGAGGATTTCGGCACGGGGACCATGGAGGGGGTGGTGGCGCCCGAGGTGGCGGCCCACGCGGCCGGGGTCTCGGCCACTCTTCCCATGATCACCCTGGGCATCCCGGGGTCTCCCACGATGGCGGTCATCTTGGGTGGTCTCATGATCTGGGGTCTGCAACCCGGGCCGATGCTCTTCAAGGAGCATCCAGACTTCGTCTGGGGGCTCATCGGCAGCATCTGGATAGCCAATGCGGTCGGGGTGGCAATGGTGCTCTGCTTTGTGCCCTTCTTCGCGAGCATCCTCCGGGCTCCCTTCAGCATCCTGATGCCGTGCATCGTTTTCGTGTGCGCCATCGGCGCTTTCGCGGTGAACAACCGGATGATCGACATCTGGTACATGATCCTCTTCGGCTTTATCGGGATGGCCTTCAAGAAACTGGACTACCCCATCGCCCCCATGGTGCTTGCCCTGGTCCTCGGGGACATGGCCGAGAACGCCATGCGCCAGAGCCTCGTCATGTCCCAGGGATCTCTCCTGATCTTCTTCAAATGGCCCATCGCGGGGATCGTCAATAGCCTGGCGGTCATTTTCTTCTTCTGGCCGGTTATCCAGATGGCGCGTGAGCGCATCTTCGGACGGCGCAAGACGGCCGAGAAAGGCTGACCCAGGTTCCGAGATCGGCAGAGGTGGCTCGGATTCTCTATGGGAGCCCGTGAAAGCCGACGCCAGTTGGCCTCCAGTCCAGCGTAGAGGTGGCAATAGATGCGTGTCCTGGTGACCGGCGCGAATGGCAGTGTGGGGCGAGAGTTGGTCCCCGCCCTCCTGGCTCGCGACCATCACGTCGTGGCGCTGGACAAGGAGCTGGAGGCGCTGCAGGCCCAGCCCCACCCTGGGCTTACGCTGGTGCCGGGCGTCGTCGAAGACCGGACAGCGGTGGAACAGGCGGTCCGCGGCGCCGAGGCGATCATCCATCTCGCCTGGTCCTTCTCGGATGATCCGCAGGTTCTCCTGGAGCAGGATCTGCGGGGGCACCTGCTGCTGCTGGATGTGGCGAAGGCACAAGGGGTCCAGCACTTCATTTATACCAGCACCGCCGTCGTGTACGGAAAGCCGGTCCGGGTGCCCATTGACGAGGATCATCCGCTGCGCGTGCTGGAGGCGCGGAAGCCCGCTTACGGGATGGCCAAGGAGTTCGCCGAGAAGGTCACGCTGCTCGCAGGGCGCACGGGGCCGCCGGCCACGATCCTCAGATTCTGGTGGGCCTTTGGGGAGACGATTTCGGGTCGGCATCTCCGGGACATGCTCCGGACGGCGGCCGCCGGTGGGCCGGTTCGTGTTCCGGCCGACTGTGGCGGGAGCTTCCTGTCCATGGAGGACTTTAATCTCGCCGCGGAGCTGATTCTCCTCAACCCTCGAAGTTTCGGGGAAACCTTCAACTTGGCCAGCGCCTTCGTGACATGGGAAGAGGTCGCGCGGATGGTGGTCGAGGCGACGGGGTCTTCGACAGAGGTTGAGGTCGTTCCGCCTGCAGAGTGGACCGGTGCCGCCTTTCTGGCTGATCGATGGGAACTTGACGATCGTCGGATCCGAGAGCGGCTCGGCTTCAAACCCGCTCGCGACCCGGCCGGGCTCCGCGACGCCTTGCGGCGCGCCATCGCTTGCACGTGGTCCCACATCCAAGGACAGGGCGCCCGTTGATAACCCCCGGGCGGTAGGAATCCGGGGTGCCTCTGTCCGTGGCTGCGGCACCGCCACGCGGCGTCCTCTGGCCAGGGAGACCCGCCCCGTCTGCCATCGTCGAAATTGTTCACTCGCCGGTGGGTTCCGCCCACGGAGTCGCTTTTTCCTGGGTGGCGCCTTCGGCTTGTGATAGCGTAACACCTCAGATCGGATGCCGGTGCCGCGGGGATTGTCCAGCCCCCGAGGGAGGATCACAAGCTCCGGGCGAACTGGGCGCTTGCCCTGGACGATCCTCGTTGGGACAGGCTGACGCCGAGCCGCCAAGCCGACCATCCGGACGGACTCAAGAACCGAAAGGTCAACGATTATGGACTGGGAGTTCGCTGCCCGCTGGCTCTCCATCGTCGTCCTGGATCTCACCCTGGCCGGGGACAACGCCGTGGTCATCGCCATGGCAGTTCGCTCCCTTCCGGCAAAGCAGCAGAAGCAGGGTATTTTTTGGGGGGCAGGCGCGGCGATTGTCCTCCGGGTGATCGTGACCTTCATTGCCGCCCAGCTCCTTCGAGTACCGCTCCTCCAATTCGGCGGGGGCGTTCTGCTCCTCTGGATCGCCTGGAAGCTCCTCCAGCAGCCGCCGGGGGCCGGGGAGCACCACGTCAAGTCGAGCAGCGGATTCTTCGAGGCCATCAAGATCATCGCGCTGGCCGACTTCATCATGTCCACTGACAACATGCTGGCCGTGGCCGCCGCATCGAAGGGCAGCTTCTTCCTCCTCATGTTCGGCCTGGGCCTCAGCATCCCCATCATCATGTTCTGCAGCGCACTGGTGGCCCGGCTGATGAACAAGTACCCCTGGCTGGTCCTCCTGGGAGCCGCCATCCTGGGCTGGGTGGCCGGAGAGATGATTGTGGCCGACCACCTGGTGGGCCCCCGACTGGGGGACCTGCGCCACGCCGCGCAGAGGACCGTCCCGATCCTGCTGGCGGTGGCGGTCGTGGTGGTGGGGCGCTGGCGGGAGCTGACCGGGAAGCTCCGGGCGCGGCGGCATGCGGCGGCGAAATCGAGAGGCATCTAGCGAACCTCTTCGCTCCCACGCGACTCCTTCCCGCAACCCCCGTTCGTTTCGAATCGCGACCGTAGGGTATTTCCTGGGGGACTGAAGAATCCCCTTGACAAGCAATGGGGTGTCATATAACTTGTATAGTACAAATGTGCTGATGAAAGGCATGAGTTCAATGCGGGCAGATGAGGGGGCGGAGCGGCTCCACCGCCTGACCAGGGATCTCATCCGGCGATATCAGTTCCGTGACTGGAACCAGATCTGCTGCTATGGAATCTCCATCAGCCAGTGCTACATCCTGGATGCCCTGACGGAAGAAGGGGATCACACGATGCAGCAATTGGCTCGGCGGATGTTCAAGTCCGTGAGCACCATGACCCGGGTTGTCGGCCAACTTGTTCGTCGTGGCTACGTGAGGCGTCGGCAGGACCCCCAGGACCGCCGGATCATTCATGTCTCCATCACTCCTCAAGGGAAGGCCATTGTGACCGCCATCAACCGGGACCTGATCGAGACCCAGAAGACCATCCTCCAGGACATCCCGGCCGATCAGTGGGACGGCGCCTTCAAGGTGCTGGAGGCCCTGGCCCGGGGCGCTCGCCGGTGGCAGGAGACCTGCTGCAAGCCGTAATTGTTTTGTGTGTCAATGGTTGCATGGTGCAATCTTACTCAGCAAGCACAAGGGGGATTCCATGGGCGACCGGGCGTTTGACGAGAGAGACATCAAGACTGCGGTGAGACGGCGGTACGCGCAGGCGATCGAAAAGCCATCGGGGTCGTGCTGCGGCCCGACAGTGTCTGAACCGGTTCAGAGCGGGAGTTCGTGTTGTGGGCCCGCGGTCACCTCAACCATGAAGGGAACGCTGGTCAAGACTGCCGGCTACAGAGAGGAAGAGTTGGGACGGCTCCCCGCGGATGCGGTCCAGAATTCCTTTGGCTGTGGAAACCCGCTGGCCTTCGCCGGGGTGGAGTCGGGACAAGCAGTCCTGGACATCGGCTCTGGGGCAGGCATTGACTGCCTGATCGCCGCCGAAAAGGTGGGCCCATCCGGCCGGATCATCGGTTTGGACATGACCACCGAGATGATCGAGCGTGCCCGGAAGAACGCGCGGGATGCCGGGCTCACCAACGTCGAGTTCCGCCTGGGCGACGCGGAGAAAATGCCGGTTGAGGATGCCTCGGTGGACTGGGTGATCTCGAACTGCGTGATCAACCTTAGCCCAGACAAGCCAGCCGTCTTCCGCGAGATCGCGCGGGTCCTGAAGCCGGGAGGGCGGATTTCCATCTCTGATATCGTGGCTGAGGACCTGCCGGCTGCGATCCGCGAGAGCCGGGACGCCTGGACGGGTTGCCTGGCCGGCGCGATCAGCGAGGTGGAGTACATTGAAGGACTTGAGGCCGCGGGGCTCCGCGCGGTAAGGGCGTCGTCACGGTTGGTGTATGACGCCAGGCAACTCCAGGGCTTGTTCGGCGACTCCACCTGCGGGCTGACCCCCGGGTCGTGTGGGGATGTCGGCGACCTCGCGCAGGCGACGGCAGGGAAGATCTGGAGCGCCCGGTTCGAGGGAGTGAAGCCATACTTGAAAGCGGTGGCGTCTGAGGTGAAAGTGATGCCTGCCCAGGAGGAGGATATTTCCGCCATCAAGACGCTGCTGGCGGAGGCTGAGCTTCCCGGTGATGTCGAGGGGCACCGTGATGACTTCCTCGTTGCCAGACACGAGAAGAAGGTGGTGGGCTGTGTCGGCATGGAAGTCCGCGGGCCCGACGCACTCTTCCGGTCGCTGGCGGTGACGCCGGCCTACCGCGGGATCGGCCTTGGCCGGCGGCTCTGCTCGGCCCTGGAGGAGCTGGCGAAACATCGAGGCGTCGGGCGCGCCTACCTGCTCACAAATACCATCGCCTCGATGGCAGAAACCTGGGGCTTCCGGCGGATTGATCGAGCCCAGGTCCCATCGGCGATTCAAGAGACCTCGGAATTTCGAGGGGCCTGCTGCGCCTCCGCCGTCCCGATGTGGAAGGATCTGCGTCTTCCGAACCGCTCGGCTACATGCTGCGGGTAGGCTCGGCTCGACTCGCTTGGCGCCTGGTGATTTCACTTGCTTTCCTACCACCAGGGTTCGTCGGCGGAGGGGCCGTAGATCGAGGGGACCTTGGCGCCCATCAGGCGAAGGTACACCGAGAGCTGTCCCCGATGATGGCAGCAGTGCATCACGACGCCCATCCAGAGGATGCCCAAGGCGGGAACCTCACCCATCTGCTTGGGTCCAACGGGGATCTGGATCAATCGGCCTAGGTGCCGCTCATCGGCCCCCTTGAGCTTCCCCGCCAGCTCTCTGTACTGCCGGTCATAGGTGACCAGGATCTCCTTTAGGGTGGCTGGCGGCGGGATGTCAGGCCTGGGCTCGATCTTCCCGGCCAGGCAGCTTTCCACGAAGAACAGTTCCGCATTGACGAAATGCCAGGCCAGCACTCGGGCGCTCATGGACTTCTCGTGCGGCTTGAAGTCGAGCTTCCCTTCAGGAATGGCGGCCATCACCTTTGCCGTGGTGGCATGTTCCTGTTCCCAGGTCTTCAGAAATTGCTCTTTCTCCGACGGCATCGCTGCTCTCCTCCCATAGGATTCTGTGTCAAAGGCTTTGCATCTCTGCGGCGCCCAATCCTTCCAACGCCTTAGTGCGACGCAGGCCTGGCTGGGCGTTTTGTCCCCCGCGGTCCCCGGCTGGATGCCGCGGCCCTGCCAACGAACGTAATCGACGCCTCCAAGAGGCTCGCATCCTTGGCGAGGGTGCTCGCTGGGTCGCGACGGATGTGGATCCACTCCCGCATCATCGACTTCCCATAGGGCTGAAAGGGAGTGATGCCGGGCTTCCCTTCAAGCCGCCGAGCCGTGTCCTGCGGAAGCTTCAGCCCCACCCCATCTCCGTACACGCAGGCAAACAGCTTCCCACCTGTGTAAAAGGCGGGAAACCCGAACATCTTCCCCGGAACGACGTCTGGCCGGCTCAATAACAGGCGCGAAAGGACCTCAACCACGTCGGTTCGGTACCCGGGTGAATCATTTCCGCCGGATGGCTTTGGTTTGCTTCGCGTTTTTCTCATGCGTCCTCCAGTAGGGATTCCGCCTCCGACGCCTGCTTCCGTTCTCACTCGTAGGGCTACACGATCACGTGTCCTTCCGGGCCCCCGGCCGCCGCCTCAGGTAGGCTTTCCACGGCCTCCAGTAATACTTGGGCCAGCCGCGTCGGATCCCGGGGTACGCGTGGTCGGGAATATTGGCGTGCACCAGGTCGATCTGCCCGCCCCCCCGGAACTTGGTGAAGGTCAGGATCAGGATGGAATCGAGCTCGGTCTGCTTCCAGTCCGAGCTGCGCCATGCCTGCACGATCATGCGCTTCGGGACGATGGCGAGATTCCTGCCCTGGAGCATCCCATGGAAGGCGGAGAACTTGCCGCCGACCCTCCGGCTGACGGAGGCCTTCGAGCTGGTGGCAGCAGAGTGCTTCTTCGAATCCAGGTAGGTCTTGAACAGCACCTCCGGCGGGACAGTGAACCGCGCGGTTTGCTGAATCGTCTTGGCCATGACTTCCTCCTCCGAAATCCCTAGTCTGTTCGGTATTGCCCTACAGGAGCTTCGCGAGCCGATCGAGGCAGCCGCTCCAGCCCCGGTTGTGGTCGTCGCGCGCCTTTTCCGTCGGGAACCGTTCGTGAGTGAGGACCACTTCAGTCGAGTCTCCCACCTCGCGGAATTCGACGCTGACCAGGGTCTCCCCGTGTTCCGGCTGGGCCTCCCAGCGCCAGGTGTACACGAGCCTCTCCGGAGGCCGGACCTCCCGGTAGATTCCAGAAAGGTAGAAGATCTCCCCATCCGGAAGTTTCCTCATGCCGAGGCGATATTTCCCTCCCACCCTGAGGTCCACCTCGGCCGACGGTGTGTCATACCCCTCGGGGCCCCACCACTTCTTCAACTCCTCCGGGTCCGTCCAGGCCCGGAAGACTTTCTTCCGCGGCGCCTTGAAGGTCCGCCGGAGGTTGAGCGTGATTTCGGTGCCGGGCGTTGAGCTGGCCATATCTTTCCCCTCCCTGTGGGTGAATATTTCAAATGCCTGGCCAGGGCGTCGAACTGTCCCTCCCAAAAGCGTCGGTAGCGTTCGATCCATTCCCCGGCGGCTCTCATGGGCTCCGGGACGAGGCAGCAGCGCCGAATCCGTCCGTCTTTCGAGCGGGTGAGGAGCCCGGCATTCTCCAGAACCCCAAGGTGCTTCGAGATGGCAGGGAGAGACATGTCGAACGGCTGGGCCAGGTCGCTGACCGAGGACTCTCCCCGCGCCAGTCGCGCCAGGATACTACGGCGGGTGGGATCCGCCAGGGCGGCAAAGGTCGCGTCCAGTGCGCGATCGGAATAGTTAACCATATGGTTAAATATTGCCGAGTCATGGTGCGCTTGTCAAGTGCGAAATTCGAACCCTTTGGGGAGCCGCCCTGCGCCGGGCAAGCCTCCTGGAGGGTCTCGGGCTCTGCACCGCTGGGATGCAGAAAGCGGGATGAGCGGATGAACTGGGGAATTGACTGCGCGGCCGCGGGCAGGTATAGATACATCACATGCATCCGTTCCAGAGACTCTCCTTGCAGGTGACGCTCCCGCGGCTTCTCGGCTTTGTGCTGGGCGTGTTGCTCGCCACGCACCTAGTCCTGCTGGGTGTCTTCAAGATTAGCTCCGAGGACACTTGGTGGCATCTGAAGCAAGGGGAGCTATACGTCAGCAGCTGGTCTCTCCCTCACCAGGACCCCTTCGCCTTCACCACCGGCGGGCGGCAATGGATACATTACTCCTGGCTCGCGGATATCCTGTTTTACCTGGTCTTTCGTGCCGCGGGTTTTCCGGGCTTGGTCCTGCTTCGGTTGTTCCTTCTCCTCCTGATTGCTCTTCTTCTCTACAAGCTCCTCCGGGACTGTAGCCTCCACCCTCTTGCGGCTATGCTGCTGGTGTTTGTGGCGAGCCGTGCGCTGAGGTTCCGCCTGTTGGTCCGTCCTGAGATTCTCAGCTTTCTGCTCCTCGTCGTGACCCTCGGCATCCTGCTCCGCCTCCGGTCGGCGTATCCCCAGGCAGCCTATCTGCTGCTGCCCGTGCAGGTGGTCTGGACTAACATTCACGCCAGCTTCCTCTTCGGATTTGGCCTTCCTGGGCTTGTCCTTCTGGCGAACCTGCTGCCGGGGACGCGGTCGGCGCCTGGGTGGGGGCGTCTTCGGCTGGACCGGCCTCGCCTGCGTCACCTGGCCACTGCGGTGGCGTGCCTGCCCTTTGCCAGTCTCCTCAACCCAGGTGGCGCCTCCATGCTATTTTTCCCGTTCCGTCAGAACAGGATGAGGGGGTTGACGACTTTTGCGGAATGGACCGAGGTATGGAACCTCCCTCGGATCGATCCAGTTTGGTGGGAGGTAGTTATCGTCCTAAGTGTGGTGCTGGTTGTCTTCACCGCCACTGCCGTTATCCTTTTGGTTCGGGAGTGCCGTTTCGACTCGGTGGGGTGGGGGATCGTCCTCACCATGGGGACGTACGCCGTCCTGCGGAACCGCGCTGTCCCCTACTTTGTCATTGCTCTTCTTCCCCTCTTAGCACTCGCCCTCGTCCGCGTCGCCGGTCACCTGCCGGCCAGGGGCGTCGAGAGGCCGCACCGGTGGCTTGAGCGGATCGGAGCCCTGGCGTGCCTGCTCGTGTTGACCGCCTCCATTGCGGATCAGGCCTTTCTCACACCGCGGAACCCGCCCGGGTTCGGTGTGCGCCCCCGCTTCTTCCCTGAGGGAGCCACCGCGTTCCTGGAGCGCCACCGGCTTGACGGCCGCGTCTTCAACTCCTACAAGTTCGGCGGCTACCTGATTTGGCGATGGTGGCCCGCCAATCAGGTCCTCATTGACGGGCGCTACGACGCCATCCTGTTCGACGAGGCACTACTAGAGGTGTGTATCTGGAATCGCACCGATCCCACGCCGACTTGGATCGGATCACCACGGCGTATGACGTGCAGATCCTGGTGCTGGATGCCGACCCGGCTCGCCGCATGAGCCACCTCGACCAGCACCCGGGCTGGGCACGGGTGTACTGGGATCCCGTGGCCGAGGTGTACCTGCGGAAGGGTGGGCGCTACGCGGACGTGATCGTGGACCATGAATACCGGCTGACGCGCCCCATAGACGACCTGAGCTATCTCGCCGCGTATCGCCGTGATTCGGCCACGTGGACCCGCGCCATCGCAGAACTGCGTCGCGCGGTGGTGGACAACCCGGAGAACGTGCAGGCCTGGATGAGCCTGGCGCAGGAGTATGGTGATGCCGGTCCCTCTGCGCGGGGACAGCGCCTGGAAGCCCTGACCCATGCGACCACGGTGCTGGCCGGCAACCCCGCCACCGGGCGACTCCACGCCGAGCGCGCCGAGATCTTGCTCCGGCTTGGACGAGCCGAGGAGGCGATGGTAGCGGCCCACGAGGCCCTGAGCCTGGACGGGGACCTGCTTCTGCCCCGGGACGTCCTGGCCGCCGTGGCGGAACGGCGCGGCGCGTGGGCCGAGGCCCGGGATCAGCTCCGCATGATCCTGGCGGGGCTTCGGCCTGACGACGGAGAGGCGCAAGACATCGGAAGGCGCCTCGAGGCTGCGGAGCGGAACCTGCAGGCGGAAGGTAGCCGGTGAGACGGAGCTACTCTGAGTCCCGAGGACCCAGGGGATCCCCTGAGCCCGAGAAAGCGAACCGGAGGCCGTCTGGGATTGGGCCCGCAAGCGATCACCTTTCGCTCACTCCAATTCTACGGTCACGAGCCTTGAAACGAGCCACCATTGCGTGTCTGTGCGAGGCACTCAATTCGCAGGAAGTCCGGCGCTTCGCGTGGAAGAGGGGAATGGGGAAGCAATGAAGTCCTTCCGACTGAGGAGCGGGTTCGTCGGATTATTCCTCATCCTGGCACTCGCCTTGGGGGGCTACGGGTTCCTGCTTCGATCCGGCGAGATCGTATATACCCCCCACTCGGACATCGTCGCGTATCACCTTGCAGCCAAGGAGGTCCTGTTTCGCTCTTGGCAGGCGGGTCGAGGGCTTCCATTCTGGCGCGCGGACCAGCTTGGCGGTGGACCCGCATTGACGAATCCCAACGGGCTCTACACGTATCCGCTGCATTTCCTCTTCTACGTGCTCCCCCCGGCGGACGCGATGGGTTGGACGATCTGGCTCCATCTCGTGATCGGGGCGTGGGCCTTCTACGCGGTGGGGCGGTCCCTCGACCTCGGCCGGTGGCCCTGCGTGCTGATGGCTGTGGCCGCCCTCTTCAATTTCAAGGTGCTCATGGCCGTCTATGCCGGCTGGCTGAGCGTCCTGCCGAGCATTACCCTCTTCCCGCTGCTCTTCGCTGTGATCTTCTGGGCCGTCAAGTCTCCGGGTCCGGGCAGTGCGCTGGCCGTGACCGCGACTGGAGCACTCTGTCTGCACACCGGTCAGTTACAGCTCGTCTATTACACGGGGTGGTTCCTGGTGGCCTACCTCCTCGTGACCCTCGCAGGGTGGTGGCGCGCGGGGCGTCGCCAGGAGGTGAGACGCGCCGTCGGATGGCTCGCCGTAGGCGGCGTCCTAGCGATCGGAATGGCCGCGTACCTCTTGCTGCCCCTTGCCGCCGAGGCTCCTCTCATCTCGCGGAGGGAGGCCTCGGATGAATTCTTCCATTCTGATCATGCACTCGGGGCACGGCATCTGTTGACCCTATTCTTTCCCGAAGCGCTCGGTAGTCCCCTGGATGGCAGCTATCCTGAAGTCGAGCTGTGGGAGGATGTCGCATATTTCGGCCTGCTCCCACTGCTTCTCGCGTGCGTGGGAGCAGCCCTGGGGTGGCGACGTCCTCCAACACGTTTTCTGGTCGTGGGCTTTATCACCTCTCTGTTGCTTGCTCTGGATACGCCTATCGTGCGTCTCCTATACGAGTTCCTGCCGGGCTTTCGATTGTTCCGGCTGCCCGGCCGAATGCTTTTCCTCACGGCGTTCTTTGGGATCGCCTTGGCCGGCATCGGGCTTGAGGAGCTTCTGGCTCGGCTGCGGAAGGGCTACGGCGAAGCCTGGCGACCAGCGCTGGCCGCCGCCAGCATCATCCTCACGATCGTTGCCGAGGGGGCGGCGTACGCGCATCGGTACCTTGGTATGGTTGAACAGGCGGAGGTCACGCCAGCTACGGACTATGGGCGATTCCTTGCCGCGGATCGGACACTCTTCCGGATTGCACCCGTGGGCCGGTACACGGTCAGCTACGGTTGGGCCGCTGCCATGAAGCTTCAATTGATTTCCGGATATGAGCCATTTAACCTACGCCACTACCAGCAGTACTTCGGTGTGATGCGGTCGGGGCGAGAACGACGGGAAGATGCGACCGTCTGGACTGACCTGATTCGGGTGGCGAGGTGGGATCTGCTGGATGCCCTTAACGTGAAGTATCTGCTGGCGCCCTTTCCCCTTCAGCTTCCGCCTGACCGCTTCGAACCGGTAGGGTCTTTCCGGAATCAGCCGGTTTTTGTATTCTCTACGGGGGTGGAGCGGATCGACGTCTTCGCGTATCGGAACACACATGTCCTGCCACGGGTGTTCTGGGTCGAGCGTGTGGCGGTTGTCTCCGATGAGAACCAAATGCGGAACGAGGTTCTGCGGGGAGATCTCAGAGGCGTGGCGATCGTTGAAGGGACCGGGCCGATGTCGGGATTGTCTCAGGGCTCGCCGAGCGATTCCGCGAATGCCGTTGAGGCTGCTGATGGGTACCTCACCGTGGAGGCCGAGAGCCAGGCGGACCGATTCCTGGTGATTAGCGAGGTGTGGCATCCCGGATGGAGCGCCACTCTGGACGGGCGTCGCCATCCCCTCTTCCGCACGGATCTGGCGCTGATGGGGACATGGCTTCCGGCAGGAAAACACCAACTCGTCCTCGTGTTTCGGCCGCTCTATTGGCGTGCCGCCCTCGGCATCAGCCTGTTCTGTGGAGGGGTCTTTCTGACGTGGGTTGCTGTCCATTTCTTTCGCTTCCAGAGGCTACCGCCGGAAGCGCCACTGGGCTGACGAGCGCCCATCTTGTTTGACTACGCGAATCGCGATCCTTCGGTTCCGTTGTTCCAATGCGGGAGAGAGACTGACCACACACCAGGCGGGAGGTAACGATGCGCGGTAGCGTCCCCTCCGCTGGGCGGGGTGAATCGACGATGGCCGCGTCGCGAATGCTCGGATTCGTCGTGGGCATCCTGTTGGTCGCCCACTTGACCCTCCTCGGCTTCTTCGAGATTACCTCCCTCGATACATGGTTCCATTTGAAGGAGGGGGAGTTGTACGTCGCCACTCACTCCCTCCCCACCCAGGATCCCTTCGCCTTCACCACCCAGGGTCGGGAGTGGATCAAGTATTCCTGGTTGGCCGACGCTCTGTTTTACCTCGTCTACGCGACGGCTGGCTTGCCTGGACTGATCCTTCTCCGCCTGAGCCTCCTCTTCCTCCTGGCCTTCCTCCTCTACCGGATAATCCGGGGCTGCGGCCTCCATCCGCTCGCCGGGGTCCTGTTGGTCTTCGTCGCGAGCCTGGCGCTCCGGTTCCGCCTGTTCATCCGACCGGAGATCCTGAGTTTTCTGTTGCTCCTGACGACCATGGCGATTCTGCTGCGCTTGCAGGCCGGTCCCCGTTGGGCTGCCTATGCCCTTGTTCCGGTGCAGATCGTCTGGACCAACGTACATGCCAGTTTTGTTTTCGGGATTGGTCTCCCCGGCCTCGTCTTGTTGGCGAATCTGCTGCCGGGCGATCGCGTGGCGCCAGGATGGGAGCGCCTGCGTCTCGACCGGACGCGCATTCGCCACCTGGCTGGAGCAGTCGTCTGCCTGCCGCTTGCCGCGCTCCTGAACCCGCAGGGCATCGGCTTACTCCTCTTTCCACTTCGGCAAAACCGCATGATCCGGTTGACGGCGTTTCCGGAATGGAGAGGAGTGTGGGACCTTCCCGGGCTGGATCCGGTCTGGTGGGAACCAGTGATCATTTTCGGGGTGGTGGTTCTTGCTTTCGTAGCCGTGGGCATCCTCCTCTGGGCCTGGGAAAAACGGTTTGATCCAGTTGGCTGGGGCGTCATGCTCTCCATGGGGACGTACGCCATATTGCGGAACCGCGCCGTTCCCTACTTCACTTTGGCCATACTTCCCTTGCTGGCGCTGGCCCTCGTCCGCGTCGTTCGCCATCTGCCTGTCGGGGCATCCGACCGGCCGCCCCGGTGGCTGGAGCGAGTTGGGATTGCGGCGTGTCTTCTGGTTCTGACCACTTCTATTGTCGACCAATCCTTCCTTACCCAACGGTACCCGCGTGGGTTCGGTGTGGCTCCCGGGTTCTTTCCCGAGGCGGCGGCAACCTTCTTGGAGCGGCATCATCTGGACGGTCGAGTCTTCAACTCCTACAAGTTTGGGGCATACTTGATGTGGCGACGATGGCCCGCCAATCAGGTATTCATCGACGGTCGCTACGATGCCATCCTCTTTGACGAGGCGTTGCTGGAGGAATACTTCCTGGCCCATCGCGATCCTGCCGCGTTGGATCGGATCGCCGCGACATACGGAGTGGACATTCTCCTCTTGGACGCCGACCCGGAGCGCCGCATCGCCTATCTCACCGCGCCCTCATCGTGGGCGCGCGTGTACTGGGATCCCGTCGCCGAGGTGTTCATTCGGAGGGGCGAGCGGTATGCGGCCTTCATCGCGGCGCATGAGTACCGCCTCACGCATTCCGAAGCCGATCTGAGCTACCTCGCGGCCTACCGTCGCAATCCGGAGACCTGGAACCGCGCGCTGTCCGAGTTGCGGCGTGCGGTCCTGGACGATCCTCGCAACGAACTCGCATGGCAGGGGTTGGCGCAGGAGTATGGCGTGGCAGGCCCGGCCGCCCTGGAACAGCGGCTGGAAGCTCTCACCCGTGCGATTGCTGTGCTGGCGAACAACCCAGCCACAGGGAGGCTGCACGCCGAACAAGCCGAAGCGTT
This sequence comes from uncultured bacterium, assembly GCA_964576535.1. GTDB lineage: Bacteria > Methylomirabilota > Methylomirabilia > Methylomirabilales > 2-02-FULL-66-22 > 2-02-FULL-66-22. The sequence continues at coordinate 36,743 of CAZNWB010000009.1, read as the reverse complement.
GCTGCAGTCCGGGCGGTTCGGGGAGGCGGAGGCTGCCGCTCGGCAAGCACTTCGACTGGACAGCGAGCTGCTCCTGTCGCGATGGGTGCTGGCCGCCGTGGCGGAACACCGGGAGGCCTGGACGGAGGCGCGGGATCGCCTTCGGGATCTGCTCCCACGGCTGGGACCTGACCACCCGATGGCGCCACGTGTCCGACAGCACTTGGAAGCCGCAGAGCGACACGTGCGGGGGGAATCCGTCCCCTGATAGGAGGCAGCGGAGCCGGCCTCCTGAGACCCGGCCGAGCTTGTCCGGACTGGCGCTTCTGGCTGCGCCTCAGCGGAGGAAGCGTGAATACAAGTCGATGAGGCGCTCGCCCCAGAACAGCGCCACCACTGCCCCCAGCGAGAGGAATGGTCCGAAGGGAATATGCTGGCGCCGGCCCAGACGCATGAGGGCCATGAGGCCGAGGCCCACGCCGGATCCGACAAAGCAGGCGACCAGGATCGTGACCACGACCGCCTTCCAGCCGAGAAAGGCCCCCACCAGGGCGATGAGATTGAGATCGCCCTCTCCCATGGCCTCTTGACCATACAGTACCCCACCATAAAAGAGCACGAGATAGAGGAAGCCGGCACCCGCCAGCGCGCCGAGCAGCCGGTCCAGCAGCGGGGGCTCCCACACCAGGAGGCCGCCGATGAACCCCAAGGGGATGCCAGGCAGCGTGATGACGTTGGGGATGATCTGGTGGTCGAGGTCAATGAAGCTCACCACCACCAAGCCACACAGGAAGGTGAGCAGGAACGCCGACGTGAGCGTCACCCCGAACCGCGACACCGTGAGAACGAACAAGAACGCCGTGAGGGCCTCCACCAGCGGGTAGCGCCAGGAAATGGGATGCCCACAGGAACGGCAGTGCCCGCGCAGGAGGATGAAGCTCAGCAGGGGGATGTTGTCCCACGCCCGGATGGGCCTCTGGCATACCGGGCAGCGGGAGCGGGGGACGACGATACTCTCCTCCTTGGGAAGCCGGTGGATGCACACGTTGAGGAAGCTTCCGACCACCGCACCGAACAGGAATGCAAAGACGACCGTCATGTCCCGCGGCCTCCCTCCGGGCGAGTTTCTGGTTCGGTGGCTTCCCGTTCCAGGCGGCGGATGTGCCCGGCGGCTTCCCGGATGGCGGGACCGCTCCCCGCCAACTCCAGGACCTGACGCCAGAGGCGGAGGCTCTCGGACCGATCGCCCTGTGCCTCCGAGAGCAGGGCCAGCGCCCGGATGGGCTGCGGCCGGTCCGGCCTGATCTCGATGGACCGAAGGAAATGCTGCGCCGCCTCGGTGGGCCTGCCCGAGCGGGCCAGCAGATGCCCCAGGGCCTCATCCACCTGGAACATGTTGGGCCGCACTGTGAGTGCCTGGCGGTAGCTCTCCATGGCCTCGGCAGGTCGTCCGAGGCGCTCCAACGCGCGCCCCTGGCCCTCTTTGAGGTCCGCGTCGTTGGGAAACCGGACCTCCCCCTCTTGGGCTACAGCGAGGGCCTGGTGCCACTCCCTCACGGTGAGGTGGGCCGTAGTCCGAGCGACGTAATAGTACAGATCGGTAGAACTCTCTGACGCTACGGCATCGAGGAGCCGGAAGCCGTCCGCAGTCCGCCCCTGGAGGACATAGAGCATTCCTAGGACCTGCCGCGGTCGCCGCTGGGAAGGAATCGTCCGGACGGCGCGCTCCATCGCGGCCGCGGCCCGCGGGAAGTCGTGGGCCCGGTAGTAGATGATTCCCAGGTTGTACGCTGGATTCGGAGAGCGCGGCGCTGCCCGTTCCATCCGCTCGAACAGCACAAGGTTGTCGCGCCATACCGGAGCATAGCGGAGAATTTGCCAGGGGTACAGCGTCAAGAGAAGCATCACGGCGGCCCAGCCTGCAAGGCGTCGCGGGGAGACCGCCTGCTGGGGGGCGGGTCCCATCAGGCTATGGACTGCCTGGGCCAGGGAGAGGGCTATACCCACGGAAGGCAGGTACAGGTAGCGATCCGCCATTCCCAATTCCCGAGGGGAGACGGGAATGAGATCCAGGACGGGGATCATGGTGATGAGGAACCAGCCCACGCCGAAGGCGGCCAAGGGAGCCCGGCGCCAACACCAGAGCAGTAGGGTGAGAAGGGTGGCCGCCGCCAGCAGACCGAGCGCCGGCCAGGGCTCCAGCAGCGATGTTGGCCGCGGCAATGAGTAGAAGGGTTGCATTCGGCTAGGGATCAGTAGCAGCCAGACGTACCGCCCTAGGATTTCCAGGGACCCCGGCAGCCGGTGCCACAAGCCTCCCCCCTGGATGCGGTCCCCGGCGAGCTGCAGCACCACTGCGAAACGGAAGCCGATGAAGACGGTCGTTACCCCCCAGAACGGCAGGGATCGCGCTACGGCGCGACGCCAATCTGTCCGATCTCTCGGAGGAGACGACGGGGGGGCCAGGAGATCGCTCAGGAGGAGCATGGCGGGCAGGGTGAGCGCAGCCTCCTTCGAGAGCAAGGCCAGAACTTGGCACGCCAGGGCCATGAGGTACCAGGCACCTCGTCGCGATCCAGGGCGGGCCGCGCGTCGGTAGGCGAGGATGCTCCCCAACATGCCGAGGGTAGGTAACAGGTCGCTCCTCGCCGAGACGAAGGCCACGGCCTCGACGTGCACGGGGTGGATGGCGAAGAGGAGGGCCGCAAGCACGGCGAGGCCAGGACCCGCTCCCATCGCCATTGCCAGACGTCCCACCAGGAAGGTCACGGCCAGGTGCAAGAGGAGGTTGGTCAGGTGAAAGGGCGCAGGCTGCGGTCCCCAGAGCAGGAAATCCAGGGCTAGTGAGAGTGCCATCACGGGCCGGTAATAGTGGCCCTCCATGGCTCCGCCAGTGAGCGTGGTGAAGTCGGCACGCAAGAGCTGCGGCAGGTTGCGCAGATCCTGGATGCGCTGGTTCTCCAGGATCATCACACCATCGTCCCACACAAACTGGTAGCTCAGGGTGTTCACGTACACCGTGGCCGCCAGCAGCAGGACCAGCGTCCAGGCCCACCGTCCGGCCGGGATCGCGTCATCGGACCTCCCGCCAACGCAGAGGGAGGCGGCCTCCGCCACCAGGAGCGGCGTTCTCACTCCAGTCCTCACGCGGCCTCCACCGAGGCGCCGGCCGCCACCGGGGAAGGGCGCGAGTGTATGTGCGGTGTGGCGGCCTTCGTGGCCCGGAAGATCATCTCGCAGGAGCCCACGTACCTGCACTCTTGGATGGCGTAGCCGTACCCGCGCAACCGATCCGCTAGGCTGGCCTGGGTGTAGTGGGTGATGTGCTCGTGGGCATAGGCGCCCGGCAGAATCTTGCCGTAGATCCACTCCAGGACCCACCACAGCCACCGGCCATAATCCGGCGTCCCGAGGATCAAGGTGCCTCCGGGGCACAGGACGCGGGTCATCTCGTCGAAGACGGGGGAGGCATCCGGGATGTGCTCGATCACCTCGGAGCAGATGACAACGTCGAAGGCGGCATCGGGGAAGGGCAGCGCGAAGATGCTCCCCTGGACCAAGCGGGAATGCCGGTCCCGGAGGAAGCGAAGCTTGGGCAGCAGGATGTCCAGCCCGACGACCTCGGGGAGGTCCTGGATGATCCGGCTCGAGCCGCAGCCGATGTCTAGGACCTTCGCGCGGCGGGGCGAAGGGGAGATCGCAAGGAATCCTAAGACGATCCGGTGGCGCGCGCGCTGCCAGTACCGCTGGAGGGGGATCACGCTGTCGAAGGCGCGGTGATCGTAGTCGGCCGAGGCGACGGAATTCCGGAGCTGCCACATGCGGACCAGCGTCTTGAAGTAGGCCCAGCCGAATTTCAGGAAGTGCGCGTGGGAGCGCCCGGTGCCCCGGGACAGATAGCGGAAGGGCAGCTCCCGCACCCGGAACCCCAGGGCATGAATCTTGATCAGGATCTCCTCCAGGATGTCGAAATCCCGCGCCCGGAGCTGGAGGTTCTCCAGGATGTCCCGGCGGTACATCCGAAACCCGCTGGAGATGTCGCGGAGCGGTAGCGCCAGGACCCGCGTGTACGTGACGTTCAGGAGCCGGCTGCAGAGCCGTCGAAACCAGTGCGTCCGGGACTCGCCTCCCGGAACGTACCGGGAGGCGATCAGTACCTCCGCCTCTTTCCGGTGCTTCCAGAGATCCTCGATGAAGGTCGGGCGGTGGGACAGATCGGCGTCCATGGTCACGGCGTAGGGAGCGCGGCTCGCCTGGATTCCTTCCATCAGGGCCGCGCCGTAACCCCGCTCCCGCTGCTGGATGACCCGGGCGCCGCGGCGGGCGGCCACCTCGGCGGTCCCGTCGTGGGAGCCGCCGTCGGCCACGATGATCTCCCAGCGGACCCCCAGGCCATCCAAGGTCTCCCGCAGGGCCGGCAAGAGGAGTTCTAGATTCTCCCGCTCGTTCCAGGCGGGAATCACCACGGCCAGCTCAGGCGGTCCGGCGTCCGGCGTCACGGCGTCTCCCGCTTCCTCATCTCATCGGGCCGGGGCGTCCTTCGCGCCCGCCCGGTTGCCCTCCAGCTTGGCGATCTCGCGCTCCGCAATCTCCCGGACCCAGTCGCTGGTGGCGGTCTCCCGCATGGCCCGCCAGAGCTCCAGGGCCGTCTCCCGCTGGCCCGTCGCGGCGTAGAGGCGGGCGACGAAACGGGGCACGTAATGGGGGCGCCCCGGGAGGCGGTCCGTGACCTCGAACCAGTGCAGGGCCTTCCGGTAGTCCTTGAGGTCCAGGTAGTAGGTCCGGGCCAGGTCGTGGGGGATCTCCCAGCGCGTGGGGTTGGCCCGGACGCCCCGCTCCAGGAGGGCAATGGACCCCGCGATGTCGCCCGTGGAATAGCTCAGGAACAGGGCCCCCAGGGTGTAGGCGTCCACGAAGTTGGGATCCAGGGCGACGACGGTCTCCACCAGCCGCTTGAGTTCCGGGAACCTGCGATCACTGCTCAGGTGACCGCCGATATACTGGATCGTGAGCAGCCAGACCGCGTCGGCCGCCGTGCCGTGGAACCCGAGGGAGGCAACCCGCAGGGCGGCGGCCGGAGGGAGGAGCAGAACCCGGTCTTCTAGGCCCGCGCCTCCAAACGCCGGTGCCCGGCGCTGCAGAGGAACGACGGCTCCGAAGAGCAGGCCAAAGGCGAGCGCCAAGGCGATGAAGGGAATCCGGCTGGGGTGGAGGAGGGCGCGGGACATCACTTGAAGTCCCTGCGTTCGAAGATCCCGATGGCCACAAGCAGCAGGACCAGGATGTAGGCCAGCCCGTAGGTGGCCGCCACCAGGAGTTCGGTTGGGGAAATGGGAAGGCCGTGCACGACCTGGGGTCCGATCTGGAAACGGGAAAGGTCCGGGAGGATCAGGTAGATCCCCTCCAGCACCTGACGCAGGCCGGGACCGGCGAACTGTTCCGCGAACAACCGGAGGTCTCCGCTCAAGCGCCCGATGACGAAGACAGCCAGCGTGAACATGGCGCTCAAGGTCGGGGTGGAAAAAGTGGAGAACAGGATCGCCACGGCCGTGACGATCATCAGGGCCAGGAAGTCGAGGGCCGCCGCCAGCAGGAGGCCCGGCGTCCAGTGGCCGTCCACCGCCCAGGCCAGCCCGGCGACGAGAAGGGCCATCACCCCGACGGTCACCAGCAGGGTGAGGGTGAGGCCTATGTACTTGCCCACCAGGAACTGGAACCGGTAGATCGGCTTGGCGACAATGGCGTAGAGGGTCCGGCGTTCGATCTCCTTGGAGACCAGGCCGATCCCCAGGAAGACGGCGATGAAGGTGCCGAAGAGGCTGCTGCTGGCCAGCCCCAGGTCCTTGACGATCCTGCCCTCCTGCCCGATGGACAGGGTGGCCAGGACGACCGAGGCTCCGATCAAGAGTATGGCGAAGACCAAGATGGTGTAGAGGATGCGGTCGCGGACCGCCTCCCGAAACGTGTTGAGTGCGATGGCTGCGATCTTCACGGGGTGCCCCCCTGCACCTCGCGCAGAAAGTGTTCCTCCAGGGTCACGCGCTGGGGGACGACGCTCACCACGCGGGCGCCGGCCGCCACCGCGGCCCGCAGGGCCAGATCCAGCCGTTCCTCATCCGCCAGGCGGACGAGGACACCATCCGACTGCTCCAGGGGGGGGACCTGGGCCAGGTCGCGGAGGGAGATAAGCAGCGCGGGGGAGACGCGCTGCAGGGTCAGCTCGATGGATTCGGTTGGGGTCTTGAGGATCTCCTCAAGCTGTCCCACGTCCCGCAGGTGCCCGGCGACCAGGATCCCGACGCGGTCGCACAGCACCTCCACGTCCGGCAGGATGTGGGAACTGAAGAAGACCGTCCGGCCCTCCGCCTTGAGCTGGAGGATCACGTCCCGCATGGCCTTCCGGCCGAGGGGATCCAGGCCGGACATCGGCTCATCCAGGATCACCAGGCTCGGGTCGTTGATCAGGGCCTGGGCCAGACCGAGGCGCTGGAGCATTCCCTTGGAATACCTGCGGAGCTGCCGGTCCGCAGCCTCCTTCAATTGGGTCAAGTGGAGCAGGGCCGCAATCCGCTCGCGCCGCACGCGCGCCGGCAAGCCGAACAGCCGGCCGCACAGATCCATGAACTCGCGCCCGGTGAGGTAATCGTAGAAGTAGGGGTTCTCGGGGAGGAATCCGATCTGCTGTTTGGCGACGATCCGGGTCAGGTCCTGGTCCATCAGGCGCGCCGATCCGGCGGTGGGTAGGATCAGGCCGGTCAGGAGCTTGATGGTGGTCGTCTTCCCGGCCCCGTTGGGACCCAGGTAGCCGAAGATCTCCCCCCGATACACCGTGAGGGTCAAGGGGTGCAGGATCCGGGTACGCCGCCGCCAGAATCCTACCCGGAAGTCCTTGCACAACCCCTGGATCTCAATGACCGGTTCCATCCGCTGCTCGCCCTCTGTGCCCGCAATTAGACACAACCAGTTCGCGCGTCGTCAAGGGCTTTCACATCGGCGCAGGCGGTCATCCGTGGGGGATGCTAGGACGAATCCCGGGGATTGGCTGTCGGGCGTGACCGCTACGAGCCACCGTAGAGGCTCGCTGCCAGCTCCTCCACCGCCCGGAAGGCGGTGACATTCGAGGCATCCAACCGCAAGGCCTGACGATAGGCCTCCAGGGCCTTGGTCTTGTCGCCCTGCAGGGCATAGAGCTTTCCCAGCTCGAGGTGGGGCTCGGGTTTCACGGGATCCCTCAGGGCCGCGGCCTGGAAGGCAGTTGCCGCGTCATCGAAGCGCTTTGCGGCGACGTGGGTCAGGCCGATCTGGTACTGGAGAAAGCCGTTCTCTGGATCCCTCGACAGGGCCTGGCGGAGAGAATCCAGAGCCTCGCCGGGCCGGCCGGCCCCCCGATACGACATGCCGAGGCCGGCCCAGAGGCGAGGATTCTGAGGGGCGAGGGCGATGGCGGCGCGGTACCGGGGGATCGCCTCGGTGAACCGCTGCCGCTCCCGGTACAGGTCGGCCAGCAGGGCCAGGTGCTCGGCGTCCTTGGGTCGCAAGGCCACGCCCAGACGCAGGTGCTCCTCGGCCAGGTCCCACATCTTCTGCCCCCGATAGAGTTGGGCGAGGGCGTCGTGGGCCTCCACCAACCGGGGATCCAGCCGCAGCGCGGCCTTGAAGTCCGCCTCGGCCTTGAGGACCGCGTTCAATCGCAGGTGGACCCTCCCCCGCTGGACCAGGGATCCGGCGTGTCGCGGGTCGCGCCGCAGGGCCTCATCGAGCTGCGCCAAGGCATCCTCCGGCAGTTCCTTGGCCCAGAAGGCCAGCGCCAGGTTCCGTCGGAACTCGGGCGAGCGGAGGATCCCCTCGGGCATCCCGACGATCGGAGGGAACTCCTCCCGTTTGAACGCCTTCAGCAACCGCCGGTTCAGATCTACCGTGTCCAGGTACAGGCTGTTGGGTGCCGAAAATTCCAGGAGGGGGAGATCGTCGGTGTTGAGTGGCGCATGCTGGGCGAACAGGGCGGCATCCTCCTCGCCCAGGGTGAAATCCGCCAGCGCAGCGAGGGGCGAGTAGTATCCCAGCCGTCTCATGTCCTCTCGCAGCCCGGGGATGGAGTCATAGGTGGACCGCAGCGCGGCGTAGTCCAGCGACAAGGGCTCCTTTCCTCCGATGAGAAGGAGGTCGCCGGGGATCGTGTTCCAGATGACGGTATGGGGAAAGACCGACCGGAAGGTCTTGACCACCATCTTCAGGTCGTCTGGGAAGAGACTGTACACGTGGATCCACTGGCAGACAATCCCCTTGGGGGCCAATCGCTTTGCGACCAGTTCATAAAACTCCAGGGAGAACAGGCTGCCGATGCCACGCATCCAGGGATTGGACGGTTCGGAGATGATGACATCATACTCTCCCTCGGAGGCGAGGAGGAAGTTCCGTGCGTCGGCGACGGTCAGCCGGACCCGGGGATTCTTCAGGACATCCCGGTTCTCCTTCGCAAAAAAGACGCCGGCCTCGACCACGGCCGGCTCGATCTCAATGAGGTCAACTTGCTTCACGGGGTGTAATGCCACCGCCCCGGCCGTCACCCCGCTGCCCATGCCGATCACCAAGGCTCGCGTGGCGTCCGGCCGGTAGAAGAAGGGGAGATGTCCCGACATGACTTGCGTCGTCATGTCTTCCGCAGTGCTGGCATCGGTCTTCCCGTTCACCCGGAGGTACAGGAGCCCGCCTTGCGCGTGGACGGAAATCGTGGCGCTGATCCCGTCCTTGTAGTAGAGGAGCTGATCACGCGCCGCGATGACCCGCCGGAAGTCGGCCTTCCCCAGGATGCCGAAGAGCCCCCGGCCGTAGATATGCAAGCCGCTGGTCATCGCCCGGGCATCCCAGGGCGGGGAGGCGAAGAGGACCATCAGGGCGAGGAGAGGCACCAGGACCATCGCCCCCCGGCGCCACCGGATGACCTCCGTGGACGCGATGAAGAGGGCCAGGGCCAGGCACAGGTTCAGGGAGACCGCGAGCTTCAAGGTCGTCTGGAGGCCCCAGGTGGGGATCAGCAGGAAACCGGCCAGCACCGTCCCCGCGATGGCGCCTCCGGTATTGATGAAGTAGATCCGCCCGACGTCCTGGCCCACGCGTTGGATCTCTCGCGAGGCGATCTGGACCACGCAGGGAAAGGTCGCCCCCATGAAGAGGGTCGGCAAGAACATGGCAAGGGCGCTGATGGTGAACTGGAGGGCCTTCATGAAACTGGGCGACTGGGAGATCTGAAAGGCCCACAAGAACACCTCGGGCAACCGGTCAAAGAAGGGGGTGACGGCCAGCGCGGTCAAGCCGATGCCGAGCTGGAGGCCGCCAAAAAGAAATGGGTCGATTCGTAAGCGTCCCGCCAGGCGGGAGAACAGGTAGCTGCCGAGGGCCAAGCCGGTGAGGAAAGTGACCAGCATCGTGCTGAACGCGTAGGTGGAGCTGCCGATGATCAGGGCCAGGGCGCGGGTCCAGGCCACCTCGTACATCATGGAGGCGGCGCCAGAAATCCCCAGGCCGATGACGGCCAGCCAGACCCCGATCGGCAACGACTGCCGAGGGGCCGAGGCACCCAGGGGGTACCCGAGGTGCAAGGGGGCGTCTCCTTCATCCCCTCTGCCCCTCTGCCCCCTTGCCCCTCTGCCCGCTTGCGGACTGGGCACGGATGACTGAAGGCCGAGTTGCGAGAGGTGGCGATCGAAGACGACGGCCAGCGCACCGATACCGATGTTCGCGATAGCCGCCAGGAGGAGGCTGATGCGGATGCCAAGGGTCGGGAGCAAATGGAAGCCCGCCAGGTACGTTCCCAGGACCGCTCCGAAGGTGTTGAAGGCGTACAGACGGCCCACCTGGCCGCCCAGGGCCGCAATCTCGTGGACGAAGAACCGGCTGAGAACAGGGAGTGTCGCCCCCATAAGGGTCGTGGGCACCAGAAGGATGAGGAAGATCAACAGAAACTGGGCGAGGCTAAATGCGAAGAAGGACAGCTCGAGGGACCGGTACAGGGGAATGTAAAAGGCTTCGGCCTTCGAGAGGAGCACGGGGGTGAGCAGAGCGTACACCCCGATCCCGACCTCGAGGAGGCCGTACAGGCGGAGGGGGTGCGCGTGTCGGTCGGCGATCTTGCCGAAGAGATAACTGCCCAGCCCCAGGCCGGCCATGAAGGCGGACAGGACCGTGGTAATGGCGAAGACCGTGTGGCCGAAGACCAGCCCCAGTAGCCTGGTCCACAAAACCTCGTACATTAGTCCGGTGGCTCCGGAAAAAAAGAAGCAGAGAAAGACGGCCGCGATGATCTGCCGCGCCTCCCGCTGGGCCTCAGGTTCCCCACCGGCTCCTGTGTCCATCCCTCCTCTTTCCGGGGGGACCGGCATGTCCCCGTGGGTCAGATCCGTTCCCTGTGAAGCTCCGGCGGTGGTGACGGTACTCATCCAGGGTGCTCCTTCATCGCGGCGGGAGGGCGTTGGACCTCGGCGGACAGGACCCGCGGAGTCCCGCGAGGCACGAAGCGGGGAGCGGGGAGAGGCGACGGGAATACGACGGGGGCAGGCGCGTTGTCCGCGCCTGCCCCCGTCCGCTGAAGTCTGGAATCGGGCCGGGGCCGGCTAGTTCGCCTTACCCTGCCAGGAGCCGTAGACGCTGGAGTATCCCACGGTGCCGTCTACAATCTCTGCCACGGTGCCAGTTAGTGGCATAGCCGGGCAGGCTGCCTTCGCCGGCCCTTGGCTGCACACCTCCATCGCACCCTGGGTGGCCGGGGTGGCCGTGCTGGTAAACGCGGGCGAATAGAGCCACGGCGAGTTCCACGGATCATTGTCCGCGATGTTGGCATAGCTACCGTCACGGAGGGCTTTCATGTTCCCCGGGTTATTGTTCTTGTCATTCGACCACACGATGGCCTGGGTCACGGCCGTCTTGGAGTCGGAGGCCGACCGGGCGTACTTGGACTTCTTCTGGGCGGACAGCAGGTTCGGGATGGCGATGGCTGCCAGGATCCCGATGATCGCGACGACGATCAGCAGCTCGATCAGGGTGAAGCCTTTGGTCTTCTTGGGTCGCAGGAGCTTCAGCATCGGTGTTCCTCCTTCTGGCGGTTGATTAGGGGCTCTTGTTGTCCGTTAAAGGAAGCCGCGTGCGGTCGCAAGCCATCCATTTAAGGACATCACACTCTCGGTGCATTTGGGAAATTGCAGCGATCATGCCAGGGGAAGCCGGGAGCAGGGGAAGAGCCTCGCAATCTTTGGAACCCACGAAAATTCAATAAGTTGCGCTTAGAAGGGTCTCGCATATGAAGTGCCGTTTTGGCCCAGGGAGCGCTCCCTAAACCGGTACAGTTTAAAATGTTTTGTCCTGGCCGGACAGTATTTGTCACCCTATTGCCGACAGGGTTCTTCCTCCAACATGGGGAGCTTGGTCAGATACCACCTGTCCCCAACGAACCGGGCCTCACTATCGGCGCATTCCGCGATCCGCCGGCCGGATGGAAACTCGACCTCGACCTGGTATCGGAGGCTGGCCTGCCGCTCATCGCCCTGCAGTGCGGCGATCCACGCCACCTGCACCCGGTGCGGACGCGCATCTCCATGTCCCGCAACCCCTGGCAGTTCGGGTGGCGAGCCGCGGAGCGCGGGGGCCAGGAACCGCTCTGCCTGATGCCATCCGCCATCGGCCAGTGCGCGCCAGAAGCTCTCAGTCACCGCCTCCGGCGATTCCTGGCCGGGGCGTCCCCCCGTGACGCAGATCCCGCGGCGATCCGGTTGGGCGAGGGTCCGGGCCCGCTCGGCCGCTGCCTGCTGCCTTGTTGCATCCCCGGCCTGCCCGTACATCTGCGCTGCGATCCGGCTCATCCTGGCCAAAAGGTAGCGGTCACCCGGCGCCAGGCACCGGGCCTCTGTGTCCAGCACGCGATCGGGAGAAAAGATGCTCGCCGCCTGCTCGTAGCGGAAGCGGGCCTCCGCGTCGCTCCCCCCGCGGGCTGCCGACTCGACCAAGCCCCCATGAAACCGCAACTGCGCAGAGGGCGCTCGATCCACGGCGGCCCGGAATCGTTCCTCGGCCAGGTCCCAACGTCCCACGCTCGCAGCGATCTCCCCGGCCAGGAACTGGCTGTTGGGATCCAGTGGGGCGAGGCGGGCGGCCCGTTCGGCCACCTCGATCGCCCCGCGGGGGTCGCCCGATCGGAGCCGCACCCACGCCATCCACTGGTGGGCCGGAAAACTCCACGGATTCAGGCGAAGCGCCCAGGCCAGGTCTCGCCGGGCGACGGAAACATCCCCGGCCGCCAGGGCGGATCGTCCCCAGGTCACGAGGCTGATGGCAGAGTATCGCGTGAGGGAGAAGAGGGCGGCCAGGATCAGGATGACGGTGAGCATCGGGCGCCACACACGTGCCGTGCCGGATCCCTGGACCTTCTTCCCCTGGAGATGTGGGGCGGCGAGGCCGAGCAGCGTCGCGGCCGTCACGGCAATGGCCGGAAAGCTCCAATCCAGGTCTCCCAGGCTGTGAACGAAGAACGCCACCAAGGCAGCCAGCAGGGCCGCGCCAGCGCGCCGGCGGGGAGACTCCGTGGGTGTGCCCGCGATGGCGCTGCCCACGCGTGCCAGGAAGCCGCCGAGGACGAGGACCGCCAGGAGCGCGGCCGGGACCCCGTACTCCGCGGCCAGCTCCAGGTAGAGGTTATGGGGATTCTCGCCGCTCACGTATGGGATGCGTTGGTAGTGGGTGAGGGCCACGGGAAAGGCGCCGGGTCCCACCCCCCACCAGGCATGGTCCCGGGCCATGGTCCACGTCCATTGCAGGATCTGTTTTCGCCACGCCAGGGAGGTGTCCTCGATATGAGTGCCCAGGCCGAAGAGGCTGAGGAGGGCACCGACCGGTGACCGGGGCGCCCAGACAAGCAAGGCAACCAGGCCGACGGCTCCCACCGAGAGCCACAGACGTCGGCGCGGCCACCACGTGCGGCGCTCCAGCGCGGCCCACAGGATGCATCCCACGAGAGCCGCCAGGAGGGCGCCGCGGGATCGGGTGAACCAGAGCCCCGCGCCTGCCAGCAGGGCGGCCGTTCCCGCGACCACCCGGACTCCCAGGCCCCGCCCCTCCCGTGCCAGCGCGAGACCTGCTCCACCGGTGAGGAGCAGGTAGCCCGCCAGGGCGTTGGGATACGCAAAGGGACCGGTGAGGAGTCCGGCGTAGACCCCCCCCTCACCTCCCTGGAAAAGGTGAAGCATGCCGACACCGGTGACCAGGACCCCTGAGATGAGGATGGCGGTCAGGAGCAGGGGCTCGCCCCATGGCACTTCACGGGCGCCATGGGCCGCCAGCGTCCCGACAAGCAGGTAGGCCAGGAGAAGAAGCAGGCTCTGGATAGTCCGATCTGCATAGATCGTGTGGACGGCCGAGACCGCCGCCAGGATCCCTCCCGTCAGAAGAAGCGGTGACGGCCGGAGCCTGGGGGGATGCCCACGGGGGAACAGGCCCATGGCGGCCGCCAGCACGATGGGGAGGACGAGACCCACCTGCCCGAGGGGACTGCGACCGCCGGCGGCCCATGGCACGCCCAGGAGGACACCGGCCAGGAGGAGGATGGAAAGGGAAAAGGAGCGCGGATCAGGAGTCGGCATGGTTCCGGTCGCGAATCTGCCGGTCCAAGCCGTACTTTTTGGCGCGATAGCGGAAGGAGCGGAAGTTGATGCCCAGGAGTTGTGCGGCCTTGGTCTGGATCCAGCCGGCCCTTTCCAGCGCGTCCCGCATCAGGCTTTTTTCCAGGTCGGCCACCACCTGCTCCATGTCGAGTCCCTCGGCCGGGACCTCGACCCGGGGACCGGCGGGGGGGAGAGTCGGCTGCGTGATGACGGGCGGGAGGCTCTCGTCCTGGACCTCGTCGGTCATCGTCAGGGCCACGGCGCGCTCCAGGACGTTCTCCAGCTCCCGGACGTTCCCCGGCCACCCGTACGCCGTGAGCCGCTGCATGGCCTCGGGGGCGATCCGCATGCCCGTTCGACCGGCCCGGGCGGCGAAGAGGTCCAGGAAACTTTGCGCCAGGAGGGGGATGTCCTCGCGGCGGTCCCGTAACAGCGGGATCTCCACCGAGATCACGTTGAGCCGGTAGAACAGGTCTTCCCGGAACAGCCCCTGCTGGATGAGATGGGCGAGGTTCTTGTTGGTGGCTGCCAGGATGCGGACATCCACCTCGATGTCCTCGGTGCCGCCGACCCGGCGGAAGATGTGGTCCTGGAGGAAGCGCAGGAGTTTCACCTGCAGCATCGGGCTCATCTCGGCCACCTCGTCGAGGAGGACCGATCCCCCCCGGGCCACCTCCAGCAGCCCCACCTTGTGGGCGATGGCCCCGGTGAAGGATCCCTTCACGTGGCCGAACAGCTCGCTCTCCAGAAGCTGCTCTGGAATCGCGCCGCAGTTGATGGCCACGAAGGGCCGGGCGGACCGGGGTGAATGGTAGTGAATGGTGCGGGCCACCAGCTCTTTGCCCGTGCCGCTCTCCCCCGTGATGAGGACGGTCGAGTCCACCGTGGCCACCCGGCTGATGAGCTTGTACAGCTCCACCATATTCGGGCTGCGGCCGATGATCCCGCGCAGCGCGGCGTCTTCCACCCGCGCGGGGGCGGACGGCTCACCCCGGGGACGACGCTCGGGCCGGGCGAGGGCCCGCTGGATGACGAGGCGGACCTCGTCCACCTTGAAGGGCTTCGTGATGTAATCGAAGGCGCCGTGCTTCATCGCCTGGATGGCCGAGTCCGAGGACGCATAGGCCGTCACCATGATCATGGGGATCTCCAGGCCGTGCTGGCGCAGCCCGGCCAGGAGCCCCACCCCATCCAGTCGCGGCATCTTGATGTCGGAGATGATGAGGTCCACGTCCTGACTGGTGGCCAAGGACAGGGCCGCGGCGCCGTCTCCGGCCGTGGTCACCTGGTGCCCCTCCTTCTCCAGGAGGATGCGCAGGAACTCCCGCATGGACTCTTCGTCATCCACCACGAGGATTCGACTCACCTTGCCTCCCACCTCAAATGACCAATGACCAATTCCCAATCCGGCCCAGCCGGTACCAAACAGGACACATCTTCAGAAAATATCGAATGTCGAATAGCGAATGACGAATGTCGAACCGTCGCGGGTTCCTCGGCGGCTTCCCTTCGGCGTTCATCATTCGATATTCCCTGTTCGATATTCGACATTCTTTGCCAAGAAAGCAACGACCTCGCGCTTCCGGGACTGACGACCGATGACCAGTGCAATCACCTGCCCGCTGCCTACTGCCCTCTGCCCGCGGCCACTGCCACCGGCGCCCGGCGCAGCCAGAGCCGAAAGGTGGTCCCGCCGTTCGGGCGGCTCGCCACGTCGATGCGGCCGCCCATGCTCTCCAGGAGCTTTCGAGCGATGGCCAGGCCCAGTCCCGTTCCCGAGGCTCGGGTGGTGTAGAAGGGGTCGAAGATCCGCTCCAGCTCCTGCGGGGGGATCCCTCGGCCCGTGTCCTGGAATGCCATCTCCACCCACTCGCCGCCGCCTGACGGCGGTGCCGAATGGTCCACTGGTCGATTAGTCAATTGGTCCCCTCGAATCGAGGGTTCGGTTTTTCCCAATTGACGAATCGACGACTCGACCAATTGACTCCCTGCGGGCGCGGCCCGCAGGGCAATGGTGAGGCGGCCCCCCTCAGGCATGGCTTGAATCGCGTTCAGGCAGAGGTTCCATACGACCTGCCGGAGCTGATCCGAATCCGCCAGGACCGAGAGGTCCGGCGGCTCCTCCGTCACGTCCCACGTCGTCTCGGGGTGGCGCTCGCTACTCTTCGCCAGCAGGTGGAGCGTCTCGTCCACCAGCGGTCGCAGGGCGCAAGGGCGGAAGAGCAGCGGTTGGGGCTTGGCAAAGTCCAGAAACTGGCCGGTGATGAGTTTCAGGCGGTGGGCCTCTCGCAGGACGATCTCCAGGAGTTCCCGGCTCGGCGCGGCGATGACCTGGTCCTCACTCAAGACCTCCACCGATCCGCTGATGGCCGCCAAGGGATTGCGGATCTCGTGGGCAATGTTGGCGGCCAGTTGCCCCAATGCGGCCAGGCGATCCGCGCGGCGGAGCTGCTCCTCGACCTGCTTCCGTTCGGTGAGGTCCTGGAAGATGGCGACCAGCCCCACCGGGCTCCCGTCCTCCCCCCGCAGGGGAGAGAAGGCGATGCCCACCGGGATGGCCCGGCCGTCCCGACACGTCAGATACACCTCCACGGGTGGGGGCGGAAAGGAGGGATCCGGATGCGCGAAGAACGGGCCCAGTCCGGAACATACCCGGAAGGGTGTGGCCTGCCAAGGGTGGTCCCGGAGAGCCTCGAACTCGAAACCCGTGATCCGCTCCGCCGCCTGGTTGAAGGTGACCACGTGGCCCGCGAGGTCGAGTGTCATAATCGCGCTGGGGACATTGGCGACGATGGCCTGGTGCAAGTTCTGGAGGGTCCGGAGATCGACGCCCCGCTGTTCGAGTTCCCGACCGGTCTGTCGCAGGCGGCCCACCAGGTGGCTGCTCAGGATTGCCACGGCCAGGAATGCGACGGTGTGAATCAGGACCTGATAGACGGCATAGCCCGCGGGCCGTAAGGGTGCCAGCCCACCGGCAAACTCCACCGGCACGATGACCCGCGTCCACTCGGCCGCCACGAGCGCGCCGTACAGGCCGCCGCTCAGGGCGGCCACGGCGAGGCTCCCCCGGCTCTCCAGGACGTTGGCGGCCGCGAAGACCACGAAGATGTACATAAAGGGGAAGACCGAATCCAGCCCCCCGCTGAAGTGGACCAAGGACGTGACCAGTCCCAGGTCAAGGGCGAGCTGGATCAGCGCCTGCGGCAGCAGGTGCCGCTGGCTGCGCAGCGCCAGGGCGTAGAACAGCGATAGGCCGAAGGTCAGACCCAGCAGCAGGTAGAGGGGTGCGGTGGGGAAGGGCAAGCGCTCGTGCAGTTCCAGGACGACGGCCGAGCCGAGCAGCGCAGAGGCCAGGAGCAGGCGCAGGCCTACCAGCCACTTCAGCTTCTGCACCCGGCCGCCAGCCTCCGCGGGCGGGCGAGACGATTCGTCCTTCTCGGACACCCAGACCTCCAGAAAGGAAAACGGGGGCCGCAGTGTCGGCCCCCGACCCAGCCGGGATCGCGTGGCGCCTATTTTCCCACCACCGTGACGAGCTTGAAGATGGGTAGGTACATGGCGATGACGACCCCCCCGATCACGATCCCCAGGAACACCATGAGCATCGGCTCCAGCAGGGCCGTCAGATTGGTCACGGCCGTGTCCACCTCTTCATCGTAGAAGTCGGCGATCTTCCCCAGCATGGCGTCCAGGGCGCCGGTCTGCTCCCCGACCGCGATCATCGACACCACCATGGGCGGGAACACGCCGGAGGCCTTCAACGGTTCGGCGATGGTCTTGCCCTCGGCGATGGAGGCCCGGGTCCTCTGGACCGCTAGCTCTACCACCTTGTTGCCCGCGGTGCGTGCGGTAATATCCAGCCCGTCCAGGATGGCCACGCCGCTGCTGATCAGGGTCCCGAGGGTCCGGGTGAATTTGGCCACCGCCACTTTCCGGATCAGCACGCCGAAGACCGGGGTCCTGAGCATGAAGCCGTCGATGGCCAGTCTCCCCGCGGCAGTGCCGTACCACCAGCGGAGCCCGACGACGGCGGCCACGACGGCCCCGATGCCCACCAGGAAGTAGCCCCGGACGATCCGGGAGAGCTCCAGCACGATCAGCGTGGGCAGCGGCAGCGTGGCCCCGAAGCCCTCGAACATGGCCTTGAAGGTCGGGATCACGAAGACCAGGAGGAAGACCACGACGACCACCGCCACCGTGATGATGGTGGAGGGGTAGATCATGGCCGACTTGACCTTCGCCTTCAAGGACATGGCCTTTTCCATGTAGGCCGCCAGGCGGTTCAGGATGGTGTCCAGGATACCGCCCGCCTCCCCGGCCTCCACCATGTTGGCGTACAGGGAGGAGAAGACCTTGGGATGCTGCTTCAGGGCGGCGGCGAAGGTGAGGCCGGCTTCCACGGACTGCCGGATCTCCGTGAGGGCCTTCTTGAAGACCTTGTTCTCCTGCTGGGAGGCCAGGATCTCCAGGCACTGGACCAGCGGAAGGCCGGCATCGATCATGGTCGCGAACTGGCGGGTGAAGACCACAATCTCCTTCTCATCCACGCCCCCGCCGAAGCCGGGGATGGTGATGTCCCTGGGCTTGGTCCGAACCGCCGTGGCCACGATCTGCTGCGACCGCAGCTTGGCCACGACGGCCTCGCGGGTGGGCGCATCGATCTCCCCGGTGATGGTCTGCCCGCCCCGCGTGCGTCCGGTGTAGACGAAGACGGCCATGCCTCTCTCTCCCCTTCTGCCTTAGCGTCGGGCCGCCAGGCCCGCGCCCGCGTGTGGCGACTGACCGCTCTGCGACCGCTGCATCATCTGCAGGAGTTCGTCGGGCTGCATCGTGGATGCCAGGGCCTGCTCGGCCGTAATGTTGCGGCGGAGGTAATGCTGGAGGAGCGATTCGTTCATGGTCTGCATGCCGGATTTCTCCTTCCCGGCCTGCATCATCCCGTAGATCTGGTGGAGCTTGTCCTCGCGGATCAGGTTGCGGATGGCGGCGTTGGGGATCATGACCTCCAGGGCCAGGACGCGGCCTTGCCCATTGGCCCGCCGCATCAGCATCTGGCACACCACCCCCTCCAGCACGAAGGACAGCTGCGCCCGGATCTGGGCCTGCTGGTGGGGCGGGAACACGTCGATGATGCGGTTGATGGTCTGGACCGCCGAGTTGGTGTGCAGCGTGCCGAAGGTGAGGTGCCCCGTCTCGGCGATGGTCAGCGCCGCCTCGATGGTCTCGAGGTCCCGCATCTCACCGATCAGGACCTTGTCCGGGTCCTGGCGCAGCACGGACTTCAGCGCCGCCTTGAAGGAGTAGGTGTCGGCGTGGAGTTCCCGCTGGTTGACCACGCACTTCTTGTGCTGGTGGACGTACTCGATGGGGTCCTCGATGGTGACGATGTGCTCTGCCTTCTCGCGGTTGATCTTGTCGACCATGGTGGCGAGTGTGGTGGACTTTCCGGAACCCGTGGGGCCCGTCACCAGGAGCAGCCCCTTGGGCCGCTCGCACAGCTCCACCAACACCTTGGGAAGGCCCAGCTCCTCGAAGCTCAAGATCTTGTAGGGGATCGTCCGGATGGCGACGGCGACGGCTCCGCGCTGCACGAAGACGTTGGCGCGGAAGCGGCTGAGAGCCTTGACGCCGAAGGAGAGGTCCAGCTCCTTCTGCTCCTCGAACTTCTGCTTCTGCTGGTCGGTGAGGATGCTGTAGGCCATGGCCTTGGTTTCGGCCGGGGTGAGGGTCTGGGACCCAATGGGGGTCAGGTGGCCGTGCAGGCGCATCATGGGGGCGATGCCCGTGGTGATGTGGAGGTCCGACGCCCCCTTGTCGATCATCTCTTTCAGCAGGTCATGCAGATTCGGCATTCCAAGGCGCCTCCTGGCCCAGCGTCGCCCGTTAGTTGCCCGTGGTCACCCGCATGAGCTCCTCCAGGCTGGTCATGCTCTCTCGGAGCTTTTGCAGCCCCGCCTCACGCAGGGTCTTCATGCCGTTCTTGCGGCCGAGTTCCCGGAGCTCGATGACCGAGGCTCCCTGCAGGATGCCCTCCTTGATGTTTTCCGTGACCACCAGGACCTCGTACAGGGCCACGCGGCCCTTGTACCCGGTCTCGCTGCAGGTCATGCAGCCCTTGCCCTTGACCGGGACGATGGTCTTGGCGTCCTCGGGGCTGAAGCCGAGGTTGACCAGCACCTGGGGCGGCACCGGCGCGGGCTCTTTGCACTGCTGGCAGACGCGGCGGGCCAGGCGCTGGGCCACGATCACGTTGGTGGAGGCGGCCACCAGGAACGGCTCCACCCCCATGTTCAGCAGACGGCTGATGGTGCTGGGGGCGTCGTTGGTGTGGAGCGTGGACAATACCAGGTGGCCGGTGAGGGCGGCCTTGATGGCGATCTCGGCCGTCTCGTAGTCGCGGATCTCCCCCACCATGATGATGTCGGGGTCCTGCCGGAGGAACGACCGCAGGGCGGCCGCGAAGTTCAGGCCGATCTCCGCCTTCATCTGCACCTGGTTGATGCCTGGCAGGTTGAACTCCACCGGGTCCTCGGCGGTCATGATATTGGTCTCGGTGGTGTTCAAGCGGTGCAGGGCGGAGTAGAGGGTGGTCGTCTTCCCCGAGCCGGTCGGCCCCGTCACCAGGACCATGCCGTAGGGCCTCAGGATCCCGCTCTCGAAATCGGTCAGGGCCGCGGACTCGAACCCCAGCTTGGTCATGTCGAGCTGGAGGTTGCTCTTGTCCAAGAGGCGCAGCACCACCTTCTCGCCGAAAAGGGTGGGCAGGGTGGAGACCCGGTAGTCCATCTCCCGGCCGCCCATCTTGATCTTGATGCGCCCGTCCTGGGGGAGGCGCCGCTCCGCGATGTCGAGCTGGGCCATGATCTTGACGCGGGAGGTGATGGCGGCCCTGAGCCGGGTGGGCGGCTGCATGACCTCGTACAGGATGCCGTCGATCCGGTAGCGGACCCGGAAGCTCTTCTCGTAGGGCTCGATGTGGATGTCCGAGGCCCCCTTCTTGATGGCGTCGGTCAGGATCAGGTTGACCAGCTTGACGACCGGCGCGTCCTCGGCCGCCTGCCCCAGCTCGGCGACGTTGACGGCGTCCTCGCCCTCCTTGAGCGCTTCGATGTCCTTGTCATCGAAGTTCTTCATGATGTCCTCGACCATGCCGGACGAGTCGTAGTGCTTGTTGATGGCATTCTTGATGGAGGTTTCGGCCGCCACCACCGGCTCCACCTTGAAGCCGGTCATGAACTTGATGTCGTCGATGGCGAAGATGTTACTGGGATCCGCCATGGCGACGGTGAGGACGTTGCCCGTGCGGTTGATGGGGATGACCTGGTGCTTCTGGGCGATTTCCGACGGGATCAGCTTGATGACGTTGGGGTCGACCTCGAAGTGGGACAGGTTGATGGAGGGGACACCGTACTGTCGGCTGAGGAACGAGGTGATGTCGTCTTCGCTGATGAAACCCAGCTTGACGAGGTTGCTCCCAATGCGGCCCCCGGCTGATTCCTGTGTCTGGAGGGCCTTCTGGAGCTGGTCCTTGGTAATCAAGGTCGCCTTGACCAGCATATCGCCAAGGCGGGCGGCTCCTACTGCCATCCTTTAGTGTCCTTTTCTCCGGGGCCTCGCGTGCAGAATTTTCATGCGGTGTATCATGTTACCGGCCCACCCCTTCTTGTCAAGGAAAAACTCCCCGCGTCAGATTCCCACGGCTTCTCGCATCGCGTGAACCGGCGCGGGTTTACCCGTCCATCGCTCGAAGGCCAAGGCCCCCTGATGCACCAGCATGCCCATGCCGTTCGTGGTCCGGCATCCGCGCGATCGCGCCACCTGCAGGAGTGCGGTCTCGGGCGGATTGTAGATCAGATCGCACACCATGATCTGGGCGGAAAGGCTGGAGTAGGCGAAGAGTAGTGGATCGGACGAGTGCAGCCCTACGGATGTCGTGTTCACGAGTAACCGGATTTCAGGCACCTCTTTAACCTGCCACCGAGGGTGCAAGGCCTGGGCCGCCACCTCACAGGCGGGGTATCGAGCCGCCACCGCGTCCGCCACGAGCCTGCCCCGTTCCAGGCTGCGATTCACCAGGACAATCCGGCGGGCGCCTGCCCGCGCCAGGCTCATGGCCACAGCCCGGGCTGCGCCCCCGGCGCCCAAGACGACCGCGGTGAGCCCCCCTGCCTCGCAGCCCAGGTCCGCGCGTAGGGCGGCAAGGAACCCGGCGCCATCGGTATTGTCCCCGATGAGTTTGCCATCCCTCGGCAGCACCGTGTTGACCGCACCGAAGGCCTCCGCCTCGGGGGTCAGGCCATCCAGCAGCGGGACAATGGCTTCCTTGTGGGGGACGGTCACATTTGCCCCGAGCAGATTCTCCATGGCCCGGAGCCCCCGGACGGCCTCGGCCAGGCGGTCGGGCGCAACCACCCATGGCAGGTAGGCAGCGTTGATTCCCGTGGCGGCGAAGGCGGCTCGGTGCATCGCCGGCGAGAGGCTGTGGGTCACGGGATACCCCAGCACGAAGGCCAACTTGGTGTGCCCGTCAATTTTCATGGACGTTTCGTCAGGACTCGTTCGATTTCGGGTCATCGGCAATCAGGCGCTCCTCACCCAGAGGGTACCCGGCACTCGGCAGCCCCGCCGATGGCGAGGCAATCCGGCATTTCCTGATTGCCAGATTGCCGAATTGCCAGATTGCCTTCCGTCCGTCAGGCGATCCCCTCGGCAATGGCGCGCATCAAGGCCTCCCGGATCTGCTCCATCCGGGTCCCCTCGGCCACCTTGCCCCCCCGCTTCTCGGTGACGTAGAAGACGTCCACGGCCTGATCCACCTCGGTGGCGATCTTGGCCAGAGCCACGTCCAGGTCCATGTCGGAGAGCGTGCTGCTGATGACATAGAGCAGCCCCAACCGATCCTGGGCGCGGATGTCAATCACGGTGTACCGTTCCGACACCACGTTGTCGAACTCGACCCGGGTATGCATCTCGCCCCCGCGGGGGATCGGCTTGGCCAGGAGATCGCGCCGCCGGCTCTTGATCAGCTCCCGGACATTCTTCTGGTCGAGGACGACCTCTTTCAGATCGCGAGCGAACCGGTGCCAGACGGTCTCGTCGTCCGGGGCGGCGCCGCGCCCGTCGCTTACCTGGAATGTGCGGATGAACACGCCATCCGCCCGACTGAAGAGTTGGGCCGAGAGGATGTTGATCCCGTTGGCCGTCAGGGTCCCGACCACCTTGGCGAACCGGCCGGGGGCGCCGGGGGCACACACGGAGACCTCGGAGTAACCCGCCAGCGGGAAGGCAGTCCAGCGGACCGCCACCGGCTCGCCGCGGCGCACCCGCTCGATGAGCTGCAGGTGCTGGGCGACCTTGGCGCTGGCGGTGGTGAGGAAGTAGCGGATGGGCATGAGGTCCAGGTGCTGCCGCACCACCTCGGCCCCGAATTCCGGCCCCAGGTCCGCCACCAGGGCCGCACGAAGCGCCGCGGCTTTCCGCTGTTCCTCCTCCCCCTCGGGGACGCCGCGGGTAAGGATCGTGTGGGTCTTGATGAACAGCTCCCAGAGGAGGGTTCCCTTCCAGTCGGTCCAGACCTGGGGGCCCACGGCATTGATGTCCAGGTAGGTCAGGAGGTAGAGCATCTTGAGAAGATCGACGTCGCCCACCAGGCGGGCGAAGTCGATGATCATCCGTTCGTCATCCAGGTCGCGCCGCTCGGCGATAAGGGCCATGCTGAGGTGCTGCGCCACCAGGAACTTCACCCCGGCGATGTCGTGTTCCGGGAGGCCCATCCGGGCGAGGGCCGCCTCGGCCAGGGCCACGCCACGCTCCACGTGGCCGTGTCCTTCCCCCTTGCCCAGGTCGTGGAACAGGATGGCCAGCTTCAGCACCTCCGGCTTCTTCAGCTCGCTGCCGATCCGCCGGAACTCCTGCAGGCGCGGATCCTCGGTCTTCTCCAGCGTCTCCAGGTGATCCAGCAGGACGAAGGTGTGCTCGTCCACCGTATACCGGTGGGAGTAGTCGAACTGCACCAGACAGGTCACACGGGAAAACTCGGGAAGGTAGGCCGACAGGAAGCCCAGGTGGTGCATCTGGCGCAGGATGGTGGCGACACCGCGCGGGGCCTTCAGGATGGCCAGGAAGAACCCCAGGGCCCGGTTCGAGCGCCGGAACTCGTCGTCCACCAAGTCCAGGTGGGTGCGGATGGCCTCTTTGGCATCCGGGCTCAACTCATAGCCCATCTCCAGGCAGTACCAGAAGATCTTGAGGAGCCGGATCGGGTCCTCCCGGAAGCAGTGGCGCTGCGCCGGAAGGATGTGGATCTGGCGGTTGATCTCGGTGAATTCGTCCCCGATGTCCCGGGCCCGCAGCTTCTTCATCACGGCCTCCACGTGGGAGCCTGGCCGGGCCACGCAGCGCTCGACGAGCCGCCCAGAGAGCTGGTGCAACGCCCCGGCCCGGAGGAAGTACTGTTGCATGAACCGCTCGACCCCATACGTCGCCTCGTCGCGGAAGCCCAGGTTGGCTGCCACCGGAACCTGCAAGGAGAGGCTGAGGACATCGCTCTTGCCCCCCTGCAGGTAGTGGAGTTCGCTCCGTACCCGGAGGAGGAAATCCAGGGACTGCAGGCACTGGGCCAGTTCCACGGGCGTGAGCAGGCCCAGGGCCGGCAGGGCCTTGAGGTCATCCAGGCGATGCCGGGCCCGCGCCACCCAGAGGGCGGTGTGGAAATCTCGCAGCCCTCCCGGCCCCTCCTTGACATTCGGTTCCTGCAAGTAGACGGAGCCGCCGTACCTCGCGTGCCGCTGGGCCTGCTCTTGGAGCTTGAGCTGGATGTACTGCTGGGATCGGCGTCCCTGGAGCGCTTTCCACATCCGATCCTGGAAGTCGGCGAAAACCAGCTCGCTCCCCGCCAGGAACCGCGCCTCCAGCATGGAGGTTCGCGACGTCAGGTCGGCGTCCATCATCCGCACAGCGTCGGTCAGGGAGCGGCAGCTGTGACCCACGGTGAAGCCCAGGTCCCACAGGAAGTATAGGACGTGATCCAGGACCGCCTTGACGTACTCGTCCACCCGGCGCGGGTACAGGAACATCACGTCCACGTCGGAGGCGGGGTTCAGCTCTCGCCGGCCATAGCCGCCGAGCGCGACCAGCGCACAGCCCTCGGTTCGCTCCTTGAGGCCGCGCGGCATCACCCGGTCCGATAGCCAGAACAGCTGGCTGATCACCGCGTCCACCAGGTCCGCCTGACGGGCCACCACCTCGAGCCCCCTGGCCCCAGCCCGGTGTGCCGCCTCGATCTCGGCCTGCTCCCCGGCGATGAAGGTCTTCACGACCGGGAGGAGGGCGGCGCGCAGAGCCTCTCCGTCCGTCGTGGACACGGTTGGGGCATGGGCGTCGAGCAGCGCCCGGAACCGGAGGGCCACCTCGGTCTCGGCGCCGTAGGAGGTTTCCTTGGCCGAGGTTCCGACAGGCGGGGCAGTCCCCCACCGAAAGAGCCGGGTGAGGGCCCGGACCGGGTCAGCCATGCAACCTCCAGTCAGTCGGTTCGCTTGGAGATGCGTTCCAGGCGGGGAACCGTGTCATCATGCGGCACTATACTGGTTGGGCTCTCCGGGGTCAAGCGAGGCAGGGGTGCGATGCATCTCACCCTGGTCTTCTCACCGGATGGTTTGAGAGGCGGACGGACAGAAAAAACAGAACGGGCGCCCCGGAAGGAGGGAGCCGGAGCGCCCGTTCTGTTGGCGGGAGGCTTAGTGCTTCGGCACACTCAGGCCAGCGCCAAATCCCGTGGTACCCATCATGCCGAGGGCGTAGGCGCTCTCGTTATGCTGGCTGAGATCGAGGCCGGCGATCTCCTGCTCCTCCTCGACCCGGAGGCCGATGACCAGATCCACGAGCTTGAGGAGGATCAGGGTGCCGATAAAGGCAAAGATCCACGTCGCAAGGACAGCGACGAGCTGGACCCCAAGCTGGCCCGGATTGCCGAAGAACAATCCGTTGTTTCCTGCGTCATTCACCGCCTTGCTGGCGAAGAGGCCGGTGGCGATGGCCCCCCAGGTTCCGCCGACCCCATGCACCCCGACGACGTCCAGCGAGTCGTCGTAGCCGAGCTTCGTCTTGAAGTTGCAGGCGTAGTAGCAGAGGAATCCCGCCACGCCTCCGATCGCCACAGAAGAGAGGGGGCCCACGAAGCCCGAGGCGGGCGTGATGGCCACCAAACCGGCCACGGCGCCCGAGGCCGCCCCCAGGACCGTCGGCTTCCCGCGGGCCAGCCATTCGGTGAGCATCCAGGACAGCGTGGCCGCCGCCGTGGCGATGTGGGTCGCCACAAAGGCACTGGTGGCCAACGCGCCTGAGCTGAGCGCACTCCCGGCGTTGAACCCGAACCAGCCTACCCACAGCATAGCCGCGCCGGTGACGGTCAGGGGAAGATTGTGGGGCGGCATGGGTTCGGTTCCGTAGCCGCGACGCTTCCCGACAATGAGGGCGGCGGCCAGTGCCGACACGCCGGAGCTGATGTGGACGACAGTCCCGCCGGCGAAGTCCAGGGCGCCCAGGTTGCGCAGCCACCCCCCCACTCCCCAAACCCAGTGGGCCAGGGGATCGTAGATAAAGGTCGCCCAGAGGAGGGTGAAGACGAGGAAGGCCCCGAACTTCATCCGTTCGGCGAAGGCCCCGGTGATCAGGGCGGGCGTGATGATGGCGAACATGAGCTGGTAGATCATGAAGGCCTGGTGGGGGATGGTAGCGGCATAGTCCGCGAAGGGTTCCAGCCCCACCCCGTTCAGCCCGACCCAGGAGAGATTGCCGATCAGACCACGGACGTCCGGGCCGAAGGCCAGGCTGTACCCGAAAAGCACCCACTGGATGCTGATCACCGCCATGAGGATGAAGCTGTGCATGATGGTGCCCAGGACGTTGTGACGCCGGACCATGCCCCCGTAGAACAGGGCGAGGCCCGGGGCCGTCATCATCAGGACCAACGCCGATGACGTCAGCATCCAGGCCGTGTCACCGCTGTCGATTTTGGGCACCGGTGGCGCCGGCGGGCCGGCCTGGATCTGGGGTGCTGGCACCGCCTGCTGTGCCGTCGCAGGAGCGGCGACCAGGTAGAGCGCCGCCATCAGGACGAGCGTCCCGACAAGCCAAAGTCTACGGGTTGGTCGCATAGCACATCCCTCCCTGTTCATCCGGTGGAGGAAAGCAGGCAGGCAGCGATGGATGAGATCCTCGGTGTGGACGGGTGGGCGGAATTGGCTGGACCGCGGGCCGGCTGACACATAGACGGGTCAGCCAGCGATGAGAGGAACGGCGGAACCAGAGGAGTCGAGCAGCCTCGCCCATGACTGCGCCCCGTTGCGCACTGAGTCTAGTCATCTCTCAGCACGGAACGTGCCTGTCCCGGAAGCGCGGCAGCCCACCGAGGGAGATGCGATCGAAGGTCCGGATTTTGTTGAAGCCGCAGGCCACGGAGGGTCGGAGGACCATCCGACGGGCGCGCCCCGCCGTGCCTCCCCAGTAAGCAACTCGTCTCGGGGGTGCCTATCCTTTGGGCGCGGGTCAGGGGGAGGAAGGTGAGCGGTTCCGACGGGCTTAATGGCGCTGCAGACGCGCTTCAGCCTACCCGGCCAGGAGGGATAAAGGATAGCTGAGGCAGAATATAGATCGCCGCGGCTACCAGGTAGATCTCGAAGGACCGGAAGGTCCGCTCGATCGTCTCCTGGGCGGCGCGAGTGAGTTGGAAGAGTTTCGATTGAGGATTGTGGATTGAGGATTGACAGGTCTGTTCAGAGCAATCGGCAATCACAAATCCCTCATCTACGATTCCGCCCGTGGCCGCACCAGCGGGGTCACGCGGTTGCGGCGCGGGCGGCCTCGCGCAGGGCGGCACGGCGGGTGGGCGCACGCTCCGGCGACATCTTGACCTCCATCCACTGGCTGAAGCACGACATGCTGTAGGTGCAGAGCCAGTAGACCACCGCGATGAAGAGGTAGAGTTCGAAGGGCCGGATCTCCCGGTTGTTCACGATCTGGGCGGCCTTGGTCAGGTCCACGTAGCCGATGATGGACGCCAGCGACGTGTCCTTGAACAGCACGATGAACTGGGTCACCAGCGCCGGGATCATGTTCCTGAGCGCTTGGGGCAGGATGACGTGGCGCATGGTCTGGGCAGGCGTGAGCCCGGTGGCCGTCGCGGCCTCCACCTGCCCGCTCGGCACCGACTGGATCCCCGCCCGTACGATCTCCCCCAGGTAGGCTGCCTCGAAGATGACGAAGGCCGTCAGGGCGACCCCGTACTCCGGGAGCGGGACGCGCAGCAGAATCGGAATGATGAACCAGAACCAGAAGATCACCATGATGAGGGGCGTGCCGCGGAAGAACTCCACGTAGCCGGTCGCGGGGATCCGGATCCAGGGGGAGCGGGCCAGTCGTCCCAGCCCGATGAAGATCCCCAGGATGAACCCGAGGACGATGGCGGGGATCGCCAGCCGGAGCGTGCCGCCGGCGAAGGTTCCGAGGCCCAGGAAGCCCTGGACCATGATGAACCGGAAATTACTCACCACAACGCCGACGTCCATGCTCAGTGCTCCGCGCGGGTCGGGCGGGCGATGAGGCCCGGGATGGCGAAGCGGCGCTCGAGTCTGGCCATCACCGCGGCGATACCCAGGCAGAGGATCAGGTAGATCAGGGTCCCCGCCGTCAGGGCCTCAAACGCCTTGGCGGTGTAGGTCTCTATTTGACGTGTCTGGAAGGTCAATTCGGCCACGCTGATGGTCAGGGCGATCGAGGAGTTCTTGAGGAGGTTGAGCGACTCGTTGGTGAGCGGCGGGATGATCAGCCGGAGCGCGATCGGAATGATGATCAGGCGGTACGCCTGGGCCACCGTGAGCCCCGTGGAAGCGGCGGCCTCGAACTGGGTCTTGGGGATGGACTGGATCCCCGAGCGGATCACCTCGGAGAAGCGGCCGCCGTGATAGACGCCGAGGGCCAGCGTGCCGGCCCAGAACTCGACGCTGTGGTTGAAGAGCCACTCCTGGATTGGCCGGGGCAGGAGCGGGGGGACCCCGAAGTACCAGAAGAACATCCAGACGAGGAGCGGGACGTTCCGGAAGAACTCGACGTAGAAGGTGGCCAGGGCTCGCAGCGGCCGGACCGGGACGGTACGGAGCGCCCCCGACAGGACGCCGAGGGCCGAGGCCAGAACCCAGGCCAGCGCCGAGATCTCGAGCGTGGTCAGGAGCCCCTGGAGGAGCCAGACGCCGGACTGGCCCCTCCAGAGGACCGACCAGTCAAACTGGTACTGCACCCTACTTCGGCACGGACTGGTAGATCATGAACTTTCTGATCTGTGAGTCCAGGAAGTACGGCAGCTCGCTATTCACCCCGAACCATTTCTCGTAGATCTCGAAGTACTTGCCGGAGTCAATCCCCTCCATCAGGCCGTTGTTCACAACGGCGCGGAAGTCCGAGTCCCCCTTCCGCATGGCCATCCCGTACGGCTCGTAGGAGTAGAAGTCGCCCACGATCTCCCAGTCCCCGGGGCTCGCGGCCTTGGCCCTGAGGCCGGCGAGCTGGATGCCGTCATTGGTGTAGGTATCCACCTGGCCCTGCGCCATGGCCTGGAAGCCGGACGGCTGGTCCGGGAACTCGCGGAGCTGGGCATTGGGGAACCGCTCGCGGATGATCCTCGCGTTTGTGGAGCCCTGCTGGGCCCCCACGCGCTTGCCGGCGATGTCCTGGATCCCCCTGATGGGGCTCCCCTTCTTTACCAAGAACTGGGCGCCGGTGACGAAGAAGGTGAGGCTGAAGTCCACGCTGTCACGCCGGGGGCGGGTGTCGGTCATCGTGCCCGCGATCAGGTCCACGGCACCGGAGGAGAGGAGCGGGATCCGGGTGGCCGGCGTGGACTCCTTCTTCTCCAGTTTGACGGGCTTGCCCACCTTATTCGAGACGGCCGGGACGATGAGCTGGTCCACCAGGTCAATGGAGAAGCCCACCCACTCATTCTGCTTGTTGACGTACGCGAAGGGAGGCGAGCCGGTTCGGGTGCCGATGGTGAGGGTGCCGGTGCGGGCAATCTTCTCGAGCGTGGTCTCGCCCGCCCAGGCCGCCACCGCCAGGCCGAAGACGACCGCGGCTACTGCCACAACACTCATTACTCGTCGCATCTTCCTCCTCCTTTTCCATTTTCGATTGAGGATTGTGGATTGAGGATTGAACGGCCCATTCAGAGCAATCCACAATCACCAATCACGGTTAGTGTACCAGAATCTTGCTCAGGAAGGTGCGCGTCCGTTCCTCCTTGGGGTTGGCAAAGAACGCGTGCGGCGCCCCCTCCTCCACGATGCGCCCCTCGTCCATGAAGATGATCCGGTGGGACACCTTCTTGGCGAAGCCCATCTCGTGGGTCACCACGATCATGGTCATCCCTTCCCGGGCGAGGCTAACCATGACGTCCAGGACCTCGTTGATCATCTCTGGGTCCAGGGCGGAGGTTGGCTCGTCGAAGAGCAGGATCTTAGGCTGCATGGCCAGGGCCCGGGCGATGGCCACCCGTTGCTGCTGGCCCCCGGAGAGCTGGGCCGGATACTGATCCGCCTTCTCGGGGATGCCGACCTTGGCCAGCAGGTCCCGGGCAATTCGTCCCGCCTCCTCCCGCGACAGCTTGCGGACCTTGAGGGGGGCCAGGCTGATGTTCTGGAGGGCGGTCATGTGGGGATAGAGGTTGAACTGCTGGAAGACCATCCCAACCTCGGCCCGCAGCTTGGTGATGTCGGTGGCGGGACTGCCGAGCGACATGCCGTCCACCACGATCTCGCCCTTCTGGATCGGTTCCAGCTTGTTGATGCAGCGGATCAGGGTGCTCTTGCCGGAGCCGCTGGGTCCGCAGACCACGACCACCTGGCCGACATCGACATGAAGGTTAATGTCATTCAAGACGTGGAGCGGGCCGAACCACTTGTTGACACCGCGGAAGTCAATCACCCGATGCACTCCGTGCCAATGCAAAACTGACAACCGACAACTGACAACCGGGCAACGAAAGGCTGAATCGGGCGCTCGCGGTTCATCTTCGACTCTCCGTTGATCGGTTGTCTGTTGTCGGTTTGAAATTTTGCATCGGCGTTGCGCTAGCCGCGGTCCTTGTAGCAACGCTGGCTGCTGGCGCTGGCCGGGGAGTCCTCTGCCAGGGCGAACCGGACTGCGGCCTGGGCCAGGATCCACGTGGGATCGATGACGCGTACCGGGAGGTCGCCGTCCTGAAGAATCAGGGGGACCTCGGTGCAGCCGGCAATGATGGCCTCAACCCCCAATCCTTGCAGGTGTTCCGCCGCCTGCCGGATGAGGCGTCCCGCCGTCTCCTTGGGGTCCCCGCGTTTGACGGCGTAGATGGCCTCCATGACACAAGAGGCCTGGACCTCCGGCTCGGGCGCGATAAGTGTGAAGCCTCGGGGTTCGAAGTACCGTTCGAACAGACGGGTCTGCAGGGTGCCGGTGGTGGCCAGGAGACCCAGGCGGCGGACGCGCGGATAGTCTGCCGCTACAGCCGTGACTGTTTCCCCGATCAGATGCAAGATGGGGACGGGGACGGCCTGCTGGAGCCCATCATAATAATGATGCGCCGTGACACAGGGAATGGTGATCAGGTCTGCGCCTCCCTGGATCAGGGCTTGGGCGCTGGCGATAAGGACGGGGAGGGGATCGGGTCCTTCGCCGCGGATGGCGGCTGTCCGGTCCGGGACCTGTGGATTGCTGAAGATCAGGACCTTCAGATGGTCCTGATCGGACTTGGCCGGAGTGGCCCGGATGATTTTTTGGTAGAAATCGGCCGTGGCCGCGGGCCCCATCCCGCCCAACACCCCGATGCTCTTGGGCGTCCCCATGATGGCCACTTTGTATCACCTGCGCTCGTTTGCTGTCAAGGATCGCACAGGTGATCCGCGTCAGCCTGGAAGGCAGGACGCTTTGGTCGGCTTGACAGGACCAATTCGATCCGATATAGAGGTCACAACCGAGGAGGCACGGATGGACGCTGAACTGAAGCAGTACATCGAACAGAAGGTGAACGAAGAGATCGCGCGGCGCTTCAAGGAGTTGGCCGCGGAGGTGGCGAGGCCGAGCCGCATGGCCCTGGTGGCCTCCAAGGGGACCCTCGACATGGCCTACCCGCCCCTGATTCTTGCTACCACGGCCGCCAGCCTGGGGTGGGAGGTGGGGATCTTCTTCACCTTTTACGGGCTGGACATCCTACACAAGGACCGCATCCACAATCTGAAGGTCGGTCCGGTGGGGAACCCGGCCATGCCCCCACCTATCCGGGCGCTTCCGTTCCTCAAGGTGCCAAACCTCGTGGGCGCGCTGCCCGGGATGACGGCTGTGGCGACGACCATGATGAAGAGTTGGATCGCCCGGGCCAAGCTGCCCACCATCCCCGAGCTCATGGACATCGCCCGGGAGTGCGAGGTCTCGCTCTATGCCTGTGCGACCACCATGGGGCTGATGGGCATCAGCCAAGCCGAGTTGATTCCGGGCGCGAAGTGTGCCGGGGCTGCGACATTCCTCGACTTTGCATCCCAGGCCAAGGTCTCCATGTTCATCTAAAGGATGTCTGCCGAGCCACATGTGGGTCGTATCACCGCGTTCGAGGCTGCTCATGGGGGAATGGAACAACCCAGGCGCGGGGGGCGGGCAAGCGGGGTGCGCCCCCAGGGGAGGGGAGAGCATGCGTAGATTCGTGGGGACGTTGACGCTGGCAATTGCGGTGGCATCGTTGGTGGCGGCGTGCGCGAGTATGCCCGAATTCCTGGGCGGGCCTCCAAGAACCTACGAGGTTTGGATCCCGGACCAGGGGTACGACAAGATCATCATCTACAGCGTGACGGAAGGGGATGGCGAGGTGAAGATCGCCAAGTCGGGCGAGATCGCCCTGGCGCCTCCAGGACCCCAGCCGACGGTGGCCCCGCACATCCTCCTCTTTGGCCCCGGCTACAAGCGAGCCTACGTGTCAGGCGTGCGAGCGGGCGGCATGTTCGTCGTGGATACGGAGAAGAAGACCGTGATCACCCGGATCCCGACCGGGCGCACGGCCCATGCCGCCACCCCCTCCTGGGACGGATCGCGGGTCTGGGTGGCCAATGTCGGGGATAACAACATCGTAGAGGTCATGGCGAGTGGAGATACCTATACGAAAGGACGCACCATCGCCACGGACCCCAGGCCGTCGTGCGCCTTCTGGTCTCGCGATGACAGCACCTTCTGGGTCGTCACGGGCGGGCCGGCGAACGCGCCCGCCGATCAGGCTGGAACCATCACCGTGGTGGACGCCAAGGCCGGCCGGGTGACCACGGTCATCCAACCCATCGGCCGCGACGGCTGCGCGGTGGTCCCCAGCCACGATGAGCGCTGGCTGTACGGCAGCTCACCCACCCAGTTCACCGTGGCCGATGCCAAGACGGGCCAGATCGTGAAGAAGATCCAGCCCAGCGGGAAAGACGCGCACGGCTTCATGCCCACCCCGGATGGGAAGTACATCCTGCTGGCGGTGCGGCAGGCGGACGCGGTGGACGTCCTGGATGCCCAGACCCATCAGCGGCTGCGCACGGTCCCGGTGGGGAGCCGGCCGGACCTGTTCGATCTCAGCCCCAGCGGCCGCTACGCCTTCATCAGCCTGCGGGGCAAACCGGTGACCGGCGACCCGCACGCCCTGGCCGGGACCGAGAGCGGCTTCGCCGTGCTGGACACGCAGACCTGGAAGGTGGTGGCGAAGGTCCGGGCCGAGGGAGCGAACTCGGACATCCACGGTATCGCCACGAAACCCAGCGGGTTCTGGGATTGGTATCGGGCGCGCCGGTAGACTCGTGAGGGACCCGGGGGCGCCATGGGGCGCCCCCGGGCGATTTGCCTGGCGGCTTCTGGTGCCGGCCGAAAGCATTGTGTCTGGAGGCAGCCCATGACCGAGCCAACGGTGGACCTCGTCCTGGATTGCAGGGGGACCCTCTGCCCGATGCCTGTCATCAGGCTGTCGCAGGCCATCAAGAAGATCGGCGTGGGCCAGGTGATCGAGATGCTGACGACCGACCCCGGCTCCGTCCCGGACATGGAGGCCTGGAGCAAGCAGACCGGCCAGGCACTCCTGAGGCGGAACGAGCGGGAAGGTGTGTTTACCTTCTACGTCCGACGGACGCAGTAGGCGCCACCGACTCTTCCCATCATCCCGGAGATTTCATCCCTGCCCGTAGTATAACCCGCGGGACCCTGTCCTCTGCCAGGACCACCCCACCCCTCACCCTTCCCTTGACGGGATCCCATTATCTGGGATATGAGACGCGGGGCGTGGATGTCTTTCTGCGGATCGATTCCTGGCGTATAATCAGGCGTCCAATCGTCGAGCCCGCTCCTTCTCGCGCGGCAGATTCCCGCTTCATCTCTGGGACGGCAGGTCACGAAGCACGGTTGCGAGTGGCAGGATGCTGACCACGACCATCTTCTTCGCGTCGGGACTGGGGATCGGGGCCTTGCGGACCCTGATCGGTGCCGCTAGGAGTCTGGTGTGAGCGCCGCCTTGGCAGTCTGCCTGACCAGCCTGGGGTTCGTGGGCGCCTTCTTCGCGGGCCTGCTTGGCATCGGCGGGGCCATCATCATGATTCCCCTCCTTCTCTACGTCCCGGGCGGCCTGGGTCTGGGGGCCCTGGACATGAAGGTGGTCGCCGCCCTGAGCATGGTTCAGGTCTTCTTCGCCGCGGCCGCTGGTGCCATTGCCCACGGCGCACACGGCTCCATTCATCGAGAGCTGGCGATCAGCGCGGGCGCCGCAGCGGCGTTCGGTTCTCTGCTCGGGGGCATCGGGTCTCGCTGGGTCTCTTCCTGGGGACTCCTCCTGGCCTTCGCCCTGATGGCAACCCTGGGCGCAGGACTCATGTGGGCTGCGCCCGAGGAGCGGGATGGAGACGGCTCGCCCAAGCCTGAGGAGCAGAATCTGTCCCGTCCCTCGGCGGCCGCCGTCGGGGTGAGCGTCGGGGTCATGGCGGGGCTGGTGGGCGCCGGGGGTGCATTCCTCCTGATCCCACTGCTCATTACGCTCCTGAAGGTACCCACCCGCCTCACGATTGGCAGCTCTCTGGCCATCACCGTCTGGACGGCATCCGCGGGCTTCCTGGGAAAGCTGGTGACCGCTCAAATCCCCTTGGGTCCGGCCGTGGTCTTGGTCCTGGGAGCCTTGCCCGGTGTCGCGCTTGGAGAGTGGGCCAGCCGTCGGACTCGGGTGCGGACATTGCGGGGACTTCTGACCATCCTGATCGCCCTGGCGGCCATCCGCGTCTGGATCGACGTCGTCACGGCGTTCCACTGAGGAGAGGCAGGTGCGATCGGGAGGGGGGCCATGACTGGACCCGGCCATACGTCGGATATGACGTGGAGGGGGGTCGTGTCGGCGATGCATATCGCCCAGGAAGCGGCCGGCGCTATGCTGTCCGTTTCGGAGATCCGCGCGGTGCCTGGCCAGGGTCTCGAGGGCGACCGGTACTTCCGCAAGACGGGGACGTACTCCACCCGGCCGGGCGCAGGGCGTGAGGTGACCCTGATAGAGGCCGAGACTTACGATGCCATTGCCCAGGAGGCGGGAATCGTCCTCGCGCCTGGGGCCAGCCGGAGGAACATCACCACCCGAGGCGTGCCCTTGAATCACTTGGTGGGACGGCAGTTCCGGGTGGGCGAGGTCCTGTTGGAGGGCGTCCGGTTGTGCGAGCCCTGTGGCCATTTGGAGAGTTTGACGCAGACGGGCGTCCGCGAGGGCCTGATCCATCGCGGCGGCCTCCGCGCCCGGATCGTCACCGACGGCACAATCCGCATTGGCGATGTGATCCAGCCGGTCGTGCCATAGCCGGGTGACACGGAATTCGCCGGGGCAACGACCCACGACCGCCGGGACATCGCCCAGGCGATCCGCTGCGTCCCAGAACAGTGCTCGGCCACGACCCTCTGAGAATAGAGGACACGATCCATGAACACTCGGCTCTTTGACCTGAAAGGCAGGGTCGCTCTGGTCACGGGATCCAGTCAGGGCCTGGGCTTCACTATCGCCCGGGGGCTGGGTGAGGCAGGCGCCACCCTGAGTCGATGGCGGAATCCTGGCGGCCCTTTAGCCCTTCTCAGTCTGCTGGCAGGCCTCCGTTCGTATCGGTTCTTGTCTCGCCTCACGGCTCACCTTACTATCATCCGGGGCCGGGACCCATCGCACATCTCCCGCCCGGGGAGGTGCGATGGGTGCCCGCCTCTCCCGGGCCGTGCCCGGGACCGGCCAGGCACCCAGCCAACCTTAGGCCTGCGGCCCGTTGGCTGGGTCCCCGCCCCGTGGTCTCGACTCACAATTGGGGGAAAGCAGACAGATATTGAGGCATTTCCCGCAACGCCTATCTGTTAAAGATCTAAAATGTCCCGGATTCCCCAGAAATGTCCCCTTGACATCAT
Source organism: uncultured bacterium (assembly GCA_964576535.1). Taxonomy (GTDB): domain Bacteria; phylum Methylomirabilota; class Methylomirabilia; order Methylomirabilales; family 2-02-FULL-66-22; genus 2-02-FULL-66-22. The sequence continues at coordinate 666 of CAZNWB010000009.1, read as the reverse complement.
CGGGACATTCCTGACCAGAATCCTTTGAATTCAAGCTGTTTCACTGTTCCGAGTGAGTGGTATGCCCACTGAACCCAGCCACTTCTGGAAATATACATCCTGGTATGCGGTTTGCTCTTCAGCCAGCCAGAAGGCGTGCAAGGTCTCATTTGTCCCAGAAGGAAGACTCAGGAGGGTCACCGATGAAACTGACGCGCGGAGGTGAGTACGGCATCCGGGGGGTCCTGTACCTGGCCCAACAGGACAACGGCAAGGTCAACATGCTTTCTGCGATCGCGAAAGCGCAGGATGTGCCACCCCGATTCTTGGCCAAGATCTTTCAGGCCCTGGCCAGGGCGGGAATCGTCAAATCGCACCGGGGGGCCAAGGGCGGTTTTTCCCTCGGCCGCCCGGCCGAGGAGGTGAGCATCAAGGACGTGATCGAGGCCATTGAGGGACCGATCCATTTGAACGTGTGCCTGATGGGCCCAGGCGAGTGTAGCCGCGACAAGATCTGTCCCATGCACAAGGTGTGGGAAGAGGCCCAGGAGAAGATGATGGGTGTCCTGTCCCGGGCCAACTTCGCCGAGCTGGCCAAGGCCGAGCGCCAAGCACATCTCACCATTTCTTCATAGACGCCTCCCTCCCGGCCGGTCCGAAGCCCGCTCTGCGGGCTTCGGACCGGCC
>CAZNWB010000008.1:0-60995 GCA_964576535.1 uncultured bacterium | reverse complement strand
AATGCGAAGTGCGGCCTCCGGCCCAGGCTCCGCCCCGGAGGGGCATCCGCCCCAGAGGGAGGGCCATCCGGCCCGGCGGGAATGCGGAATGACTACCGCTGGGACGCTGGGAGGCCGAAGGCGTACGAAGGTGCCTTTCGAATGCGGTAGGGCGGGTGATTGTTAGCCCCGATCCGAAATTCCGCTGAGGCCGAATGCCCTGCGGAGACGCGAAGAGAGACGCGGAGAAGGGATGGGTCAGCGGGGCCCTCAGGCCCCCTATAGGAGGCCATGGGTATTCCCCTCCACGGGGCCTCGCATGCAGGGGGATGCTGATTCTACGCTCGGCTCTTTTTTCGGATCGGGGTTAGCGCGGGAAGCGGCGGAAGGCCCTCTGGCGTCCCGGGCCGAACCGATAGACCAGAAAGTGGGCGTCGAAGGCGAACGCATCGTAGATTCTCAGCCGCTCCATCAGGGTGAAGGTCATGCAGTCTGCGAAGCTGAAGGTCTGGTCTGGGAAGGCCTGGGCGATATGCCAGGCCGCTTCCAGGTCAACGGGTTCCACGGTCAAGATTGGGATCCGCGTTTCCCTCAGGGTTTCCCAGAAAATGAAGGCAGACGACCGCCCAAGGTGAGAGTGAAGGAGGGACCAGGTTTCGGCGACGATGAGGTCGGTGGTCACAAAGCGAGTCGTCGCAGCGTGCTCGGCGTAGAATGCCTTAGCCTCTTCGTGGTGGCGGTCCGACGTGTCGGCGAGTGCATACCACGCTCCGGTATCAACCAGCATGCTCATCGTGGAGAGCCTTGCCTAGGTAGTCATCGTGATGTTCGGAAATATCCTCCCGCCCGCTGGCGCCCAATCCCACGAGCCTTAGGAACGCGCTTGGCGGGGCGGGAGCCAGGTTGTGGCGCTTCTCGAGGTGTGCGTGCACCAGACGCCGTAGAAGTTCCGCCAGAGAAATGCCCTGTGTCTTCGCTTCACCCCTCAAGGCCTGAAGCTGCTCAGACTCCAGGTACACCATCGTTCTGGATTTCATGAGAGATTTCCCTCCTCGTTTGAATCATGATGCCAGCATTATAATGCCTGTGTCGGATATGTCAAGGAGAACTTGTCTTGACGGCATCGGAACAAACACGTCGTAGGGAGGAATGGGAGGCCCAACAGCTCAAAGGCGTACGAAGGTACGAGGGTACGACCTCGAATGCGGAATGCGGAGTGGGGAATGCGGAATTACCAACAAGAGCGTACGAATGTACGAAGGTACGGTCTCGAATGCGGAATGCGAAGTGCGGAGTGCGGAATGACCAACAAGAGCGTACGAAAGTACGAAGGTAAGCCCTGGTGCGGATTCCGGGCTTGGATGGCGATTCAGAGGCCAAGAAGGATCCGCAAGCGATCTTCGATTGCCGCCAAGGTTGATCCTGAAACTCTCCCCCAGCGGCGCGATAGTCGCTCTTTGGCCACCGATCGGATGTCCTCGCACTTGATATAGCTCTTGACCTTCACCCCACCCTCAGGGGGGTTCAGCTCGACGTGAAAAGGAATGCCCTTGCCGATGGTTGTGAGGGGCAGGAGCACGACAAGCCCCGCTGGCCCATGGTTGAACGGGTCCACCGAGACCACCAGCCCGGGCCGGACTCCCGCCTGTTCGTGGCCCCGACTGGGGTTGAGATCGACGAGCCAGACCTCTCCGCGCGAGGGCTCAGGCACGGCTCACTCTTTCTCCAGACCGTCGGCCACGGTGATATCCCATAGCTCGCGTTCGGCCTGTTCGGCCTTCCAAGCCGAGGCATCGGCCCGCAGCGCTTCGAAGGCCCGGTTGCTCTCTTCCAGAAATCGCTGGCGACGGTAAAGCTCAACGGCCTTTTCAAGGAGGGTCTGCATTGACTCCCCGGACTGTTCTGCAAGCCTCCGGAGAGCCTGGTGGCTCGGCGCTGAGATCCTTGTGGTCGGCATTGGACGTCTCCTTTTCAACCATGCAACAGCGGACGGTTACGTTTACAAGGAAGTCTACACATCTGTCTACACATTTGTCAACTCGATTGTGCGACTGGAGCTCATCGGGTGGCGAAAAGGCGAGAGCACCTGAGCTTGGACGGGGCTGAAACGGTAGAGGACTGGTAGGCTGGCAGGGTTCAAGTGCCAAACGCGTACGAAGGTACCTCTTGAATGCGGAACGGCGAAGTGCGGAATGCGGAATTACCAACAAGAGCGTACGAAGGTACGAGAGTACGAAAGTACGCCAGTACGAGTATACGATCCGGATGGCAAACGTGAGATCAGGTGGCAAAGATAACGGGTTTCGGTCGCGTACATTCGTACATTCGTACAGTCGTACGCTCTTCGCAGTTTAATGCGGAATGCGGAATGAACCGCGAGACCAAAGGTGTACGAAAGTACGAGGGGACGAAAGATGGGTTGGAAACGCGTCCCAGCATGCTAGGCAGAGGAAGCAATCAGGCCCAGGGCATCCCCCAGGGCGTGGTCGATCTGGCGCATGAGTTCAGGCGGGAACCTTCCGAGGCGGCGGACGATCTCGTCCCGCGGTACCGTGGCCAGGGTTTGACAGTCGACCACACTGTCGATTTTGAGCCCGGCTTCGCGTCCTTCGGGGCTGTCTTTTGAGACAGGCAGCTTGCAGGGGAAGTGCTCGTAAGCTCGGGTGCTCGTAATGGCCGCGATGATTACCGCTGCCCGGCGGCGGTTATACCGATCTGCCTGGACTACCAGGGCTGGCCGGCGCTTTCGTTGCAGTTGGCTCTGGGCAACAAAGGGAAAGGCGACGAGCACGACATCCCCGCGGCGCAGCTCAATCATGGTCGTACACATCCAGCGCGGGGTCATCCCAGACTTGGGCCAGGACGCGCTGCTGAAGGAGCAGGCCTTCCAGGCTTGTCCAAGGGTTGGCCAGGTCAACGAGCTCTTGTTCGATCAGTTCTTCCACGAGCTGCCCCATTCGGCGGTTGCGGCGGGCGGCGATTAACTTGAGTCGCTGGTGGGCTTCCTCAGAGATGTAGACCATCTTTTCGCGAGACATGGCGCCACCTCGCTTTCCACCGTATCTCCAGGAGATACGGTAAATACAGTATATGGGCGACCGGACTCTGGGTCAAGCTGTTTCTCGCTTTTTTCCGATCTGCCAGTGCCGCTCTAATGACTGAGTTTCGGCGAGAAATTCGGGCGATCACTCTCAGGATCAAGGGAAAGCTAACCGTCGTGGAGCAGGTTCCTGTCTTGGCGGACCCTTTTACCGATGAGGTGCTGCTCGAAGAGCCTGTGGCACGGAGAGTTCTCGAACTCATCCAGGGCACCGCTCCATCCCGCGTCGAGCAAACTCCAGTCTATCGCTCATAAAACATTTCCAGGACGTTTCGGCTCTCTTCCGTTGAAAGTCGTATACGTTGTGGAGCAGGAACCCGTTGTAGTGTCTGCTTATCCTTTGAGGGGAGTTCGTTGGAGGGAAAAAAGATGAAGGTCCGATATGACAAAAAAGTTGATGCCGCGTTTATTCGCTTCTCATCGAAGCGTCCTGCCGGGGGTGTAGAGATCAAAGAGGGGGTCATCCTCCACGTAACCGCCAAGGACGAGATTGTTGCGTTGGAAATCTTGGAAGCCGGCGAGCGGCTCCCGGTGCGGAATCTCTTTACCCTTGAGGTGCGGAACTGAATCGCTGGAACGCTGGGACGCGAGGAGGCAGTGACGCCTCGACAGGCAAAGGCGTACGAAGGTACGAAAGTACGAAGGTACGATCTCGAATGCGAAATACGGAATTCGGAATGCGGAATTGCCAACAAGAGCGCACAAGAGTACGAAGGTGCGAATGTACGAAGGTACGCTTCAAATGGGGAATGCGAAATCACTTAGGTTGGACGGCGAGAAGGCTGGAAAGCGAGCAGGCTTCTGGCTGGCAACCCGGTGGCCGTGAGGGGTGAGGCGGGAGACATAAGGGGGAGATGGGCCAGTGAGTTTTCAGATCCAGTGGATCTTTGCGAGGTGACTGACCTTGCGGAACTCGGGGTCACCCGTGACGATACTGGCTGCATGCCGTATCGCGCAGGCGAGGACGAAACAGTCTGCATAGGAAATGCCGTATTCCGCTTTGAATTCGGCGGCCTCGTAGATGAGCTCGTTGGGCACGGGAAGGATTGTGAATTTCAAGCGGTGAATGTGAGCCAACACCGCGATTGTTTGCTGATCCCCGAATCGCCCCTTGGTGATGTAGATGATCTCGCCAAGGTTGATCGCGCAGAGGTATTGGACCCACTTGCGGCGTTGCGCCATTCGGAGCCAGCGCTCAACTCTGGCGGCGCCAGGCCCCTGTTGAAAGAATTTGAGCAACGCATGGCTATCAAAGACCAATCGCATGGTCACGCAAATCCCTTCGTGCGGTCTCTTAGCAGCCTCTTGGCGAGAGAAGTCTTCGGGGGGAGACAACCGGCGGCAGCCTTGATGGGATCGGCGACCGGTGGGATCAGATAGATGATGCCCCCATATTCGAGGAGCTGAAGCTCGGTGCCAGGTCTGATGCGGTACTTCTTGCGGAGCTTTGCCGGGATGACGATTTGGCCTTTGGCCAGTGTCTTGACGGTGGGCATAGTCAAGTCCTTTCCTCTGGAGTTAAACAAACTTCAGAAAAGTTTAACCTACGCCTGCCACGACTGTCAAGCATGAAGAGCTGGATGCGAAGCCTACGCCTACTACGAAAAGCGTACGAAAGTACGAGGGTACGGAGGTACGGTTCAAATGCGGATTGCGGAATCATCACAATGCGAAATGCGGAATGCGGAATGGGGAATGCGGAATGAACACCAGAAGCAAAAGCGTACGAACGTACGAAAGTACGAGGGTACGATCTCAAATGCAGAATGCGAAGTGCGGAATGCTAAATACCTCAATTTCGAATGTCGAATTTCGAATGTCGAATCCCTCGACTGAATGCGGGATCAGATCGTTGGCGGGCAAGAAAGCTGGAAAGCCCGGATGCTAGGAAGCTGGGAGGCTGGGACGCCTCTCCATTTCGGATTTCGGATTGTGGATTTCGGATTCGACTGGAGACCGATGCTGAGGGGCGAGGTTCAGGGATAAGTGTCCGGTGGTCAAGAGGGAAGAGGGGAGGTGGAGGAAAGCGGGGAGGGAAAGGAACCCGGGCCCCTTACAAATGGAGCACCAGCCTGAGGGCTCTCTCGACCTCCGCCATGCGAGCCGATGGAACGGTTCCCGCGAGGTTTGGACGGTGGGTCTTGGGGTCGAAGAAACGGGCTGGATCCAAAGAGCGAACTTGAAAGCAGAGGAATACGCTGTCTCTCGGAAGACCGGTCTCCTTGGCTGTCATGCGGACGTTCGTCGGATAGTCACGAGGCACGTTCTTTGCGTCGGTGCCAACGACCACCGTGACCACGAGCGGCTGGCGATTGATGGCGTCTGCCGAGACCACCAGAACGGGTCGTCGCCCAGCTTGTTCCCGGCCGTGGGTGGGACTGAGGTTGACCAAGTAGATCTGGCCGCGGCTAATCATCCTTCAGCCCGTCCGCCTCGGCGATGGCGAAGTCATGGCAAATCGCGGCACATTCGGCGCGAATCGCGGGATCGGCCGCCATTTGCGCCATGGCTTCCTCAAACGTACGTGCCGTCTGCCGGGCGGCGAACTCTTGCAAGGCCACGGTAACGAGGCGATTGAAGTTCTGGCGGAGATCCTGGGGGGCTAGAGCGCTGGCTTCCTCGACGAGTTGACGGGACAAGGCCACGCTCCGGCGGACCGTTTTGGGTAAAGCCTTTCTCTTCATGTGGTATCTCCTTTCACACCTTCTATAACCCACCTTGGGTTACATGTCAATCATGGTCGTGACCGCGGGTCGGGCGCGGAAAGCTGAGGAGGCCGGAATCACAATCGCTGGAACGCTTGGACGCTTGACGGGAAAGGCGTACGAAGGTACGGGAGTACGAAGGTGGTCGCAGACTGCGTGAGAAAGGACCACTGACTACTGGCTACGGACCACTGACCACGGCAGGGGGAGAGGGATGCGGAATTGACTGGAATACGAAAAGCGTGCCAAGGTACGGGCTCAATGCGGAATAGGGCTATTTACTTCACTCAACCAGGTACTACAGCTTGTGCTTCGACAGCGAGACGAACGGCACCGGCTCCACCTGGACGGCTTGCTGCGCCAGGCGGTAGAACAGCTTCCCCCGCGACGCGGACTTCCGGCGGTTGAACCGGAAGGTGAACTCATCGAGGTAATCGTCCAGATGCTCGTGGCGGATCGCCCCTTGGTGGGTGCCCAAGAGCCAGCGCTTCAGGAGCGAGACCACGCGGTGCACCCGCGGCAGCAGGTGCTGCCCCTCGGGTTGCTGCCGTTGGACCTGGCGATCGTGGACGTAGCCCGCCAGGCCCTCGTAGATGTTCAGGCCGTCCGTCCGCACGACGCTGCCGGGTTCAATGGCGGCGGCGATGAACTTGTGCGCCTGCGCCCGGGTCAGCGCCCGGAGGTGGCGCATCCGGATCCGGCCGATGCCGGCTCCGTCGGCCTCGGCGGCGACGATCAGGATGGCCTTGGACTCGGTCCAGCGGCCAATCACCCCTGCCTCCTCGGCCCCCCAGTAGGTCTCATCGACCTCGACGGTGCCCCGGAGGCGGTCTCGCCCCGGGCGGACCATGGCGCGCCGGAGTTTGTGGAGCATCGCCCAGGCGGTCTTGTAGCTCCCGAGCCCCAGGACCCGCTGGAGGCCCAGGGCGCTCACCCCGGGCTTCTGGGTCGTCACGTACCAGAGCGCCCGGAACCAGGTGGTGAGCGGCAGGTGGCTGTCCTGGAAGATCGTGCCGGCGGTCACCGAGGCTTGGTGCCGGCAGCCCCCGCACAGCCAGCGGCCCGTGCGCATCGGCCACGCCTGGGTGCCGCCGCAGCGCGGGCAGACGACCCGTCCGGCCAGCGGAGCTGGAAGAGGTAGTGTCGGCAGGCGTCCTCAGTGGCGAACCGCCGTTCGAGTTCCATGAGCTTCCGCGGGTAATCCTCGATCACGGCCCCGGACACTATATATGGGGCCAGGTTGAGTCAAGTAAATAGCCCTAATGCGGAATGCGGAATGCGGGTTGCGGAGTACCTCATGCCAGGAGGCTTGGAGGCTGGGAGGCCGGGAAGCTAGAAGACTGGGATGCCAAGACGGCCGAACGTGTGCTAGATTCAAGTGGGGGACATTTCCGCCGAGGTCGCGCGGAGTGAGTCAGAAGTGATTCGCAGCGCCAGTACGGGCAGTGGAGGAAGGAGAGGCGAGTTCGTATGGTGCAACGAGGGGTCACGAAGGATGAAATTGAAAGGGCGTTCAATGATGGATGGGAGGCCGGCGATTCTAAGCCGGGAACCAGCGGAAAGGTGCTTGTGCTTCCATATCATAACCTCTGGGAAGGAGAGTTCTTTGAGGAGAAGGAAGTCACAGTGTACTACAAACGGATCGATGATTCTGTTATGATACTGACCGTTAAGGCAAGGTACGGGACGGGGTTTCCCAGGATGGAGGGCAGGTCATGAGGGTCGAATACGATCCGCTCCGAGATCTCCTCTATATCGCTTTTGCGGAGCCAGAGGTGAAAGCGGCGAAGACGATTACCGTGATGCCGGGTGTACATGCGGATTTTAGCGCGGAGGGTAAGCTCATCGGGATTGAGGTGATCGACGCTACAGAGGTGGTGGGGAAAAAGATTGAGTTTGCATTGCCAGAGGTCTCGCGTTCTTCCTTGTAGGTCGGCTTTAGACTTCCATCTGTTTTGTCTGGGCAATTACTTTGAAGACTATGAAGATCGAAACGTTGGATGAAAGATTGCGGAGGAGGATCCTGAAAGCCAAGCGAGAGCCGCTGGTTCTCACCGCTGAGGGAAACCCGGTCCTGGTGGTGCGGAATGTATTGGACGATGACGTAGTGGACGATCTGATCGTCGAGAATCCCGAATTCCGTCGGACAATAGAATTGGCGCGGAAACAGAAGGCTCAAGGGCTTGTGAAGACTTTGGCCGAGGTTCGTCGGAAGTATAAGTAACAAGGTTCAGAGCGATATCGACTGCGATGGGGAATGCGGAATTACCAACAAGAGCGTACGGGAGTACGAAGATACGAACATACGGTGCCAATCGAGAACACGAGATCGCGATGCAAGAGTAGCGAGGTCCGGCCGCGTACCTTCGTACAGGCGTACAGGCGTACGGGCGTACGTTCTTCAGTGGGTGAGTCAAGTGGGAGATGCCGAAAATGTGGCGTAGCCATGTAAGGGTGAGTCGCACAGTAAGGCAAGTGCGGGGCTGGGTGGCGGTGGTGTTGGCGATCCAGTTGGGGACCCCGATGCCCGTGGCGGCGCAGGCGCCGGGAATGGCGGCTCCGGAGCAGGCGGGGCAGGCGGGCCAGCTCGGACAAGCGGCGGTACCCCGCGTGGCCAGGGAGCTGTCTGCGTTCCCGGTCATCACGATTGTGGATCCGCGAAATGGCGCCATCGTAACCCGCAGGGATCAGGGGATCGACATCACATACCAGGATCCGCGGGGCGAGCTGGACACGGGGACCTTCCGGGTGTTTGTGAATGGCGTTGACCGGACCTCCCAGTTCCAGGTGACACCGAACGGGGCTATATGGCGACCCGCCCCGCGCCGGGCGGGTGAGCCGAGTCGCGACGCTGGCTTGGAGCGCCTCAGCCCGGAGACCCAGACTGGCGGGTTGACCGCCCAGGAGCAGCAGCCGGTCCTGACGGAGGGCCAAAATACCATCGTCGCCAGCATCAAGAATGCGGCTGGGAACCTGGCCACGGTCTCTGCCTCCTTCGTCCTGGATACCTCGACTATCCTGGCCACGCGGGCAGTCCCGCGCTCTCCCCTGGAGCGGGCATTCCTCCAGCCTCCGTCCTTACCGCTCACCGAGGTTGTGCGGCGCGGGACACCAACCGCTCCACAGATTTCACGCGACTTGTTTCAATTCGGGTATGATGCCTTCCGAACCCTCCTGCCCACGCTGATGCCGGCCAGCAACCTCCCGGTGAGCCCGGAGTACACACTTGGGCCGGGGGATAGCCTGATCCTCTACGTGTGGAACATTCCGGGCACCGCCCTGTATGACTCGGTGACCTTGGTGGTGGATCGAACCGGATCGGCCTTTGTCCCTCGAGTCGGGTCGGTGCCGCTGCAGAGCCTCACATTGACCCAGGCAGAGGAAGTCCTGAAAGCCAGGCTGGCGCGATATTACTCCGGCTTCGAATTGCGCTTGGCCCTGGCCGAACTCCGCGGCATCGCGGTGTACGTGGTCGGTGAAGTGGCGCGACCTGGAGCTTATACCATCAGTCCCTTCTCCACCGTGCTTGACGCCCTGTTTGTGGCCGGCGGTCCCACGAAGATGGGGACACTCCGCGCGATTCGGATCACGCGGAGCGGGCGGATGCTCGAGGAGGCGGACCTGTATGATTTCCTCCTGCGAGGTGACCGGTCCATTGGTCCGGCTTTGCAGGCCGGCGATACGATCTTTGTCCCGCCCATCGGTCCGGTCGCGGCCATCACGGGTGAGGTCAAGCGTCCTGCCATATACGAGTTACGTCCCGGCACGTCTGTAGGCGCCCTAATTGCTATGGCAGGCGGTCCACTGCCGAGCGGCCAGCTCGATCGGGTTCAGGTGGAACGCGTCCAGGGTGCCGCAGGGAAGGTGATCATGGATCTTCCGTTCGGCATGGGGCGGGGAGGGGGAGAATCGGAGCTGCTCAGAGACGGTGACGTTGTCGTAGTCTTCCCCGCACAGGACCGACTGCAAAACGTCGTCACCTTAGAGGGATTCGTCCGAACGCCGGGCCAATACGAATGGAAGCCGGGCATGCGCCTGAGCGACCTGCTCAAGCCGGAGACGCTGCTTCCCGAGGCATACCTGAATCGCGTGGAGGTGGTCCGGGTCCGCCCCGACTTCACTCGTGAGATTATCCCCGTTGATGCACACGATCTGTGGGCCTCGAACCCTGTGCCGAACCCGGCGCCGAATCCAACCCGGGACATCGTCCTTCAGCCGATGGACAAGATCAGCGTGCAATCTGAGGTGGTGGGACCAGCGACATTCACTCTGAGTGGTGAAGTGAAGCGACCAGGGACCTATTCCATCACCAAGGGAGAACGGCTGAGCTCGGTCATCCGCCGCGCCGGCGGCTTCACCGATAAGGCGTATCCAAAGGCGGCTGTATTCACGCGGGAATCCGTCCGGAAGAAGGAGAAGGAGCAGCTCGACGAGTTCGTTCGGGTTCAGGAAGGACGGCTGTTCGCCGAAACCAGCGCGCTGGCTGCGGCAGCGGCCGGCGGTGCGCAGCAAGGCGTCGCGATTCGGGAGACAGTCGAGCAACGCCGGGCCTTCCTGCGCCTGCTTTCAGAGCGCGCCCTTCGAGGGCGGGTCGTCATCCGGTTGGGAGATCCTGCGGGCTTCGAAGAAAGCGAGTCGGACATCGCGCTCGAGGACGGGGATGCGCTGACCGTTCCGGAGCGTCCCGCCACCGTCCTAGTACTGGGGAGCGTTCGGAACCCAACGGCGCTGTTGTACTCGCCGGGGGTGCCGGCGGAGTACTACATCGAGAAGGCAGGGGGCCTGAGCAAGGAGGCGGACAAGGACGAGGTGTACATCGTTAAGGCTGACGGCAGTGTTATCCGCGGCTACACGAAGGTTCGAGAACTGGAGCCGGGTGATGCCATCCTGGCGCCCCCGTCGGTCGAGCCCAAATACCTCGCGCTTCCGCTGTGGCGCGATGTCGCCACGATTTTCGGGCAGTTCGGTCTTGTGATACTGGCGGCGGCGGCGGCGTTCAAGTAGCATTCAACCCAGATTTTTCACCGCAAAGGTCGCAGAGACCGCAAAGGGCCAACATTTCTCAGCAAATCCAAGCTATGTGACTGTCCAGAATCTCCGGGACCCTCCGGGATGTCGGATCCGCACACCGAGAAATATCAGGGAGTTCTCTGCGTGCTTTGCGGTCCAACTACAATGTCTGGGTTCAAGTCAACTGGCTAGGTCAGCTATGTCTGCAGGATCTTGATTTGTTGGTCCTGGGCAACGTCGTCACCGAGAAGCACGCCTGACCCGTTGCACCTCCCCTGAATCCAGCCCCGCTCCAACCTCACTAGAAGCGCTCGCCCTTCGCGGAGGACCGGGACGGCCCTCCTTGTGGCCGCCCCCCACAGCTTGTCGAGACTAGACTCAGGGACACCCGTCGGACCCACGGCGCGCGAAGCGCCCCCCAAGACCCCCCCCAGCATGTGGCGACTCCCGAAAAGACCTCCTGAATGCCGCCCGATCGCCGGACCCTCCATAACCGCCTGGAAATGCTGAGGATTCAACGTGGGATGTCGGCTTGACACCCGCGAAACGTGTGAAGTAGAATCCGGCGGCCTTTTTCGGGAAGTTGACCAGCGTTTGGGTGCAGAGGATTCCTAGCGAGGAAGTTCTGAGATGACCTCAGATACCCCTTCACCAAGCCAGGAGAGGGCGAAACCTCCCGCCCCCGCCGTCTCTGTCGTCATTCCCGTTTTCAACGAGGAGCCGAATCTGGAACCGCTGTACGAGCGGTTGGAGCCGGTGCTGGCGGACCTCGGCCATCCATACGAGGTGATCTTCGTGGATGACGGCAGCCGCGACCGCTCCCTGGAGCTGCTGCGCCGCCTGCAGGAGAAACACGACGTGGTCCGGGTGATCCAGCTTAACCGGAACTATGGCCAGCATGCGGCCGTGTTCGCCGGAATGGACCATGCCCGGGGCGACGTCATCGTGACCCTGGATGCGGATCTCCAGAACCCGCCCGAGGAGATCCCTCGGCTGCTGGACAAGATCAGTGAGGGCCACGATGTCGTGGGTGGGTGGCGCCAGAATCGCCAGGACCACGCGTTTCGCCGGCTGCTCTCCTGGGTGGTGAACAAGCTCACCTCCAAGGTCGTCGGGGTGGAAATGCGGGACTACGGCTGCATGCTGCGCGCCTACCGGCGGGAGGTGGTGGACGTCCTGCGGACCTGCAGCGAGGTCTCCGGCTTCATCCCGGCGCTTGCCAACACCTTCGCCGCGACTCCAGCAGAGATCCCCGTGGCTCACGACCGGCGGACCAACGGGCGGTCCAAGTACAATTTGTTCCGGCTGATCCGGCTGAACTTCGACCTCATGACCGGGTTCTCGCTGCTTCCCATTCAGATCGTCAGCCTGGCGGGCATGGGCATCGCCCTCTTGGGCCTGGGGTTTGGAGGATTCCTGTTGCTCCGCCGCCTGCTGGTGGGTCCCGAGTTGGAAGGGGTCTTCACGCTCTTTGCCGTGCTCTTCTTTTTTGTCGGGATCCAGGTGCTGGCTCTGGGGCTCATCGGCGAGTATATCGGTCGGATCTATATGGAGGTCCGGAAGAGGCCGAGGTACGTTGTCCAGAGGGTTTACGAATCGAATGCGGAATGCGGAATGCGGAATGCGGAATGACTGCAAATGGGGGGCACTCAGAGGGTACTCAATTGCGGAATGCGGAGTGATAAAGGGGACTAAACGGCCGATGCGGGATCGCGATGTGGAGGGTTTGAAGGAGCGAATGAAGCAGTTTGGGCTGGCGATTATCCGATTGGCGGAAAAACTTCCCCCGGGAAGGACGGCGGGGGTTATTGGGACTCAGATGGTCAAGTCAGGGACCTCTGCCGGGGCGAATTACCGAGCTGCCTGCCGAGCGCGATCAAGGGCAGACTTTGTCTCGAAAATGGGAATCGTGGAAGAGGAGCTGGACGAGACGCTCTACTGGCTTGAGGTTTCCCTTGGAGCAGGCTTCTTCTTGCCGATAGAGGTGGACGGCTTGGTGAACGAGGGTAACGAGCTTCTAGCGATTGCGGTCTCTTCCATTCGAACTGCTCGGGGTCGCTCGTGAATCCCTCCCTCCCAATTCCGAATTCCCCATTCCGCATTCCGCATTGTATAGGTACTTTCGTACTCTCGTACGCCGTTTGCTGAGAGATTGGACGCCATTCGGATCGTTGTCTTCGGTTACAGCGACCTGGGTGTCGCGTGCCTCCAAGAGCTCCTGGACCGGGGGGCGAACGTGGTGGCCGTGGTAACCCATCGCAATGATCCAGGAGAGACGATCTGGTTCGGGTCGGTGGCGGCGCTGGCGGCCTCCAGGGACATCCCCGTCCATACCCCCGACGATCCGAACGTGCCGGCGTTCGTGGAAGAGGTTCGCGGCATCCGGCCTGACCTGATCTTTTCCTTCTACTACCGACACCTGCTTTCCCCGGCCCTCCTGGCGATCCCCCGCCTGGGTGCTATCAACCTGCACGGGTCGCTGCTGCCGAAGTACCGGGGCCGGGCCCCCATAAACTGGGTGCTGGTGCAAGGCGAGACGACAACCGGCGTCACCCTGCATCACATGGATGCCCGGGCAGACCATGGCGACATCATCGCCCAGCGGACCGTGCCCATCGCTATCGAGGACACGGCCCTGACGCTCTCGCGGAAGCTCACGGCGGCCGCCCAGACCCTCCTGAGGGAGATGTACCCTCTGATCGCGGAGGGTCGGGCGCCGCGGACGCCCCAGGACCACGGCGCGGCGACCAAGTTCAGACGCAGGACCCCAGGGGACGGGCTCATTGACTGGTCGCATTCGGCTTGGCAGATATACAACCTGATCCGCGCGGTCACCCATCCGTTCCCGGGGGCATTCACGTTCCAAGATGGCCGGTGGGTATTTCTGTGGTCCGCCCTCCCGCCTGGCGCGCAGGCGTGTGAGACGCCCCCCGGAACCATCCTGGGAGTTGGAGAGGATGGGGCGCTCGACGTGGCGACGGGGCAGGGAATCCTGGAGGTGCTCCGGCTGCAGGCGGACGGTGGACCGGAGACCGATGGAGCCGCCTTTTTCGCCGCATTGCCGAAAGGGCGTGTGATGCACTTCGAATCATCGACGCCGGAAGTCCTCGGAGAGAGAAGGAGAGGCACTTGAAAATCCTGATCACGGGCGGGGCAGGTTTCCTGGGATCGCACCTGTCTGATGCGTTGCTTGCGCGCGGGGATGACGTCAGCATCCTGGATATCGGTGGTGACCTCAAGGTTCGCCACCACCTCGGGAACCCCCGCTTCCATTACATCCGGGATACGGTGCTGAACACCGAGATCCTGGAGAGCCTGATCCTGAAGTCCGATCTGGTCTACCACCTGGCGGCCGTGGTGGGGGTCGAGCACTACGTGGCCGATCCCTACGAGGTGTTGAACGTAAACATCAACGGCACCCAGGCAGTGCTGAAGCTGGCCTACAAGCACAATCGCAAGGTTGTCTTCAGCTCCACCTCGGAGGTGTACGGGCGGAACCCCAGGGTTCCCTTCCACGAGGACGACGACCGGGTGTTGGGGTCCACGCGGATTGACCGGTGGTGCTATTCCACCTCCAAGGCGGCGGCGGAGCACTTCTGCTTCGCCTACCACCGCCTGGGGCTCCCCGTGGTCGTCCTGCGCTATTTTAACGTGTACGGTCCCCGCCTGGACAAGATCGACGTGGGCCGGGTCATTACCATCTTCATGGGCCAGGTGCTGCGGGGTGATCCAGTGACGGTGATCGGGGACGGATCCCAGACCCGCTGTTTCACCTACATCGACGACGCCATCCGCGCCACGATCGAGGCGGGGACGAACGACCGCGCGGTGGGCGAGATCTTCAACGTGGGCAGTGACGTCGAGACCAGCATCCTGGAACTGGCAGAGACCATGATTCGGATCGCCGGGTCCCCGTCCAAGATCGTCTTCGTGCCCCAGGTGGCGGTGTACGGGGAGAGCTACGAGGACGTGCCCCGCCGGGTCCCCTGCGTCAAACGCATGCAGGAGATCTTCGGCGTCGAGGCCGAGACGCCGCTGGAGAAGGGACTCCGCCAGACGATCGATTGGTTCAAGGCGGGGAATGGACGATAAAGCAAAAGGCGTACATTCGTACGTTCGTACGCTCTTCTTCCATCAGGACCGTCCGTTTGTCCGATGAGTATCGCGGTCGGCCTGAAGATTGACGTCTGCACCTTCGACGGCCTCCGGGTCGGGGTCCCAGCCCTCCTGGGCCTTCTGGATCGGCATGGGGTCCGGGGCACCTTCTTCGTGGCCCTCGGGCCGGATACAACCGGTCGTGCCGTCCTGCGGCTCCTTCGGCCGGGGTTCCTGGCCAAGATGCGGAGGACACGGGCGGTTCGCACCTACGGCCTCCGAACGATTCTCTCCGGGACGCTTTTGCCGTCGCGTCATGCGGGCCGCCGCCTGGCCCCGCTCCTGCGACAGGTGGTTGTGGCGGGACACGAACTGGCCGTGCATGGCTACGATCACCGGCGGTGGCAGGATTGCGTGCACCGGATGGACGAGGGGGCGGTCCGGGAAGAGATCGGGCAGGCCGTGTCGGTCTATCAGGAGGTGGCGGGCCGTCCCCCCCGCGGCTTCGGAGCGCCGGGCTGGCAGGTGAGCGTGGCCAGCCTGCGGGCCCTCGACGAGACGGGCTTCACCTACGCCAGCGACACCCGGGGCACGCAGCCGTTCTTTCCGCGGGTGGCCGGGCGCGCCCTCCGAACGCTGCAGCTCCCGACGACGTGTCCCACGCTGGATGAGGCCCTGGGGATGGATGGCCTGGACGGCGACGGGTACATCGCCCTGGTGCGCCGGGAACTTCGGGGGAAAGCCCGGGGTGTCCTCACCCTGCACGCCGAGATGGAAGGCGGAGGGTTTCAGGCGGTGACGGACCGGTTGCTCACGGCGCTCCGGGCGGAGGGGGCGCGGTGCCTTCCGTTGGAGGTTCTGGCCGAGCACGTCCGTGCCGAGGGGGAGGAGCGCGTCCCGGTCGTCGAGGTTGTCCGCCGGCCCGTCCGCGGCCGTGCCGGGACGGTCGCCATGCCCGCCGGCTTCGAAGTCGACTAACTCACGAGCCTCGTGCAGCTCGTCGTCGAGTGAACAACGGCGTACGAGAGTACGAAGGTACGAATGTACGGGTTCGGATGGCCCGCGGCATTGGTTCGCCTCTCGCGATCCTCCCGTACAGTCGTACTCTCGTACGATTGTACGCTTTTCTTCATGAGCCCGCGCGGTTGGAAAACAGCCAGTTCTTGCCGCTCCGGCCCAGCACGGCAGGCTCCGGGTCCAGGGCCTCGAGCTTCCTGAGCCGAGCGGGAGAGTCGGTCAGCAAGAAAACCCGCCCCGCCCCCCGCCAGAGCCTCACGAACTCCTCCTCCTCCAGGAAGGTCCCCTGCGCCTCGGGATAGCGCGATCCGAATTCCAGATCCCCAAAGAGGCCGTGGAGTACCCGGGACCGCCGCCCCGTGTAGAAGTTCGCGCTGGCGAAGTTCTCGTACGGCCCCTCGATGATGATCTCATCTCCCGGCCGGGATTCGTGGGAGATCACATCGGTCAGCCGGATGATGGAGCGGTGGGGTTCGAAGGTCTTGATCCCGGTCTGGACGAAGGTCAGGGTGGGGACCATGCTGGCCACGAGGCACGCGAGCGTCCAGCCAGGCCTCCGGCGAAGCCAGAACAGGGTGGCCGCGGCCGCCCCCAGGAGGAGGATCAGCGTGGCCCAGCGGAGGAGGGGGACCAGCTCCTCGTAGGACGGCACGGTGTAGACTTCGGCGTTGGACAGGATTCCGTACTGGATGTCCCGGGAGTAGGCATCCATGGCGGTGAACATGTTGTACAGGGAGACGTTCTCCAGGCGCGGGAAGAGCCAGGGTGTCGGGAGCAGCCCGACGGCGATGGTCAGGAGGCCGAAGCAGCTGTACGAGAGGCCGCTGGCGAGGATCCGGCCGCGACGCCAGGCCATCTCGGTCTCCCACAGGTGCCCTACCACGAGCGCCAGGGCCGGGAATGCCGGCAGGGAGTAGTATTCCAGGCGTGACGGCGTCAGGGCGAAGAAGCCGATCACCGACGCGGCCCACAGCAGGATGAAGAGGAGCCCCCGCTCCCCCGGGCGGGTGCCTCGCAACCGGTGCCAGGAGCGCCGCAGCGCCACCGGGAGGAACACGCTCCACGGGAAGGTCCAGACCAGCACCATGATCAAGAAGGCGTAGAGCGGCATGGGGGCGTAATCCAGGAGGTGCCGTCGTCCCACGAAGCGCAGCAGGTGCTCGTTCACGAAGTAGAACCAGAAGAAGCCGGGGTTCTTCAGGCCGACCAGGATGTGCCAGGGGGCCGTGACGATCAGGAACACGGCGCCCCCGCGCAAGAGTTCCAGGCGCCGCACGAGTCGCCACTCGCGGGTCAAGAGGAGGAAGCTTCCCAGGGTAAGCACGGGGAAGGCCAGCCCGATCAACCCCTTGGTCAGGATGGCCAGGCCCATGGCCGCGTAAGCCAGCAGCATGGGGATCCGGCGGGGCGTCTCGCCAAGAAGGCCGCGCAAGACCCCCCAGTAGGTCGCGGCAAGCAACGCGGTGAACAGCATATCGGTGAGGATGATCCGGCTGAAGATGAAGTAGCCGAAACTGGTCGCCAGGATCAGCCCACTCACGAGGCCGGCCCGCCTTCCCCAGAGGTCCCGGCCGATCCCGTACACGACGCCCACGCCCAGCGTGGCCGCCAGGGCGGTCGCCAGCCTGGCCGAGAACTCCGTGATGCCGAACAGCTGGTAGGCGAGGGCGGTGAGCCAATAGAGGAGGGGCGGCTTCTCGAAGTACCGGATGAAATTGAAGCGGGGGGTCAGCCAGTCCCCGAGGAGGACCATCTCCCGCGGGATCTCGGCATACATGCCCTCATTGGGATCATACAAGCCGGCCAGTCCCAGGCGGGCGAGGTAGAAAATCGCCGTTCCGGCGACCAGCAGCAGGGGGGCCCAGCGTTCGCCGTGCCGGCCAAAGGCGCCGGGCGACGGGCTGCTCATCGAATCGCCATCCCCACAGCTGCCCATGCGCGCTCCCCATGGCCAAAACAAATCCCGACGAACCGGATCCCGCCGTGGCGGGATCACAGGGCGTCGGGACTCGTCACCGGATCGAGGCCGTGGCGCCGCCCGTCCCGGACCCAACCGGGTGCCCCCCGGGTGGGTTGGGTACCCCCCGCTGGGCGACGAGAGGCTTGCCAGGCGGAGCGCCGACCCCTGGTCTTACGACAGGCCGATGGCGCGCTCCGTCTGGGGGTCGAAGGCGTGGAGCTTGTCCACGGACGCCGCCAGCTTGATCGTCTGGCCAACCTTGACGGGGGTGTCGGGGCTGATCCGAGCCACGATCTCGGAGGTGCCCACCATGACGTTCAGGTATATTTCATGGCCGATCGGCTCGATCACCTCCACCTTGGCGCCGAACACGTTGGCCGGTGAATCCTTCGGCGTCGTCTCGTGCATGTCCTCGGGTCGGATCCCCAGGGTGACCGTCTTGTCCTTGTAGGCGGCCATAGCATTGGCCTTGGCCGCGGGGACAGGCAGGCTGAGGCCCGGGGCCTTGAAGAAGAGGTTGCCATCCTGGCCCGCCACGGTGCAGGAAATAAAATTCATCGCCGGCGATCCGATGAAGCCGGCCACGAACTGGTTCAGGGGTTTCGCGTACACCTCCAGCGGGGCGCCCACCTGCTGGATCAGCCCGTCCTTCATGATCACGATCCGGTCGCCCATGGTCATGGCCTCGACCTGGTCGTGGGTCACATAGACCACCGTGGCCTGCAGGCGGTCGTGGAGCTTCTTGAGCTCCGCCCGCATGGCCACACGCAGCTTGGCGTCCAGGTTGGACAGCGGCTCATCGAAGAGGAAGACCTGCGGCTTCCGGACGATGGCCCGGCCGACCGCCACGCGCTGCCGCTGGCCGCCGGAGAGCGCCCGGGGCTTTCGGTTCAGCAGCTCCTGGATGCCCAGGATCTCGGCCGCCTCTTGGACGCGGCGCTGAATCTCGGGCTTGGGGAACTTGCGCAGCTTGAGGCCGAAGGCCATGTTGTCATAGACCGTCATGTGCGGGTACAGGGCGTAGTTCTGGAAGACCATGGCGATATCCCGATCCTTGGGGGGGACATCGTTCACCACCCGGTCCCCGATCTTGATGGTGCCCGAGGTGATCTCCTCCAATCCCGCGATCATGCGGAGGGTCGTGGACTTGCCACAGCCCGACGGCCCCACCAGGACCACGAACTCCCGGTCGTGCACCGTCAGGCTCACGTCCCGGACCGCCACCACCTCGTCGAACTTCTTGCTCACGCTCTCCAAGGTTACCTGGGCCATGTCTTCGCACTCCTTTGGCCAGCAATGATAATAGGCCCGGAATTCACGGCGTGGATTCATTCCCTCCGGCGTTCAGCCCTCCCGGCGTTTCAGGGGCGGGCAGACGCTCGGCCGGAGGGTCATGACTGTCGGCTGACGCTTCAATGAGTTGGATTGTATTCAAGCGCTCGCTTTCAAGGCAAGTGAAAAGTCGCTCGCCCGTCCTCGCGGTTCCTGGGGTGGCTGGGCTTCCGACTGCGGAACTCTAGCCCCTGCCAGGAGGTGCTGTCAAGGACTCAGTACTGGATGTCATCATTTCGTCTAGGGGAGGCGCCAGCCAACCCTGCACGAAACGCCCTTGGCAAAGGGCGATCCGTATCGGGGGCACCCTGATACGGATGTATGAAATCCAGCACTCAGTCGTCGTGCCGCCCAGAGACCTCGGCCAATGAACTCCGATCCGAAATTCCGCTGAGGCCGAATTCCCTGTGGAGACGCCGAGAGAGCGGTGGAGAAGGCATAGATCAGCGGGGCCCTCAGGACACCGAGAGGGGGCTACTGGTATTTCCCTTCAGGGGAGCTCGCATAGAGGGGAGATGCTGATTCTCCTCTCGCCTCTTTTTTCGGATCGGGGTGGACAAGGCTGCGCTGGCCCGGTCCGCGGCGGCCCTCGATCCCTCCCGGGCCGCGATTGTCATCCCCGTCGAACCCAGCCTCATCTCTGGGTTCCGCTGACACGGTCCGGTTCTTCTTGACCCGTGCGCCTCCTTGCGCAAGAATGACCAGCCCGTCGAGGCCCCGGCAGGTATGGCGAACCGTCCGACGGCCGAACGATTCGCCCCGCAAGGACATGTGATGTCGTCTGCCGCAGATCCTGGAAAGGTCCGCGTGCGGTTCGCCCCCAGTCCTACCGGGTTTCTCCACGTGGGTGGCGTTCGGACCGCCCTGTACAACTGGCTGTTCGCCCGGGGGCAGAAGGGGGTCCTGCTTCTTCGTATCGAGGACACGGACGTAGAGCGTTCGACGGAGGAGGCGGTTGCGGCGATTCTGGACGGGCTGCGGTGGTTGAATCTCGACTGGGACGAAGGTCCGGAGGTGGGCGGGCCCGTGGGGCCGTACCGCCAGTTGGAGCGGTACGCGCTATACCGTGAGCATGCGGAGCGCCTGGTCCGCGAGGGCAAGGCGTATCCGTGCACCTGCCTTCCGGAGGAGCTGGCGGCGCGGCGCGAGGCCGCCCGGTCTGCAAAGCAGGTCTCCCGGAACCTCTGCCCTTGTCGGGCCGACGGGCCTCTCCCGGGGCGACGGCAGGCCATCCGCTTCCACGTGGCCATTGCGGGCGGGGTCGGCTGGGACGACCTCGTGCACGGGCGGATCGAGGTTTCGGCCAGCGAGATCGAGGATTTCATTATCGTCCGATCGGATGAGCGCGAGACGCCGGTGTACAACTTCGCCGCGGTCGTGGACGATGCGCTCATGGGCATCACCCACGTGATCCGCGGGGCCGATCACATTCCCAACACCCCGAGGCAGCTCCTGGTGTACGAGGCCCTGGGATATCCCCTGCCCGTCTTCGGGCACATCCCCCTGGTGCTCGGCCCCGACCGGGAGAAGTTGAGCAAGCGCCACGGGGACGTGGCCCTGCAGGCCTACCGGGATCGAGGCTACCTTCCGGAGGCCCTGGTCAACTACCTTGTTCGTCTTGGCTGGTCTCACGGGGACCAAGAGGTCTTCACCCGAGAGGAATTGGTCAAGGCCTTTCAGATGGAGCGGGTGGGGGCTGCTCCCGGGATCTTCGACCGTTCCAAGCTGGACTGGTTGAACGCGCTCTACCTGCGGCAGACGCCGCCGGAGCGGCTGGGGGACTTGCTGGCGCCGTTCTGGGGCCCGGCGGGCGTGGAGCGCCAAGCGGTGGAGGCGCGGGGGCGGGCCTGGCTGGCACAAGCCATCCCGCCCTTCGTCGAGCGCTCGAAGACCCTGCTCGAGCTGGCCCGCTCGATGGCCTTCCTGTTCGCCCCACCAAGGGAGCGGGACCCCAAGGCTGTGGCGACGTTCCTCACTGTGGAGCATCGGGTCCTCCTGGAGGAGGCGTGCCGGGTGCTGGCGGATCTACCGGACTTCTCGGCGGAGGCGCTGGAGCAGGCGATCCGCCGGCTGGCAGAGGCCCGGGGCAAGAAGCTCGTGGAGGTGGCGCAGCCCATCCGGGTTGCCCTCACGGGCACCACGATCAGCCCGCCCCTCTTTCCCGTCCTGGCGCTCTTGGGGCGGGAGGTGGTGCTGGAACGCCTTGCCCAGGGGCTCCGCTCCAGCTAGAAGCCTGGAAGGGCAAAGGCGTACGAAGGTGCGAAAGCGGTCGCAGACTACGCGAGCACGGACCACTGACTACTGACTACGGACCACTGACCACGACAGGGGGAAAGGGGTGCGGAATTGGCTGGAATACGAAACGCGCACAAAGGTACGAGGGTACGACGAAAGTGAGGAAACCTGCTGGGGCGGTTGCGAGGTCTGCCTGGTACGCTCGTACATTCGTACTCTCGTACGCTTGAATCCGCGAAGTGCACGGGGAGGTCAGCGGTGCCGACGAATCACATCGTGGACGGGTTGAAGGAGAAGCTGGCGAGCCTCGAGCGGGAACTCAAGGTCGACATCCCGGAGCGGATTCGCGAGGCCCGCGAGCTGGGAGACCTCCGGGAGAGCGGTGAATATGAGACGGCCAAGGACCGCCAGGGTTTCCTGCACGCCCGGATTGCCTTCCTCCGGCGCCGGATCGCCGAGCTTTCGAGCATTGATCTGTCCCGGATCCCGCGGGATCGCGTCGCCTTCGGGAGTACCGTCCATCTGACGGACCCGGAGACGGGCGAGGAAAAGACCTACCGCCTGGTCGCCTCGGAAGAGGTGGATGCCGGGCGAGGCTGGATCTCTCCCGGTTCGCCGGTGGGCCAGGCCCTCCTCGGGCGGAGGGAGGGGGATCCCGTGGAGATCCGGACGCCGAACGGCAGCCGGCGTTACGAGATCGGCCGGGTAATCACGCTCCACGATGAGCTGGCGACGGAGACGGAGGGCGCATGAACAGACAGGCGGCCTGGGAGCTGCTGACGGAATACACGCAGAGCGAAAGCCTGACCAAGCACGCCCTGGCGGTGGAGGCGGCCCTGCGGGCCTACGCGGCGAAGTTCGGCGAGGATCCCGACACGTGGGGCATCGTGGGCCTGATCCACGACTTCGATTACGAGCGGTACCCCAGCGCCGAGGCCGGGCACCCCTTCAAGGGGGCCGAGGTGCTGCGGGCCCGGGGATACCCGGAGTTCGTCGTCAAGGCGGTCCTCTCCCACGCCGAGTACTCGGGGGTGCCGCGCGAGACGCTCCTGGAGAAGACGCTCTTTGCCTGTGACGAGCTGTGCGGCTTCATCACGGCCGCTGCCCTCATCCGTCCGACGAAGAGCATCCTGGATCTGGAGGCGACCTCCGTCCGGAAGCGTATGAAGGACAAGGCCTTCGCCCGGAACGTCAAACGCGAGGATATCCTGAAGGGGGCGGAGGAGCTGGGGGTGGAACTGACCGAGCACGTCACCTTCGTGATCAAGGCAATGCAGGGCATCGCCAACGAGCTGGGGCTCCGTGGCACACTCGGTTCCTGAGGGCAGGCAGCGTGGGTTCCCGGTGCGCCGCGGGCCTGGGCCGACCCTTGACTTTTCGCTAGGGATACCCGATACTGCATCCGTCCAAAGGCGACGCCTTTGGACGTTGCTTTTCCCTTGCCATCCTCCCGGGGTCTCTCTCCCGGATCTGGTCCGATTGCGGGGTCGTCCAACGGTAGGACGGCAGACTCTGGATCTGCTTATTGGGGTTCGAATCCCTACCCCGCAGCCATTCCCCTGCGCGCGGGAGGACGCAGGCGCTTCATTTTGTTGTGCTGAGATTCTTCGGACCGGCCCCATCGTCTAGCCCGGCCTAGGACGCGGCCCTCTCAAGGCTGAAACGCGGGTTCGAATCCCGCTGGGGCCACCACGCAAAAACGCGGGGTGTGAATACCCCGCGTTTCTTTTTTTCTGCCCGGTCCCTGCGGGCGACCGAGACGCATCATCCGGCCTGCTGGGCCTTTTCAATCTTGGCCCATTCGTCCTTCAGCGAGACGGCGCGGTTGAACAGCAGGGTCCCGTTGGCGGTATCAGGATCCACGCAGAAATAGCCTTGCCGCTCGAACTGGTGGATGGTCCCAGCCTTGGCTTCGGCTAGGCCGGGCTCCACCCAGCACCCGGTCAATACCTCCAGCGAATTGGGGTTGAGGCTCGCCAGGAAATCCTGGCCCTCGTCCACGTCTTCCGGATCCTCTTTGAGGAAGAGCCGGTCGCACAGTCGCACCTCGGCCGGCACAGCGTGCGCCGCCGACACCCAGTGGATGGTGGCCTTCACCTTGCGGCCGTCCGGCGCATCGCCACCGCGGGTGGCCGGGTCATAGGTACACCGCAGTTCCACAACGGTTCCCCTGGCATCCTTCACCGCCTCCACACACGTGATGAAGTAGGCATAGCGCAGGCGCACCTCGCGTCCCGGGGCGAGACGGTAATACTTGGGTGGCGGGTTCTCGCGGAAGTCGTCCTGCTCGATGTACAGGACGCGGGAGAACGGCAGGGTGCGCGTCCCGGCGGCCGCGTCTTCGGGGTTGTTCACCGCGGTGACCTCTTCCGCGTGCCCCTCAGGGAAATTCTCGATCACGACCCGCAGGGGTCTCAGCACGCCCATCACGCGCGGCGCGCGCTTGTTCAGGTCCTCGCGCAGGCAGTGTTCCAGCAGGGCAATGTCCACGATGCTGTCTTTCTTGGCCACGCCGATTCGATTGCAAAAGTCCCGGATGGCTTCCGGGCTGTAGCCCCGGCGGCGCAAGCCGGAGAGGGTAGGCATGCGCGGGTCGTCCCATCCCTTCACGTGCTTTTCCTGCACCAGCCGCAGGAGCTTCCGCTTGCTCAGCACGGTGGAGGAGAGATTGAGGCGAGCGAACTCGATCTGGCGAGGATGGTAAATCTCCAGCGCATCGAGGAACCAGTCGTACAGCGGGCGATGATCTTCGTACTCCAGCGAGCACAACGAGTGGGTGATGCCCTCGATGGAGTCCGACTGGCCATGGGCGAAGTCGTACATCGGATACACGCACCACGCGTCGCCCGTGCGGTGATGCGGGGCGTGGATGATGCGGTACATCACCGGGTCCCGCAGATTGATGTTGCCGGAGGCCATGTCGATTTTGGCGCGCAGGGTGCGCGAGCCGTCCGGAAATTCCCCGGCCCGCATGCGTGCGAAAAGATCCAGGTTGTCTTCCACCGTCCGATTGCGGTACGGGCTCTCCTTGCCCGGCTCGGTGAGGGTGCCCCGGTACTCGCGGATGTCGTCGGCGCTCAGATCGCACACGTAGGCTTTCCCTTTTTTGATGAGCGTGACGGCGTACTCGTACAACCGCTCGAAGTAGTCGGAGGCATAGTACAGCCGGTCTTCCCAATCGAAACCCAGCCAGCGGATATCCTGCTGGATGGACTCGACGTACTCCACCTCCTCCTTCACCGGGTTGGTGTCATCGAAGCGCAAATTGCACCTGCCCCCAAATTCGGCCGCAATGCCGAAGTCGATGCAGATGGCCTTGGCGTGGCCAATGTGCAGGTAGCCGTTCGGCTCGGGAGGGAAGCGGGTGCGCACACGGGTAGAGCGACCCGACTTCAGATCCTCCATCACCGCGGCCCGGATGAAGTCCACAGGCGGATTCGCGTCGCTTTGCGTCATCGTCACGTCTCTTCCCGCTGGAATGTTTCAAGGAGTACGGGACACTCTGGCCTCGGCCCTGATACCCGGGCACTCTCGCGGGCGAACGACTTCGAGCATGCCGCAGCCTGGGTGGCGCTGTCAAGGAGAGTCTCCGTCTCGCCCCCTCGGCCTTCTTGACTCGTCCCGATCACGCGTGCTACAAGCCCCCCAGCCGGGCCAGGCAGGCGCTCAGGGCCAAAAGGGGGGTTCGTATCCTGCTGGAGCCACCACGTCTTAACGCCGGGCATGATGAAGGCTTCACGGGTTCCTCATGTCGGTTCTCCTCAGCATGGGCTAACCTCGGCTGACAAAAAATGTCAAGGCGTTGATCTTAATTAATAAGAACGGATAGAAAACCTTGCGTTTCGGCCGAACACGTGGCCGGAATCCGAGCGCGCCATAGCGTCATAACATACCGAATTCAATGAGAAGTTTCAATCACCGGACGTGGAGAGACTTTCACTGATCCATTCTGGCACGAATGGTGCCATACGCATGGGAGATAGCTGAAGCATGTAACCCCGGCATTTCATGCTGTCGGCTGCCGGAGTGGCAGCCTGAGACAGGAGCAATAGGGGCATCGGAATGAGGGCCTTTCGACAGAGGGCGGGCAGAGGATTCACGCTGATCGAGCTACTCATCACTGTGGCGATCATCGGCGTCCTGGCCACCATCGCTATCCCGAACCTGTTGAGCGCTCACCGCAAGACCAGGTATTCGCGCGCCGCGGCGGATACCCGATTGGCGGTCTCCCAGTGCGTCGTGTACGCCAATGACAAGAATGTCTACCCGACCAGCATCAAGCTGATCCGGGATACCACGATGACCAACGTCAGCGACAATGATCCGTGGGGGATTCCATACGAACTGTCGCAATCTTTGCTGTTGGGTCAGGTACCAGGGCTTGAAGACGTGTATGTTTACAGCAAGGGTGCCAGCAATACGGGAACCTATCCCTCGCCCTTTACTGTCAATACGGGCAACGGCGGCTCCGTCGGGTATTCCTCGATCTATGGATCCTGGAGCGGCCTCTAACCCCTGGCCATCCGCCTCGCCTATCCCCACCCCGTTGCCCTGACGTCCGCTGGATCCGCTCCATCGTTTTTCCTGTCTTGACCTGCTTCGCCCGACCCATTGGGTTCCCGATTCCTTCCCGCCCGTGGTTCCGGGGGGGTCCCTGCGGAATGTTCGGACGTCTGTCCCGCGGACTGTTCCGGCTGGACGAATTCGCCGGAGCGGGGTAGGCTCTGCCTGCGCCTTCTCACGGGGGCGCTCTTCCGTCCCATGGGAGGGGACACAAAGGAGACGCCCATGTCTGAACTGTTTGAGAATCGCCTCAAGCGCATGCTCAAGGCCGGAAAAAAGACTGCCGGGGCGTGGGCGCAACTGTGCAGCCCCACCTCCGCGGAGATCCTGTGCCGTGCGGGCTTTGACTGGGTGCTGATCGACATGGAGCACAGCCCGGCCGACCTCCAGACGCTGGTCGCCCAACTGCAGGCGATGGGTGCATCCGGGGTCGCCCCCCTCGTGCGTGCCCCGTGGAACGATCTGGTGTGGATCAAGCGGATCCTGGATGCCGGAGCCTACGGCGTCATGATCCCCTCCGTGAACACGCGCGAACAGGCGATAGCGGCGGTCCAGGCCTGCAAGTACCCACCGGCCGGCATTCGCGGGATCGCTGGGAGCCCGCGGGCGGCGGGATTCGGCCGGGACACGAGCGCCTACCTCAAGCGGGCCAACGATGAGCTCCTGGTGATCCTCCAGGTCGAGACGCCGCAGGCCATCGAGAACCTCGACGCGATTGGCAAGGTGCCCGGAGTGGATGCCCTCTTCATCGGCCCCATGGACCTCTCCACATGCATGGGGCACCTCGGGAATCCCGCTCACCCGGAGGTCCAGGCGGCGATCGCCACGGTGGAGGCGAAGGCCAAGGCCCTGGGGATGCCCCTGGGAACGATCTCGGCCGGCTGGGAACAGGCGAAGATGCTGTACGATCGAGGCTATCAACTGATCACGCTCCTGTCGGATGTGATCCTGCTCTCCAGGGCTTCGGCCGAGGCCCTGGCGAAGTTTCGCGAGGCGTTCCCGCAGGGATGAGGGAGAGGTGGGACTCGGCTCCGTAATCCGAACAAGACGGAGAATTCAGTTGACACCCCCTGGAGGCACGACTAAATTCACAATGTTGCTCTTTTTTGTCCGGAAAACGCTGACGGCCGGAAAATGCTGACGGGAGGATAGTGCTGACGGGATGATGCGTATTGACCTGCACCTGCATACCACGGCCTCCGACGGGCTGCTTGAACCGGCGGCCCTTGTTTCTGCGGTACAGAACGCCAATCTCCAGATCTTCAGCGTCACCGATCACGACACCGTGGATGCGTTGCCAGAGGTCGAGGCGCAGGCACGGGCCTTGGGCCTCCGGCTGATTCCGGGGATCGAGCTGTCCGCGATGTGGCACAGGGTAGAGTTTCACATCCTGGGCTACTTCGTGGACCCTGCGGATGCCGCCCTCCTGGCTTTCCTGCAGGCCCGGCGGGAGGCCCGGCGGACCCGCCTGCAGGCAATGCTGAACCGATTGCGGGCCCTGGGCATAACGGTGGATGCGGAGGAGGTCTTGGCCCGGACCCAGGACGGGAACGTAGCGCGACCGCATCTGGCTCGTGTGCTCGTTAACCGGGGATTCGTGGCCTCCACCGACGAAGCCTTCGAGCGGTTTCTCGGCGATGGGAGGCCAGCCTACGTCCCGCGGCCGGACGTGACGGTCTCGGAGGCGATCCGGGTGATCCAGCAGGGGGGCGGGCTGGCCTCGCTGGCTCATCCGGGCCTGCACAATCGGGATGACGCAATGCCTGATCTCGTTGCTGCGGGCCTGGATGCCGTCGAGGCATACCACGTCTGCCACTCGGCCGGGGTCACAGCCCATTACCGCCGGCTGGCGGAGCGGCGGGGACTTCTGGTGACGGGCGGATCGGACTTCCACGGGGGTACGGGCCGCGATCACGGGCCTGCCCCCGGAACGCCCTGTCTGCCGGAGGGGGAGTTTCTCCGGCTGCAGGCGGCGGTTGAGGCGCGGCGCGCCGCGATGCGCGGCTAAGGCGGGATGCGTGGACGAGTCCATCGAGCATGGTGGATCGGATCCGGGGAGCGTCCCGGGGCCCCGGCGGGAGTTGTCCGGGGCGGAGGGCAGACCGCTTCTTCCACGGGTTGCGCCCTCCCTGCGGAAGGAGGCCGATACGCGGCGCGCCGAGGTGCGGGAGATCTGTCGGTCCGCGACCATCTTCTTTACGTCGGATGAGAAAGTCGATTTCCGGGACCTGGTCCGCGACCTCTGTCGCGACCTGCGGATGCGGGTGATCCTGCACCGGATCGGCCCGCGCGACGAGGCCAGGCAAACCGGCACCTGCGGCCCCTGCGGCCGCGCGCTGTGCTGCAAGAGCTTCCTGGCAGGGTTCCCACCCGTCTCGGTCAAAGCGGTGAAGGCGCAGAGGTTTCCGCTGACGCCGGACCGATCCTCCGGGATGTGTGGGCGATTGAAGTGCTGCCTCGCTTTCGAGACAGCAACCGGCCACTCCCGCCAGGAAGGCTGCCAGAATTGCTGCCTCACCTCCCCGGAGGCTGGGAGAGCCCAGGGCGCACCGGACCCGCCAGAATCCTGACCCGGAGATCGTTCTGTCGGCGCTGCTGCGGGAACCCACCAGATCCGCTGGATCATCGGGGAGGTGCGGGCTTCCCACCGGGGCAGTCTGTCCCACGTCCCGCGGGAGTGGGTGCCTTGTCATGCTGGGGAAAATCCAGTAAGATGCCGACGCGAGCAAAATGGCGGTGCTGGATTGCCCCGGTTCAGTGGCTGTTCCTGGGAGGGGGCGTTACCCGTGGACGATCTGGATAAGCGACTTTTGAATACCATCCAGGCGGATTTCCCGCTGGTCTCTCGTCCGTTCCAGGCCCTGGGGGGCCGGTTGGATCTCGCCGAAGGCGAGGTCATTAATCGGATGGCGGCTCTCAAGCAACGGCGGATCATCCGGCAGATCAGCGCGATCTTCGACACGCGCAGCTTGGGCTACAAGAGCAGCCTGGTGGCGATGCGGGTGCAGCCCGAAAGGTTGGACGGGGCCGCGGCCATTGTCAACGGGCATCCCGGGGTCAGCCACAATTACACGCGGGACCACGCCTTCAACCTGTGGTTCACGCTGGCGGTCCCGGCCACGAGCGATCTCGAGTGGACGGTGGAGCACCTGCACGCCACAACCGGTGCCGAGTCGACCCGCGTCCTGCCCACCCTGCGTCTTTTCAAGATCGGGATGCAACTGGACATGGAGGGCAACACCGGGACGGAGCGTGTGGAGTCCCGCCAAGCAGGATACAGCGAGACCCGCCGCCCCGCAGCCGGTCGGGCCGGGCTGCGTCCGGTGGACATTGCAGTGATCCGAGAGCTGCAGGAGGACATTCCCCTCGTGGCGGAACCGTACCGGCCCATGGCGGACCGCATCGGCCTCTCGGAGCAAGGGCTCTTCGAGGCGGCGGCACGCCTGTCGGCCCAGGGGTACCTCCGGCGGATGGCCGCTGTCCTGCACCATCGTGAGGCGGGGTTCCGGGCCAATGCGATGGGCGTGTGGGTCGTGCCGCCCACGCGGACCGAGGAAGTCGGCCAGATCATGGGAAGCTTCAAGGGGGTCAGCCACTGCTACCTGCGGCCGACGTATCCGGACTGGCCTTTCAGCATCTTCAGCATGGTGCATGGGCAAGAGGCCAAAGATTGCCAGGAGATCATCAACGCCATCTCCCAGGCAACCGGCATCACCGAATACGCCCTCCTGTACAGCACGAAGGAATACAAGAAGATCCGCCTGAAGTACTTCACCGCCGACTTGGACGAGTGGGAGGCCCGCGCCCGCCACCCCTTGGAGGGGACCCCATCGGATCGCCCCGTTCCCGTAGGCGAGCGGGCCTGACCGGGAGCAGATGTGGATGCCAGGCCCTGAGTGGCTCACGCGCTTCGCGCACCTCCTGGCGTCCATGGTGTACCTGGGAGGGTCCTGGTTTCTCGGGGCGGCCTTGATCCCGGGGCTCACCACCACGACGCCGGAGCAGCGGATCCGGACCGTTGCGGCGGTTATCCGGTGGTATCACCCGACCTGCCTGGCGGCGCTGGGTGTACTGGTGATGACGGGCGCCTTCACCCTCACCTCGGCCAAGGCCGCCCTGGGAGCGCAGTACTTTCCGAAACTCTTCACGCTGCTCGGCCCGAAGCTCCTGCTGGCCTTCGTCCTGGTGATGCTGAGCAGCTACCAGTTCTTCGGCCTGGGGCTTCGCCTGGTCCGGTCGCTTCCCGAGGATGGCGCGGCCGTGCCGGCCGAGGTGCAGGCGTGGCAGATCCGCATCGTGAGTCGGATCCAGGTGTGCGCGCTGGTGGGTGCGGCGCTGGCGGCGGTGCTGAGCGGGCTGGGCATGGCGCTGGCCCGGCCCTAGGGGGGGGATCCCGGCGCAATTTTCGATTGTTGATTTTGGATTTTCGATTTCGAGCCATCGGCAATCCAAAATCCGAAATCGGAAATGGCTGCGGGATGGGGCGCCGTAGAATCGAAGCCGAGGGGAAAAGCATGGCCGAGGCCATGGTGGACGTCCAAGGCCTGACCAAGGTGTTCGGGCAGACGCTTGCCCTGGACGCGGTGGACCTCCGGGTGGATCGAGGCGAGGTCGTGGCCCTGCTGGGCCCCAACGGGGCCGGGAAGACCACGCTCCTCAAACTTCTGGCCACGGCCCTCAGGCCCACGGCGGGGGGCGGGCGCGTTCTGGGGCAGGACCTGGTGAAGGGGCGCGACGGCATCCGGCGGCGGATCGGGATGATCTCCCACAACCACCACCTGTACGAGGAACTGACGGCCGAGGAGAACCTGCAGTTCGCCGCCGTCATGCACGGAATGCGGGCGGACACCGGGGCGGTCACCAAGGCGCTGACCGAGGTGGGCCTGGCCGGCCAGGCCCGCAAGAAGGTCCGGACCTTCAGCACAGGCATGAAGCGGCGCCTGGTGATCGGCAAGATGCTCCTGTTCGAGCCGGATCTCTTGTTCCTGGATGAACCCCACAACACGCTGGATCAGGCGGCCATCGCCCTGCTCAACGGCTACGTGGCCTCGGTGACAGCACGCGCGGGTGCGGCGGTCGTGGCCACCCACAATCTCACCCGGGCCTACGCCATGGCGGACCGCTTCGTTCTCATGCGGGATGGTGCCGTCTCGTACCGGGTGGGGAAGGATGGGCTGACCTCCGACCAGTTGCGGGACCTGTACGCGCGGTACGCGGAAAGCGGCGACAGCGTCGCCGCATGACAGCGTTCGGTAGTTCGGTTGTTCTCTTGGATCAGGGTCCGACCGAACAGCCGAACCGCCGACTCCGCCCCGTTACGCGGAGCGGAGCGGGGACAGCCGAACGCCCTTGCTGGTGATTCAGGAAGAACATGGTAGCGGACCTCCTCCGGCGCACGTGGGCGATGACACGGAAAGACGTTACGGTGGAACTCCGCACGCGCGAGCGGGTCAATGCCATGCTGTTCTTCGCGGCCCTGGTGCTCTTCATCTTCAACTTCGCCCTGGGCCCGGATCGGGAGAAGCTGCGGGAGGTGGCCCCCGGCCTGCTGTGGCTGGCGTTCTTGTTCACCGGGATGCTGGGCCTGGCGCGCAGCTTCCAGGCCGAGCGGGAGAACGAGTGCTTCGAGGAACTCCTCCTCACCCCGGGCGACCGCGAGTCCATCTACTACGGCAAGCTGGCGGGCAATGTCCTGTTCATGGCCATGGCCGAGGCGCTGATCCTGCCCCTCTTCGGCGTCCTGTACAACCTGGACATCTGGGAGCACCTGCCGTCGCTGGCCCTGGTGGCGCTTTTGGGGACGGTGGGGTTCTCCACCATCGGCACGCTCCTGGCGGCGATGACGGCGCACCTCCGGGCGCGCGAGGTGATGCTGCCGCTGCTCTTGTTTCCGCTGATAGTGCCGGTGATCCTGGGGTCGGTGCGAGCCACCGAGGCCATCCTGGCCGGCGAGGGCCTCGCCGGCGTGAGCCACTGGCTCAAGCTCCTGGCCGGTTTCGACGTGATCTTCCTGGTGGTGTGTCCCCTGGTCTTTGAATTCGTGCTGGAGGAGTGATGGTCCGTCCGTCTCTGACGGCCCGGGCGTTCGGGGCCGCGGCCGGTCTGCTGCTGGCGGTTGGCCTGTACCTGGGCCTCGTGATGGTGCCGCCCGATGCCGTACAGGGCGACGTCCAGCGGATCATGTACCTGCACGTGCCCTCCATCGTGACGGCGTACCTGGCCTTCAGCGTGGTCTTCTGCACCAGCATTCTGTACCTGTGGAAGCGCGACCTGCGCTTCGATGCGGTCGCGGTCGCCTCAGCCGAGATCGGGGTGATCTTCACGGGGATCACTCTGGCCACAGGCACCATCTGGGGGAAGCCGACCTGGGGGGTCTGGTGGACGTGGGACGCGCGCCTGACCCTCACGGCCATCCTGTTCACCATCTACGCGGGATACCTCATGCTCCGTTCCTTTGCCGAGGACCCGCAGGCGGGGGCCCGCTACGGGGCGGTGCTGGCCATCATCGGCTTCCTGGACATCCCCCTCAACCACTTCGCGGTGTACTGGTGGCGGACGCTGCATCAACCTTCCTCGATCCTGCGGGCGGGCGGCCCCTCGGTGGCCCCCGCCATGCTCGTACCGCTCGCGGTAAACTTTGTGGGGCTGGTGCTGCTGTCCAGTTATCTCCTGCTGGAGCGGGTGCGGCTGGAACGCATCCGCCATCGTAGCGCCGAGCTGCGGCTGAAGCGAGGGCGGCGTGGGTAGTTGGGGATTCATCGGCTTGGCCTACGGGGTGGGGCTCGTCGCGCTGCTCGGGTATTTCCTGCGCCTGAAGGGCCGACTGCGGGACGCCGGGGAAGAGCTGACCGGGCTGGAGCGGGACGGGGGCCGGAGGGTGTGATGCAGGGAAAGACGCTGAAGTACGTCGTGGCCGGGGTGATCGTGCTGGGTGCCCTGGTCGGCTTGATCTATTCCGGCGTGAAGGAGTCCATGGTGTACTTCTACACGCCGAGCGAGATTATGGCCAAGCGGGAATCGGTCCAGGGCAAGGCGCTGCGGGTCGGGGGCATGGTGGTGGATGGCTCCATCCGGTGGGACGCGCAGCACCTGCTCCTCACGTTCCAGCTCACCGACGGCCAGGGCACCGTCTTCGTCCGCCACACGGGAACGGCCCCGGATCTCTTCAAGGAAGGCGCCGGCGCCGTGGTGGAGGGCTCGTGGTCGCCGGAGGGCTACTTCCGGTCGAGCAACATCATGGCCAAGCATTCCGAGGAGTACAAGCCGCCGACGCATCCGGAGACCCTGGAGGCGAAGAAGGAGCTGTTCAAGTCCATCCTGAAAGAGGCCAAGAAATGATATCCACGCTCGGTGGGTTCGTGTTGTTCCTGGCCGTGGGCGTGACGGTGTACGCGGCGGGGGCATCGGTCATCGGCGCCCGCCAGGGGCGGGAGGACTGGCTGGCCAGCTCGCGCAATGCCGTGCTGGCCCATTTCTGCCTGGTCACGCTGGCCATCTTCCTCCTGGAGTACGCCCTGATCGCCAGCGACTTCAGTCTCCGCTACGTGGCCAACACCAGCACCCGGGGCAGCCTCACGCGGTACAAGATCGCCGCCCTCTGGGGATCGCTGGAGGGCTCGATCCTGCTCTGGGAGTGGCTCCAGTCCCTGTTTGCCGCGCTGGTGGTCGCCCGCTACAGCAACCGGGGACCCTCTGGGTACCGGCACCTCATGCCCTACGTGGTGGCCGTCATGCAGGGGATCTCCGTCTTCTTCCTGTGCCTGATGGCCTTCGGTGTGAACCCCTTCGCCCGCATCTTCCCGGTTCCGCCTGACGGCCGGGGGTTGAACCCCCTCCTGGAAGTGACCGATATGCTCATCCACCCGCTGCTCCTGTATCTGGGGTACGTGGGCTTCACGGTCCCCTTCGCCTTCGCCATGGCTGCCCTCATCACCGGGCGGCTGTCCGAGGAATGGCTGAGCATCACGCGCCGCTGGACCGTGGTGGCCTGGCTTTTCCTCACCGGGGGGATATTCTACGGGGGCTGGTGGTCGTACCGGACGCTGGGGTGGGGCGGCTACTGGGCCTGGGATCCGGTGGAAAACGCCTCCTTCATGCCGTGGCTGATCGGCACGGCCTTCATCCACTCCGTGATGATCCAGGAGCGGAAGCAGATGCTGCGGGTCTGGAACCTGATCCTGATCACCCTGACCTTCTCCCTGGTGATCTTCGGGACATTTCTCACCCGGAGCGGCATCCTGGGCTCGGTGCATGCCTTCGCCGACGGCCCGGTGGGGATCATGTTCCTCGCGTTTCTGTCCTTGGTCCTGTTCTTTTCTTTCAGCCTCATCGCCTACCGGTCGGACCGGCTCAAGGGCCGCGGCGAGCTGGATTCCATCGTCTCCCGCGAGAGCGCCTTCCTGCTGAACAACGTGGTGCTGGTGGGGATCTGCTTCACCGTCTTCCTGGGGACGATCTTCCCGCTGTTGTCGGAGGCGGTCCGGGGCGCCAAGATCAGCGTGGGCACCCCCTACTTCAACCGGGTCAGTGTCCCCCTGGGGATGGCCCTGCTGCTCCTCATGGGGGTCGGCCCCCTCATCGCCTGGGGACGGGCCTCGCTGAACAACCTCCGGCGGAATTTTCTTGCCCCCGGGGTCGGCGCCGTTGTGGGCACGGCGATCCTGTACGCCGTCGGCGTGCGGGAGGCCGAGGTGCTGCTGGCGTTCCTGTTGGCCTTCTTCGTCATCGGCACCATCATCTTCGAATTCTGGGTGGCCACCCGAACCCGGGCCCGGACGATGGAGGAGGGACTGCTCCCCGCCTTCGCCACCCTGCTGCTCAAGAGCCGGCGGCGGTACGGGGGCCTCATCGTCCACCTGGGCGTGGTCATCGCCATCATCGGCATCGCGATCTCCTCCGTGTACAAGGTGGAGCGGGAGCAGACCCTCAAAGCGGGGGAGAGCCTCGCCATCGGGCGCTACAGCGTCCGCTTCGATGGCCTTGCCGCGGGGGAGCGGCCGACCCATATCCTGGTCTGGGCCAATCTGATGGCCTTCAAGGACGGCAAGCCCCTTCACGAACTCGTGCCCGGCCAGCGGTTCTACCCGAACCAGCAGTCTCCCTTCGCCAGCGTGGATGCCCGCTACCACTGGAACGAGGACCTCTACGTCATCCTCTCGACCTTCGAGCGCGACGGCAGCTCCGCCACCATCAAGGTGATGATCAATCCCATGATCTCCTGGATCTGGATCGGAGGCGGCGTGATCCTGCTGGGGGTGATCGTGGCGGTGCTGCCCGAGCGGCGGCTGGCCCTGCTGACCGTGCGGGCTCGGGAGCAGCCGGCCTGAGCTGGAATAGTCATTGAGTCCGTTGAGTTCTTGCGTCGACGGAACTCGGCGGTTTGGGTCGCTGCATAGTTCGGCGCGCTCAGGAACTGAGCAGACTCAAGGGACTCAATAGACTCACGGGAGTCATTCATGTCCTGGAAGAAGGCGCTGATTCCCCTCGCCAGCGTGCCCGTGATCCTCCTGCTGGCCTATGGCTTTCGGACCGACCCCAAGGCGATCCCGTCCCCGCTGATCCGGAAAGCCGCTCCCAGCTTCCGGATGACCGTCTTCGACGGGGGAGAGCTTTCCTTGGAGGGGCTTCGGGGGAAGCCGGTCGTGCTGAACTTCTGGGCCTCGTGGTGCTATCCCGCATGCTACGAGGAGGCGCCGCTCCTGGAATCCACCTGGCGCAAGTACAAGGCCCAGGGCCTGATGCTCGTAGGCGTGGACATCCAGGACAAGGAGGCCAACGCCCGCGAGTTCATGCGTCGCTTCAACTTCACCTTCCCCAACGGCCCCGACCCGGGCAGCAAGATCTCCATCGACTACGGGGTGTACGGCGTCCCGGAGACGTTCTTCATTGACCGCGAGGGGCGGATCACCTACAAGCATGTGGGGGCCGTGACCCCTGCGCTCATGGACGAGCAGGTGCAGGCCCTCCTGAAGGGAAGCTGAGATGTGGATGCATGTGGTGGGAGCCCGCCGGGGCGGTTGGAAGCGGTGCTGTGCCGTCGGCCTCCTTGGGCTGGTGCTGCTGAATTCCTGGATCGTCTCGGCGGCCCGCGAGGCCGGTGGGGCCACTGCGTCTCCGGACCTGGAGGACAAGGTCCGCGAGATCGCCTCAGAGCTCCGCTGCGTGGTCTGCCAGAATCTCTCCGTGGCGGATTCTCCCTCGGACCTGGCCAAGGAAATGCGGAACCTGGTGCGGGAGCTGGTCCAGCAGGGAAAGAGCCGGGAGGAGATCCTGGCCTACTTCGTCAGCCGGTACGGGGAGTTCGTCCTGCTGTCCCCGACCAAGCGGGGGTTTAACCTCCTGGTCTGGGTTCTTCCATTTCTGGCGGTAGTCGTGGGGGCCTGCGGCGTCTACCTCGTGGCCCGGCGCTGGACCGAGCGGCGGGAGGTGGGAGTGCCGGCCGTGGATCCCGCGTACGCGGAGCGGGTCCGCCGGGACCTGCGGGAACGGGGGGGTTCGGCGGGCCCCTGAGTCCCTTGGCAATCAGGCGATCGGGCAACTTGGCAATTGGGGCACCCTGAGCCCGGAACTCCAAATTGCCTAGTTGCCGGATTGCAAAGCTGCCAGTTTTGAGGTGGAGGGCGAATGGCGGTGGTGATTTCCCTCGGGATCGCGGTGGTGGTGGTCGCGTTCGTCGCGGCCCCGTTCTTTCTCCTGGCCGGCCGATCGTCCGAGGGAACGGGGAAGGAACCCGACGGCCCCGATGCCCTCCGGGACCTGCTGGCGGAGAAGGAGACGATCTACGCTGCCATCCAGGAACTGGACTTCGATCTCAAGTCCGGAAAGCTGTCGCCGGAAGATCACCAGGCCCTGCGCCAGCGCCACGAGGCCCAGGCGGCGGGAGTCCTGAAACGGATTGACGAGTTGCAGCAGGCGTCCCAGGGCTGCGAGAGGCGGAAGGGATGAGGGCCATGCGGGACCAGCTCCACCGGGCGGGGCTGGAGAGGATCCACGAGAAGCTGCAGGAGGGCCGGCGGCTGGACTTCGACGACGGGATCCGCCTGTACGAAACGCCCGACCTAACGGCGGTGGGATACCTCGCCAACCTGGTGCGGGAGGGCAAGAGCGGTCCCCGCACCTATTACGTCCGCAACCTCCACGTCAACTACACCAATATCTGCAACAAGCTTTGCAAGTTCTGCTCCTTCTATACCCCCCCCAACAGCACCGATGGCAAGGGCTACGTTCTCAGTCCCGAGGAGGCCGCCGCGCGGGTGTCCCAGTACAGCGGGGAGCCGATCCGGGAGATCCACATGGTTGCGGGCATCAACCCCAAGCTTCCCTACCAGTATTATCTCGACCTCGTGAGGGCAGTGAAGGCTGCCCGGCCCGACGCCCAGATCAAGGCCTTCACCATGATCGAGCTGGCCCAGATCACCCGGGTGGCCCGGCGTCCCCTGGGGGAGATCCTGCCGGAGCTGAAGGCGGCCGGCCTGGCCGCCTGTCCCGGGGGCGGGGCGGAGGTGTTCAGCGACCGGGTCCACGAGGAGCTGTTCCGGGCCAAGCTGGACAATGAGGGCTGGTTCGAAGTGGCGCGGGCGGTTCACGCCGCCGGCCTCCCGTCCAACGCGACCCTTCTCTACGGCCACATCGAGACCCAGGAGGAGAAGGTCCGGCACCTGCTGCACATCCGCGAGCTGCAGGCTGAGACCGGCGGATTCATGTGCTTCGTCCCGCTGGCCTTCGACCCCAGCCAGACGGAGCTGGCCCACCTGCCCGTCACCACGGGTTACGCCAACCTGCGGGAGATCGCCATCGCCCGGCTGCTCCTGGACAACTTCGCCCACATCAAGGCCTTCTGGATCATGATCACGCCGCCGGTGGCGCAGATGGCCCTCTGGTACGGTGCCGACGACATTGACGGCACCGTGAATCACTACGAGATCACCCACGCCCTGGGGACGGGTTCGCACCGCCAGGTCCTGGGCACCTCGGAACTCCTGGACCTTATCACCGGGGCCGGGCGGGAGCCGGTGGAGCGGGACGCGCTGTACAACCGCGTGGAAGCGTCCAGCCTCCAGCCGTCAGCCGTCGGCTGAGATCACCCGAGAGCGAGTGCTCATGAGTGGCAACGGCGACAGGCTCGGGGAAATCGAGGCGAAAGTGCTGCGGGGAGAGCGCCTGAGCTTCGCCGACGGCGTGCACCTGTTCCGCGAGGCGAACCCGCTCCAGTTGTCCGGCTGGGCGAACCTGGTCCGGCGGCGCCTGCACCCGGACGATCTCGTCACGTACGTCATCGGCCGGAACATCAACTACACCAATGTCTGCTGGGTGCAGTGCAAGTTCTGTAGCTTCTACCGGCTGCCCGGTGTTGAGGGAGGCTACGTCCTGCCGCGGGAGGAGATCTTCCGCAAGATCGAAGAACTGCTGACGCTGGGGGGAACCGAGATCCTGATCCAGGGGGGCCTGAACCCGGCGCTCAAGACCGACTACTTCGAGGAGCTGTTCCGCGCCATCAAGACGCGCTTCCCGATCCACATCCACGGGCTGTCACCGGCCGAGATCATCTACCTGGCCAAGATCTCCGAGCTGAGCGAGCGGGATTGCTTGCTGCGGTTGAAGGCCGCCGGGCTGGATTCCATCCCGGGGGCGGGGGCGGAGATGCTGGTGGACGAGGTGCGGGAGCGGATCGCCCCCTACAAGGATTCCGCGGCCGCCTGGCTCAGCCTCATGCGCACCGCCCACCGGCTTGGCATTCCCTCGACCGTGACCATGATGTACGGGTCGGTGGAGACGGTGGAGCAGCGGGTCGAGCACCTGATCAAGGTGCGCGACCTGCAGGACGAAACCGGCGGCTTTCGCGCCTTCATCCCGTGGAGCTTCCAGCCCGAGGGAACGCACCTGCCGAACGTCAAGCGCGCGAGCGGCCTCGACTACCTCCGGACGGTGGCCGTCTCCCGCCTGATGCTGGACAACATCCCCAACATCCAGGCCTCGTGGCTCACCCAGGGGCCCAAGATCGGCCAGATCGCCCTGCAGTACGGGGTCAACGACATGGGGAGCACGGTGATCGAGGAGAATGTCGTGACGGCCAAGGGGGCGGTCTTCATGCTCCCGCTCCCCGAGATCGAGCGCCTCATCCGCGACGCCGGCCTCCGCCCCGCCCGCCGCAACACCCGCTACGAAGTCCTCGCCATCGGCTGAGGCTTTAAGGCGGACGTCGTCCCGGGCACGAGGCACAACACCCGAGAACTTGTGGATCTCCCACTCTTCCCGTCACGATCTGGCTATTCCGGGATGCCGTGAATCAGGTAGACGGCCAGCAAGCCGCCGGTGGGCCGGCCGAGGCTCCCGAACCATTTCTGAAAGATCAGCGAGATTTGCTCGGTCCGGTACAGGCGTGCCAGGGTACGATTCGCCACCAGCCGGAAGGGTGCATCGCCGCGGCGCAGCATGAAGCCGTACGGCTCGTAGGAGAACATGCTCTCGGCCAATGCCAGCCGCTTGGGGTCCTTCGAGCTGAGGATGAGCCCGATCAGGATAGTCCGGTCAGAGGCGTAGGCATCCGCCAGGCCGGTTTCGAGGGCCGAGAGACCCTCATTGTGATCCTTCACGGTCCCGGTGGAGACCAGCTGGTAGCTCCGCTGGATTGCATCCTTCAGGGCGCGTTCCGTCGTGGTTCCAGGGATCACCGTCACCCGCTTGCCGCCCAGGTCTTCGATCCCTTTGATACCCGAACCCGCCAGGACGAGAAGACCACCGCCGTCCAGGAAGGTGGGGTTGGTGAAATCCACCTGCTCCTGCCGGGAGATGCTGATGGTGGTCGAGCCACATTCCAGGTCCACGGTCCCGTTGGCAACCGCCTGGACGCGGGTGTCCACCGTGACCGGGACGTACTTGATCTCCAGGTTGGGAAGGCCGACCTCCTGCTGAACGGCGGTCGCGATCCGCTGACAC
The DNA here is from genome assembly GCA_964576535.1 of uncultured bacterium. Classification (GTDB taxonomy): domain Bacteria; phylum Methylomirabilota; class Methylomirabilia; order Methylomirabilales; family 2-02-FULL-66-22; genus 2-02-FULL-66-22. Next base: position 21,064 of record CAZNWB010000008.1, on the reverse strand, counting down.
AGATCAACGGAATAGCCAGTGGGCTTGCCGTCGGGCCCCAGGAAGGAAAAGGGTCGCGAATTCTCGCGATAGCCGATGACCATGCTGCCAGTGTCCTTGATCTTCTTCAACGTCCCGCTGAGAGGCTGTGCGGCCCGGGCCTGGAGCGGGATCAGGAGCAGAACCACCGTGCCGGCAAGGATCCAAGTCAGCCTCCGTCTCATGGCATGACTCCTTTCATCGTCGGGAAGCATTGTGGACCAGGATGAGGGAATGGCATTCCCTTCCGGGAAAGCAGGAGTATGTACCATCGCCGCGGACACGCGTCAATTGCTTAGTGGCGATAGCATTGGCTCCAGGCTCGCGCTGGCGCGCCGGCGATCCCGTCGGGACCTGGGGCATCCCAGGGGCTCCGCGGTTGTCCCCATGGGTACGCTGTGCTATCCTCCACCTGAGAATGGGAGGAGGTGACCCGAATGTCGGTGCCCATCGAGCGCATTGACGAGTATCGTTGGCGGATTCCCCAGGACGCCAAGCCCGGGATGCGCGTCCCGGCGATCATCTTTGCTGACGAGAAGCTCATGGAGCAGATCCGCCACGACCAGTCCCTGGAGCAGGCGGCCAACTCGGCCATGCTCCCAGGGATCATCAAGGCTGCGTATGCCATGCCCGACATCCATCAGGGGTATGGCCTTCCCATCGGGGCGGTGGTGGCCACCGACCCCGAATCCGGCGTCATCACTCCCGGAGGGGTGGGCTACGACATCAATTGCGGCGTCCGCCTGCTTCGGACCGATCTCACCAAGACCGAGGTCATGCCCCGCCTCAAGGATCTGGTCAATGCCCTCTTTGCCGCGGTTCCCGCGGGGGTTGGGTCCCACGGCAAGGTTCGGCTGACCAGAGAGGATGCCCATCAGCCGCTGGTGAAGGGGGCTCGTTGGGCCGTCGAGCGGGGGCTGGGCGAACCCGAGGACCTGGAGGCCGCCGAAGCCTCCGGCTGCATTGCCGGGGCGGACCCGGACGCCGTGAGCCACAAGGCGTACGAGCGCGGGCGCGACCAGCTCGGAACCCTGGGCTCGGGCAATCACTTCCTGGAGATCCAGATCGTCGAGAAGATCTACGACGAGCAGGCGGCCAATGTCCTGGGGCTCTTCCCCGATCAGGCGACGGTCCTCATCCACAGCGGGTCCCGGGGGTTCGGTCACCAGGTCTGCACGGATTACCTGGCCACGATGGAGCGGGCGTTGAAGAAGTACGGGATCCAGCTCCCGGACCGCCAACTGGCCTGCACCCCCGTGAGGTCCGAGGAGGCCACGGCCTACCTGGGCGCCATGCGCGCCGCCGCCAACTATGCGTGGGCCAACCGGCAATGCATGACCCACTGGGCGCGCGAGGTCTTCCAGAAGGTCTTCAAGAAGTCTTCCCGGGACCTCGGGCTGTCGCTGGTCTACGATGTGGCCCACAACATCGCCAAGCTCGAGGACCACGAGGTGGACGGCAAGAAGATGCAGGTGGTCGTCCATCGCAAGGGGGCCACGCGAGCTTTCCCGCCCGGCCACCCCGAGCTTCCCGAGCGCTACCGGACCATCGGGCAGCCGGTCCTGGTTCCCGGCGACATGGGCCGGGCATCCTTCGTCCTCGTGGGGACGCAGGGAGCCATGCTGGAGACGTTCGGCAGCACCTGCCACGGCGCGGGGCGGGTGATGAGCCGCACCGCGGCCATCCGCGCCGCGAGGGGGCGGGCCATCGAGCGCGAGCTGGAGGACCGGCACGGTGTGTACGTCCGGGCCACGGGTCGGGATTCGCTCAAGGAGGAGATGCCCGAGGCGTACAAGAATGTCCAGGACGTGGTGACGGTGTGTCACAACGCCGGCATCTCCAAGATGGTGGCGAAGCTCAAGCCCATCGGATGTATCAAAGGCTAGGACGCTAGACGGCTAGGAGGCGAGGACGCTAGAAGCCTCCAAGCGTCCCAGCTTCCCAGCCTCCTAGCGCGTCAGGGCGGAGCCGTGACGCTTACAGTTCAGGATGCGTTCGGGCAGTCGTTTGAGATGGCGGAGCCGGCCTGGCGGATCATCAGCCTGATTCCCAGCATCACCGAGATCTTCTTCACGCTGGGAGTTGGGGATCGGGTCGTGGGTGTCACGAAGTTCTGCACGGAGCCGCCGGAGGGTGTGGCCGGCACGCCCAAGGTGGGCGGTCAGAAGAACCCGCGGGTGGAGGCGATCATTGATCTGAAGCCGGACCTGGTCGTGGCCAACGTCGAGGAGAACCGGAAAGAGCACGTCGAAGCGATGCGGACCGCCGGGCTGCAGGTGCTGGTGACGTATCCCCGGACCGTCCGCGAGGGGATTCGGCTGATCCGGGATCTGGGAGTGCTTACCGCTACCACCGACCTGGCTGAGGTGATAACTGCCCGGTGCGAGACCGCGCTGGCAGGGGTCGAGGGAGCCGCGCTTGGCCGGCCCCCGGTCCGGGTGTTCTGTCCCATCTGGCGCACCCCCTACATGACGGTGAACCGCGATACGTTTGTCAACGACATGCTGCGTGCCTGCGGTGGGGAGAACATCTTCCTCGACCACCCCAAGAGATACCCCACGGTGAATCTTGGGGAGGTGGCAGCGCGGAGGCCCGAGGTGATCCTCCTTCCAGACGAGCCATTTCCCTTCGAGGAGAAACATCTCGCAGAGCTGCACGCCCTGGGAGACGTCCCGGCGGTCCGCGCCGGCCGCCTGCATCTTCTGGATGGCAAGGTGCTCTCGTGGTACGGTCCCCGGATCGCCGCGAGCCTCCGCACGCTGGCCAAGCTCCTGCTCCAGTGACCTGCAGCTCTTCGCCCACCACGTGTTAAGAAAGCAGCGCTGAAATAGGAGAGGGAGGAGACATTGGGAGGCATCGCCGGGACATTCCTGACGCTGCTGGCGCAGTTGTGGGTTGGCGGAACGGCCGCCATGCTTTTGGTGCCGATGGTGGGCATCGGGTGGGGGTTCTACCGGACCACGACCGGAATCTATCTCGGAATAGCCGTCCTGGCACTCTGGGTGCGGATCTGGCTTCTCCTCTACGCGGTCTCCGGCGGGGCGGCGTCGGGGCAGGTGGCTTCGTCCACGGCGGTCCCCGGGACGCTGGCTCTCGGGGCCTCGGCCATTCTGACCCTGGCGTTCCTGGTGTCCCTCTGGGGAAAGCATCCCGTCTGGAGCCGGCGACTGCTCTGGGCGGCCAGCCTTGCCGGGGTCGCAGGCCTGGGACTGGACGCCATCGCCATCGGCCGTGACGGATCGGCCCTGGTCCTGTTGGCCCTTCTGGCCAACGCGTGGCTATCGAGCGCACTCCTCGGCCTGACCTTTACCGGGATGCTTCTGGGTCACTGGTACCTGAACGAGGCGGGACTTCCTACCCGGCATGTCTGGCGGATGGCGCACTGGTTCCTGGTCGCGGTCCTCGCGCAGGGGCTCTTCCCGATCGCCCACGGCCTGGTGGCCGTCGCGGCGGGGGATCCGGCCCGCGCCGCAGAGGTCCTGCGCGTGATCCCGGAACATCCCATCCTGTTGGGCGGCCGCGTGCTGATCGGCTGCGTGGCCACGCTGGTCATCGCCTTGGTCATCCGGAACACCCTGAGGATCCCCAACGTCCAATCCGCCACCGGGTTCTTCTATATCGCCATTCTCACGGTGCTTCTCGGCGAGGTGTTAGGGCGCGCCCTGTTGCTTTTCACCGGCGTCCCGTTCTAACCCTTACGCGGACGAGCCGCAATCAAGCGGGACGCATCTTCAGAAAATATCGAATGTTGAATGCTGAATGATGAATTTCGAAGGATTGCCGTTCCCGGAGGCGGCTGGGGTACCCGTTGCGTTTTTCGTATGCAACGGGTCGCGGCGTTCATCATTCGACATTCCGTGTTCGATATTCGACATTCCCCGGCAATTTGGCGTCGACGATTGCCAGGTTGCCGGGTTGCCTGATTGCCGTCCCGTGGCGTTCTTGGCGCCTTGGCGGTTGGTTTTCGAATGAGCCGGATCTATCGGGTGGACGACGGGCCAGGCCTGCGCCAACGACAGCGCGCCCTGCCCAAGGGTACCGTGGCGGAGGTGTGGCCCGACGTCTTCGACCCGGGAACGTTTTGGATCAGTGAGGCCACGCGACGGCTGCTGGAGGGGCATGGGGGCCCACTTCCCCAGAGCGCGGTCGTGGAGGCTGCCCGCATCCCCATCTTCTATCCCGACGAGCCGCGCGATTCCGCCTCCCTGCCGTCGGAGGAATCGCTACGCGTGCGAGTCCTGGCGGGCCACGGAATCTCCGTGACCTGGTACGGCATGACGGCGCGACCGGCCAGCCGGCCCCTCCCGGAGCCTGGCACCCCGGAAGATGCCTTCTTCTACCTGATGCGGATGGGAAGCCGGACGAACCACGTCTGGCGACTCTTCCGCACCCGGGAGGAGGCGGTGGAGTTCATGGCCCGCACCTTCCCGCATGATGCCCAGGCCAGGGCCTGGGCCGAATCGGTGCCGGCGAGCAGGTATCTGGATCTGCTGCGGGGAGATGCCGCCCTCGGCTAGGCGGCTGGGCCGGCGTCGCCTTCTCTTGCCGCCGCGGGCGGGGGCGTCACTGGCGACGATTCCAAGGGGGTGGCGGGTGACGCAGGCTCGGCGGCCGGCGCTTCCGGCCGGCGCTTGGGCCTGGGCCGTTCCGCCGCCGCGGGCGGGGCGGCTCCCGTCATGGCCGCTTTCCTGCGGGCCTTCAGGCGCTGCCCCCGGCGCTGACGCCGCCGGCGCACTTCTCGTTCCCTCTCTCGCACGGATGGCCTCCTTTCTCTCGAAGCGGTCAGCTTTCAGCGGTCAGCGGTCAGCCGGCAGGCGGAGTGCTGAGGGCTGACGGCCGACTGCTCCCCTGTCTACCAATCCTTGTAGCTCGTCTTCCCCTCGGCCAAGACCTTCAAGGGCGTTCCCTCGGCTCGACTGCGCACGTCCCGAATCCCGGCGACCGTCCCGTCGCGGTCCATCAAGAGGTCCAAGTTCCAGTCGGCCTTTCCGGTCATGGGGTCGGTATAGATCCGCCGGAGGTAGCGCCGGGCCTGCAGCTGCGTCCGATCGTCCAGCAGGTCTTTCAATTCCTTGGGCAGCCGATTGTGATCGGCGCGGTAGCCCGCGATGGCGCGGCGCAACTCCCCCAGGCGGAAGAGTAGTTCCGCCTCCTTCTCGCGCTTGATCTGGGTGCTCCAGAGCTGCGCCGCTCCCGCGGTGGCGATCCCGATGATCAGGATGCTGACCAGCAGGACGGGATAGATCATCCCCCGGGGTGACCCAGTCCCGCGGGCAAATCGCAAGGGGCTAAGGGCAAAGCGCATAGCGCCTAACCCTATGCTCCATGCGCTATGCGCTATGCGCCATGCGGCCAAAGGGCGGTTACCATTCATTATACCGGGTCCCGTCCAGCGCGATCGCCTCGGAGCCACTCTTGAGATCGAAGATGCCGTGCTGCTGGCCCTGCTCATCGGTGAAATAGACCAGGCTCCATGTCTCGGCCGATCCGGTCACGGAGTCCTTGGGCACGCGGCTGCGGATGTATTTTTTCTCGACCAGGTCGGTCAGGGACGGAGGGTACTTGGCGCTGTCGGCATAGTATTGGTCAATCGCGTCGCGGAGGATGAACAGGTTCTCCTTGAGGGCCGCCTCCTTGGCGGCGGTGACGGCCCGGTTGTAGCTCGGCTGGGCGAGGGTGATCAGGATGCCGATGATCGTGATGACGATCATCAGCTCGATCAGCGTGAAGCCGCGGGGCGCCAAGCGCCAAGCGCCAAGCGCAGAGCGCCTGACCCCAAGTGCCATGCCCTTTGCGCCTTGACCGCTGTCGGCTGACCCTGTGGACCCGGGTCCGGCTTCTGGTCCACAGGGACGGCTGATGGGTGCCTCCCTACCAAGTTTCATACTTCGTCCCATCCAGCGCAATCGCCTTGCTGGCACTCCGGATGTCCCACACGTCCTTGCCGTCCGACAGGCTGGAATCGGGGTTGTCGGAATACGACTGGGTGATCCACTTGCCCTCGGGGGTCATGGGGTCCCGCGGGAAACGGCGGAGGATCTTGGTCTCGACCAGCTCGTCCAGGGTCCGGGGATAGCCCGTGCGATCCACCGACAGGCGCTTCTTGAACTCGGCGCGGGCGTCCCGGGCGTTGGCCCGGGCCCTATCATACTCCGCCTTGAAGAGGTCGATTCCCTCGCGGACCGTTCGCAGGCTGCGGCGGAGTTCCAGCTCGCGCGTCCGCGTCACGCTGACCTGAACCAGGGGCATGGCCACGCTGGCCAGGATTCCCAGGACGGTGATCGAGACCAGCAGCTCGATGAGGGTCAGACCCTGCGGAATCGGCGTCGAACGTCGGGTCATGGTCTCGGGATGCCGGGGGGCGGCCCACCGGGCGGCGTGATGACCGGCGGCCCACCGGGCGGAGCGGCGGAAGGCGGAGTCGTCGGGCGCGGGGCCGGCGCCGGCGTGGGCGGGCTGATGGCCGGAATACCGGGCACCGGAACGCCGAAGCTGTCGGCCGTGCCGGAGGGGAAGAGCTCCACATCGGCCTCCGGGCGATCCAGGATCTTCACGAGACGGGGCGTGAGCGAGATCAGGACATCGGTCCGAGTCCGCTGCTGGTCCCCGCTGACGAAGAGGCGACCCAGGATGGGGATATCGCTCAAGAACGGGATCCGGCTGTTGGCCGACGAGTCGATGGTCTGGAAGAGGCCGCCCAGCAATCGGGTTTCCCCGTTCTTCACCTTGATGAAGGTATCCAGATTCCGGGTGTTCACCGGCGGGGTAGCTGCCGCATTTAGCCCCAACCCGGGGATGGGGGCGCCGATGGCGCTGATCTCGAAGTTCAGCTCCACTGTGACCTCGCCATTCAGGTGAATGGTAGGGGTCAGCGTGAGCTTGAGACCCGTGTCCCGGTACTCCACCCGGGTCTCAGTGGTGGTGATGGCGCCTGTCGGCGTCGTGCCCGGCGTGGTCCCGGACACGCTGGGCACGCTGGCGGTGGAGGAGATCTGGAACGGGTACCGCTGGCCGATGAGGAGGCGGGCCTTCTGCCGGTCCAGGATGCGGACGGTGGGGTTGGCCAGGATCTTGGTGCTTCCGTCGTTCTTGGCCAGGTGCAGGATCAGGGACGGGTTGGTGATGTTCACGGTGCTGCCAGTCTTGATGGTGTTCCAGAAATCGTTGACGGGGATGCCGGTGGGGAAGTTCAGCGTCACCGCCAGGGTGCGGGGCTGGATGTCGATCCCCAAGTTCTCGAGGCGGTCCCAATCCACCTCCAGCACTTCCAACTCGATCTCGACCTCGGCGGCGCTCCGGTCATTCGCGGCCAGGAGCTTTCGCGCCAGTTCGATCTTCTCCGGCGTCTCCCGGACGACCAGGGCGTTGAGCTTCTCGTTCACGAAGATCTGACGGGTGTTGAGGATGGTCCGCAGCAGGTTCACCGCCACCTTGGCATCCGCGTCGTTGAGGTAGAATGTCTGGACCATCAGCTCGTCATACTGCTGGCGCTTGGCCGGGTTGTCGGGAATGGCGATCACCGTATTGGGGGCGACGCGCTTGGCGAAGAGCCGATTGGACACCAGGATCAGGTTGAAGGCCTCCCGCATGGGAAGATCCTTGAAGAACGTGGTCACGCGCTTCGCCGGCAGGGACTCGTCGGTGATGATGTTAACCCCGGCCGTGCGCGAGAAGACCTCGAAGACCTCCTTGATATCGGTGTCGCGGAACCGGAGGGTCACCGGTTGGGTGGAGAACAGCTCGGCGGCGGCCTTCTCGCCGTCGGTCTTGGGCAGGGGGGCCTCCGCCCTGAGCTGCGCCGCGATCTGCTGCTGGAGTTCCCTGGCCTGCCTGCTCTCCGGGTCCAGACGCAATGCCACCAACACCTCGGTCTGGGCAGCGCGCCAATCGGCCTTGTCCATGCGCTCCCGGGCGCGGGCGAGCCGTTCCTGGACCTGGCGGTGGACCGCGACCCGTTCCAAGCCCTCCAGCGCCGCCCGGTTCTCGGGGTTGTACCTGAGGGCCCGACGGTAGGCTGCGGCTGCCTCTTCCGTCCGTCCGGCCGCCAGAAGCTCATTGCCCTGCGTGACGGCGGATTGCGAGGCCTCATGCATGGCCCGAGCCAGGGCCAGGCGAATCTCAATGTTCTTGGGATCCTTGGACGCCGCCTGGAGGTAAAACTGGGCCGCCTCCTCCCACCGTCCGGCGGCACTCAATGCCTCGCCGCGCTCAAGCGACACCTGCGCCGCGCACCCCAAGAGGACCCCGCAGAGGGCGAGGCTCAAGGACAGCGGGCCTAGGACAGCAGTATGCCGAGATCTCATGGGCGTTGGCCCTCCGGTCTTCCCGGCGCCATTGGTCCCACCTGGGGCCGGGAGCCTGCGTCTGACACCAGGGGTAGACGCACCTGTTTGTCTCCGTCCAGCGAGGACAGCAGGACGGCGTCCTCCGTGATGGCCTGGACGCGGAAGCGCGCTGAGAATGTCGCCCCCACCTCCACCGTATGGACCTCCTGGCCCTGGACGACGAAGGCCAGCTTCGTATTGCCGGCATCCAGGAAGCCGACATAGCGGAGACGCTTCGCCTCTTCCTGGAAGGGGTCCGGCGGCGGCGCCGGCGGCGTCACCACCGCCTGCGGCGGGCGCGGGGGCGGAGGCGGGGTTCCGAAGATATTCTGCACCTCCGGTGGATAGGCTGGCCGTGGCAGCTCCATGAGGCCAGTCTTCAGCCGGGGGAGTCCACCGCCTTGCGCCGCGGGCGTCCGGGTGGGCCGCTCTGCGGCTGCCCGGACCTCGCGCCGGGACGCCGGCCCCCCCGGCGAGCGCAATGCGAAGATCAGTCCCCAGGCGCCGAGGAGGGCGATCAGGATGAGGAGGTGTTTCTTCTGAACGTCCATCCGTTCCCGAATCCCGCCGCGATCCGATCTTAGCGGAGGTACACCGCCAATTGCAATTGGACTTGCAGCTCCGAGCTGCCCTTGGGGTCTCTCAGTGACACCCGCTCGATCACGAGATGCCGGCGCATGCCCTCCAGCTCGTACAAGTACCGGCGGATCTTCCCGTACGTTCCCTCCGCCACCATGGCCACCGTGACCTTGGTGAGACCGGTCTCCTTCACCTCGGCCGGCCGGTAGTCCACCGCCGGGACCGTCACTGCCAGTGACCGTGCCAGGCGGGTGAGCCGGTCGATCAGCCCGAGAAGCTCTGCCCGGGAGGGATACCCCTGGGTAAACTGCTCGACCTCGCGCAGCGCCGTGAGAAGCACTTCGCTGGTTTGGCCCTCGCGCTGGAGAACCCGGATGCGGCGCTGGAGATCGAGGAGCTGATCCTCCTGCTGCAGGCGCAGCTCGCGGGCCGGCAGCAACAGCAGGACCAGGACCAGCCCGTTCACCAGGGCGAGGCCCAGGGCCGTCCGCCAGAGCCAACGCGTTCCGGCACTCATCGGCCGCGCCCCTCGTAGACGAACGTCACCGCGAACTCCAACCCCTCCTGCCCGCCCGCTTGGGTCTTCCGCTCTGCCTGGCGCATAAGGTAGACATCCCGGAACGCGGTCCGCTCTTGCAGGCCGTGCAGGAAGCGACCGAGGTCCCCGAAGGTGTGAGCCGTCCCGCGCAGCGCCACCTGGCCGGTCGTGAGTTCCGGGTAGATCTCGCTCAGGGAGATCCCCGGCGGCTGGGCCCGCTCCAGTTCCTTCAGGAGACCGGTCCAGGAAAAGGCCGAGGCCTCCAGGATCGTGTTGAAGGCGACGACCTTCGCCTCGTAGCGTTTGACGGCCTCGTCGGGAACGCCGGCCCGGATGGCGCGAAGTCCGTCCTGATGCCGGCGGAAGTCCGCCTCCATCTGGGCCAGGCGCGACCCGGTGGCCCGGGCGTCGCGGCGAACCACAACCCAGGCGGTCACTTGGCCGAGCAGGAGCAGGGCGAGCACCGCCACCACCCCGGCCGCCAGGAGGACCTCACGCTGGGACCGCCGGTAATCCCCCGTCGCCAGGTTGAATCCCGCAGTCAGCATGGGCGGATCGCAGCGCCGATGGCGGGTCCCCATCGGAGGAGATCGTCCGGGTGCCCGCCGGCCCCCAGGGCCACACCGAGGTCCAGAGCGGTGACGGGGACCGACAGCCACTCGCCCAGGGCCGAGGCCACCTCGCCCGCCGTGAAGCGCGGTCCGGTCAGGTGCATGCTCTGCAGGGCGCCCCACCCCTCGGATTCCTGGCTGTAGGTGATCGAGTCCGTCACCTCCCGGAGGAGACGGGTGCGGTCCCCGGCGGCCCACCCCTCCCGTCCTTCGGGCAGGTGGCGCCAGAAACGCGGCTGGCCCTCTTGAAGGATGAGCAGGGTGCTGCGTTTCTCACCCACCGCGAGCAGTCCCGTCGTGCCATGGGCCAGCGGGGCCGACGCGGCCTGGGCCAGGCAAATGCTCCGGGCATCCAGGACGGCCGCCCGCAGCCCCGCACGAGCCAGGGTGTCCTCGTATTCCGCCAGGATCCGGCCGCGTGCCATCAGGCAGGTTGCCCGCGGCCGCCCGTCAGTGCCGGCCGACGCCATGAGGAAGTCCAGCCGGGCCTCCTCCGGAGCGAAGGGAAGCAGATCGCGGGCCTGCCAGCGCAGGAATCGCCGCGCTTCCTCGCGCTTGGGCGGCACCGCGTCTGTCGCCAGTGTTCGCAGGGTGAAGATCGGATCCGGCAGGGCGACCCGGACCCACCCCCGGCAGCCGGCATTCTTGCACAGCTCCCGCAAGACCCCGCTCAGGGCGGCCCCGTCGGTCACGTTGACGTCCTTGGGCGAGGGCCGGACGAGCCCGGCCGGGACCGCGGCCTCTGTCCGTCGCTTCAGGCGAAGGCGTCCCCGCCGCATCTCGGCACGACAGAGCCGGATCATCTCGGTGTCGATCTCTAGTCCCCAGGCCATCCTTCGCTCCCGCTTCGGCAATTCCTTGCTACTGCTTCGGCAATTGAAAATTTCAAACCGACAACCGACAACCGGTCAACTCGAACCCCTCAGTAAAATGGTCGGTTGTCAGTTGTCCGTTGTCGGTTTTACATTGGCTTTCGCGTTAGGCGAACTTTCGCGATTCACTCCGCAAACGTCACCCGGTTCATCTCCGCCACGGTCGTGATCCCGGCCCGGGCCCTCTCCAGGGCGGCCTCGCGCAGGAGCATCGTGCCGCCTGTCCGGGCGGCGCCCAGGATCTCGCCGGCCGGGCGGCGATCCATGATCAAGGTGCGGATCATGTCGGTGATCTCCACGAGCTCCGCCACCGCGGTTCGCCCGCGGAATCCGGTCCCCTTGCACGCCTCGCAGCCCACCGCCTCGAAAAAGTTCTGCCCCGCGTCCCGGTCGGGGTCCAGGCCCAGCTCTTCCAGCGCCGGCCGCGGATACTGAACGGGCCGCCGGCACGACCGGCAGAGGACGCGCACCAGGCGCTGCGTCAACACGCAGTTCAGGGAGGACAGAAAGTGGTACGGCTCCAGTCCCATGTTGAGGAAGCGGCCGATGACGTCCATGATGTTGTTGGCGTGCACCGTGGTGAAGACCAGGTGCCCGGTGAGGGCGGACTGCACGGCGATCTGGGCCGTCTCGGGATCGCGAATCTCGCCCACCAGGATCTTGTCCGGATCGTGGCGCAGGATGCTGCGCAAGCCCCGGGCGAAGGTCAGCCCCTTCTTCTCGTTCACCGGGATCTGCACGACGCCCCGGAGCTGGTATTCAATGGGGTCCTCGATGGTGATGATCTTGTCGAGGCCGGTGTTGATTTCCGAAATGGCGGCGTACAGGGTCGTGGTCTTGCCCGACCCGGTGGGCCCGGTCACCAGGACCATCCCGTGGGGCCGGTAGATATGCCGCCGCAGGCGCCGCTGATCGGCCTCGCCGATGCCCAGGAGCTCCAGGCGCAGCTCGGCCAGCTCCTGGGTGATGGCCTCCTTGTCCAGAATGCGAATCACCACCGCCTCGCCGAAGTTGCTGGGCAGGATGGAGACCCGGAAGTCAATGGACCGGCCGCGGACCTTCAGCTTGAACCGGCCGTCCTGGGGGACGCGGTGCTCGGCGATGTCCAGCTCGGCCATGATCTTGATCCGGGACACGATGGTGTCCTGGTGACGCCGGTCCAGGGGCTCCATGGCGGGGCGGAGCATGCCGTCCACCCGGAATTTCACCTGGACGTGCTTCTCGCTGGCCTCGACGTGGACATCGCTGGCCCGCTGCTGCATGGCCGTGAGGAGGATGGTGTCCACCAGGCGGATGGTCGGGCTTTGATCGCCGGCGACCGCCTCCAGCGAGATGCCCCCCTCGTCGTCCTCCGCCTCCGACAGCTTGAAATCCTCGGTGATGGCCTTCAGGGCCCGCTGCGAGGCGTCCACGTGATTCAGGCGCTCCAGGACGGCAGCCCGAGTCGCCAGCACCAGATCTACCGGCCCCCCGTGCCAGCGCGTGAGGTCGTCCCGGAGCAGGATGTTGCCGGGGTCCGCCACGGCCACGACCAATCGGTCCCCTTCGCGACGGAGGGGGAGAAACAGGTCGCGGCGCATTCGCTCGAGGGGGAAGCTGTCCAGGACGCCGGGCTCGATGGGCGCGGTCGCCAGATCCACCACCGGGACCTCGTGCAGCCGCGCCAGGGCCTTGGCCAGGGCCTCCTCGGAAAGCACCCCTGCCTCGACCAGGCGCCAGCCGAGGCTGCCCGGCGTCCCGTCCGATTGGGTCCGGACGCGGTCCAGCTCCGGGCGGCCGAGATAGCCCTCGGCGATGAGCACGTCTTCCAGCGTACGGTACCGAGTCACTCGACCTCCCAACTCAATGTAAAACCGACAACCGACCTAGCCAATGCAAAACCGATAACCGACAACTGACAACCGGTCAAGCGGTATCCCTCACTGTTCATTGTCCGTTGTCAGTTTGAAAATTGCGTTCACGGCTAGCGGACGACTGCCGCCAGGTGGAAGATGGGCAAGTACATGATTATGACGATGGCGGCGACCACCAACCCCATGCCGACCATGATGACGGGTCCGATCGCCGCTGCCAGGGTCGTCAGGCGCGTATCCACCTCGGCGTCGTACAGATCGGCCACGTAGCCCAGCATCTCGCCGAGGGACCCGCTGCTTTCCCCCACGGCGGTCATCTCCAGCACCAAGGGAGGCACGACGCCCGTGCCCCCCAGGGCGTCCGCCAGCGAACTGCCTGCGGCGACCCGGGGAACGCATCGCTGGAGCGCGTCCCCCACGAATGCGTTGCCCACGGTCGTCAGGGTCACCTGGAGGGAGGGGATCATCGGGATCCCTCCGCCCAGCATCATGGCCAGGGTCCGGGCGACGCGGGAGAACAGGTACCCTCGCACCAGATCCCCGACCCAAGGCAGGCGCAGGGTCAGGCGATCGATGGTTCGGCGGCCGTCCGGCGTGGCGTGCCAGCGCCAGGCCGCGACCGCCAGCACGACAGCCCCTCCGGCGAGAAGGGGCAGGGCACGTCGCAGCTGTCCGGTGACCCCCACCAGAAGGCGGGTGGACGCGGGGAGTTCGGCCTCCATGTCGCCGTAGATCAGGGTGAAGGTGGGGACCACGTAGATCAGCAGGAACAAGGTCACCGCGACCGAGGCCAGGCAGAGGACGGCCGGATAGGTCAGGGCCGCGCGGAATCGCTGCCGCAGGGCCAAGATGCGTCGTTGATATTCGACGTAGCGGGTGAGTGCGTCCACGAGGTTGCCGCTCTGCTCGCCGGCGTAGATGGTCGCCGTATACAGCGGGGAAAACACCCGCGGGTGCCGGGCGAAGGCCGCGGAGAGCGCCATGCCCCCCTTCACTGCCTCTCGCACTTCGGCCAGGATGGCGACCAGGCGGGGTTGCTGGCTTCGCTCGCTCAGGAGGTCCAGGGCGGTGAGGATCGGGAGACCAGCCTTGGTCAGCGCCAGGAGTTCCTGGTTGAAGACAAGGAGGGCCTGGGCGCCGATCCGCGCAGTGCGAAAGGACTGGAGACGTGGCACCATCCGGGATTTCCCCGTTCCCGCCACGTCGAAAACGAAATAGCCCTTCGCTTCCAGGCTGCGGCGGGCGGCCTCCAGGCTCTCCTCCTCGACCTCCAGGGTCTGGAGGGACCCGGACGACGTCCCCACCCTGCAAGAAAACTGTGCCATCGTCCTCCTGCCAGGCTTGACACCCGATTATATAAGGCCCGCTCCCGGGCGCAAGGGAATTGTTGAGTCCTTGCCTTAGGTATGGGGCGAAATGCTCCGGGGGGTCTGGATTTTGCTTCTCCTGGAGGCTGTCGTAGGCTGCTCCTGAGGATACCACTCGGCGCTCCCCTCAGCCCGGACCACTTGACCGGCGACCCAGGCCGACCTCTGCGCCCCGGGCCGGTGATCCCGAAAGAACGCCCCGCCGTCGATTTCCCCTGGTTCCCGTGCGCGCATCAGCCGCCGCTTGGCGGCCGGTCCAACTTGGCGGGCAGCCATGACTCGGACAGCAAACTATCGACGGGGGAGTTCGCCTCGGCTCCTTCCCTCACCCGTCGAGCGAGATTCGACCAAATTTCTCCTTGACCTTCCGCCGATACTCCCTTAAAAGTCATGCAACTGCTCGGTTCTACAAGCGTCAGCATTGTGAAACTGACTCCGTCCTCTTTCCCCCGTCGAATCACAGGAGCCTCTGGTGGCCGAACGAGATCCCAAGGGTGCGCACGGCGGCGAGGCCCGCCTGCCACCTGCCCGCGTGCCAGGGGCAGGCGGGGAGCGCCAGCCCGCCAGCGGTCTGGCGGGGAGCGGCGGGCAGGCGTCGGGGCTGGATGCCACCATATGGTCTCGGCGCGACATTTTCTCCCTGGCGGGATGGGCCGGCTTCTTGGGGGCCCTGGGGGCGAGTGCCCTGGCCTTCACCCGTTTCATGTTCCCCCGGGTCCTGTTTGAGCCATTGCCGACCTTCCGGGCCGGCACGCCGGACGAATACCCGGCCGGCTCGGTCTCGGAGCGATGGAAGAAAGACCAGCGGGTGTGGATTGTCCGCCAGGATGACGGGTCATTCTATGCCATCTTGGCCATCTGCACCCACCTGGGCTGCACGCCCAACTGGTTCCAGGCCGAGGACAAGTTCAAGTGCCCCTGCCACGGGAGCGGCTTCAAGCGATCCGGGATCAACTTCGAGGGGCCGGCCCCGCGCCCGCTGGAGCGGATCAAGATCGGCCTCTCCGATGACGGCCAGCTCGTGGTGGACAAGAGCGTGAAGTTCCGCTATGAGCTGGGCGAGTGGGACAAGCCCGGCGCCAAGCTCAAGGTCTGAGGTCTCACCCGGAGAATCACTTCGGCTTCTCGGAGGCTCCATGCTCGCGCAAAAGCTCAAGGCACTGAAGCGCCAGATCGTGGAATCCCAGGTCTGGACCTCGATGTTCCGCCACGGCTACGAGGACACGCCGCGGAACCGGTTCCTCCAGATCATGGCGAACGTGTGGCTCCACCTGCACCCGCCGAAGATCCGGCGCCACGCCATCCGGTTGCGGTTCACCTGGTGCATGGGTGGCATCACGTTCCTGATGTTCCTGGTCCTGACGGTGACCGGGGTGGTCCTGATGTTCTACTACCGCCCGGTGGGGGAGTACGCCTACGCGGACATGAAGTACCTGGAGTTCGACGTCCCCTTCGGCATGCTCATGCGCAACATGCACCGTTGGGCGGCCCACGGAATGGTGATCACGGTCTGGCTGCACATGTTCCGGGTCTTCATGACCGGTTCCTATAAACCCCCGCGCGAGTTCAACTGGGTGGTGGGGGTCATCCTGCTGACCCTCACGCTGCTCCTGAGCTTCACGGGCTACCTGCTTCCGTGGGACCAGCTCTCCATCTGGGCCGTCACGGTGGGGACCAACATGGCCCGCGCCACGCCGCTTTTGGGCCACGAGGGGCCCTTTGCCGACGTGGTGGGGGTGACGCCCCGGTATGACGCGCGAGCGTTCCTGCTGGGAGGGAGCATCGTCGGTCCGCCGACCCTGTTGCGGTTCTACGTGCTGCACTGTATCTTCCTTCCCATCCTGGCCAGCCTCTTCATGATCGTGCACTTCTGGCGCATTCGGAAGGACGGGGGCATTTCTGGACCTCTCTAATTTCGAATTTCGAACATCGAACGTCGAACTCTGAACTGGCTGCGTCGCTCGTGGACACCTTCGACCTTCGTCATTCGTTATTCGACATTCGCATGGGGTATGGAGCGTAGACATGGCTGAGATCAAGCAGGCGCCGGGCGCGCCGGCGAAGCCGAAATCGGCGCCGACCAGCGCGGTGAAGAAAGGCCAGCTCGAGGACCGCCTTCATGTCTGGCCCTTCCTGGTGCGGAACGAGTGGATCTGTACTCTCATCGTCATGGTTCTCGTAACGGTGTGGTCCATCGTGATCAACGCCCCGCTGGAGGAGCCGGCGAACCCCGCCAACACCCCCAACCCCTCCAAGGCGCCCTGGTACTTTCTGGGCCTCCAGGAGATGCTGGTGTACTTCGATCCCTGGATGGCCGGGGTGGTCCTGCCCACCCTGATTATCGTCGGGCTGATGGTGCTTCCCTACATCGACATCAATCCCAAGGGGAGCGGCTACTACACCTTCCGGGAGCGCCCCTTTGCCATCACGACGTTTCTCTTTGGTTTCTTGATCCTCTGGATCACACTGATCATGCTAGGGGTCTTCTTCCGGGGTCCCGGCTGGAACCTGTTCTGGCCGTGGAACCGCTGGGATCCTCACAAGGTGGTGGCCATCACCAATGTGGACCTGCCCTCCTTGGACATCGGCGGGACCGGCCTGCCCTTCAAGTGGATGGGGAATCCCAAGATCTTTGGCGTGGAAGTGATCGGGCTGGTGCTGTCGGTCCTCTACATGCTGGTGCTGCCCGTGGCGTACTACCTCTGGAAGAGGGCGACGAGCCCGACGCTGCAGACGCTGGGACCCGTGCGGTACGGGATCGTGGCGTTCCTGTTCCTGACCATGATGTCCCTGCCGCTCAAGATGGTCCTGCGCATCACCTTCAACATCAAGTACGTGTGGGTGACCCCATGGTTCAATATTTAGCCCATAAGCATTCAGCCATCGGCAGTTAGCATTCAGAAGGCCTGGCCGTTTGTCCCCCATGAGCCTTCTGCCCTTGGCGATCTTGGCGCACCAACGGCGGGGCCGTTGGTACCGGCGGTTCACATTTCTTAGGAAGGGGTGTCGAGGGTCTGATGTTCCGGCGCCGACGAACGTCCGTCCCGGACGAGAAACGCTCCCTGCGAATGATCTTCTTCACCTCCAGCATGGCCCTGGTCCTGGTGACGGGCTGGGCCCTGTGGGACGAGGGGAAGACCCGCCGCCCGTGGGTTGATTACCAGCGGCAGTTCAATCGTCTAGAACAGCAGATGGTGGAGCAGGCGCTCCAGGCGGCCGAGGCCAAGTACGGCAGCCCGGAGGCCCAGGCCAAGGTGCGCGACCTGGAGGCGGCCCTGGCCAAGGCGGAAGGGGCCATCCAGGGCCCGGAGTATTCCCGTCTGCAGGCAGAGCGGGCTGCCCTGGAACGGCAGCAGGCGGACAAGGCCCAGCAGATCCAGTTCATCAAGAGCGAGCTGGACGAACAGCGGTACCGGATCGAGCACGCCCAGTTCCTGTGTCAGGAGCAAGAAGAGCACAAAGCCCGGGTGGCCGGGAAGGACCCCGGCGCGCCCGAGGTGCGCAAGGCGATCGAGGCCTGCCGGGACGCCAGGGTGAAGAGCGCCGACTACAGGGGCCTGGTGGATCGGGAGAAGGCATTGGAGAAGCGGATCCAGGCCCAGGAGCCGGACAGCGCCCGCCTGGAGAAGGCGGTGGAGGATAAGCAGGCCACCCTCCGACGCTTCACCGAGGCTGCCACCAAGGTCCGGGACCAGCTGGCCGAATTGCGGGCGTCCATCACGGCTCTGCAGCGGCGGCTGGATGGAATTCGCGGTCGCGCCCCCGAGATCCAGCAGGTGGTCGTGGAGGGTCTGGCGGTCAACGAATTCAAGCAGCCGATCCAGACGGTGGACCGCTGCATGACCTGCCACCTGGGGATCGATCGCGCGGGCTTCGAGAACGCCCCCCAGCCGTTCCGCACCCACCCGCACCGCGAGGTGTTCTTCGGGAAGCATCCGGTCAGCCGGTTCGGCTGCACCGGCTGCCACCAGGGTCAGGGCTCGGCGCTGACGGTCCTGGATGCGCACTCGTCCCATGAGCTGTCGGACAAGCTGCAGGCCGACGTCCGCGAGGGCTTCCGGAAACACGTCCACTGGGAACGTCCCATGTTCCACGGGGAGATGGTGCAGGCCTCTTGCCAAACGTGCCACAGCGCCCAGGTATTCATTCCCATGGCTCCGGTGCTGAGCCAGGGGAAGCAGCTCGTGGCCCAGTTGGGCTGCTTCGGCTGCCATAACCTGCGCGGCTTCGAGAAGGCGGAGAAGGTCGGCCCGAGCCTCTTGAAGCTTCGGAGCAAGGCGGATCCCTCTTGGATGGTGCGGTGGATGCAGAATCCACGAGGATACCTCCCGCTCACCAAGATGCCCAACTTCAACCTGTCGGAGGATGAGGCCATCTCCGTCGCGGCCTACCTGCTGATGAACTCCGAGGCGGAGGCGTCGTATCCGACGGCCTACCAGCCCGGCTCGGCCGAGCGGGGGCGGGAACTGGTGAGCCGCGTGGGCTGCCTGGGCTGTCACCGGATCCAGGAGATGGAGGTCCTGAAGAAGGGGACCACCGCGCTGCCCCCGGCTGCGCTCGCGGCCGAGGCGCCGAAAGAAGGCGGGGAGGCCACGCCGGCGAGTGCTACGCCGCAAGAGCCCTCGCCGCCGAAGCGTAGCGAGGTCAAGGACGAGGTTCACCCGGTCTACCCCGGCGCGGGCGAGGTGTACGTCGGGGGACCTACCTTCGGCCCGGACCTGTCCCGGCTAGCGAGCAAGGCGAATGCCGAGTGGCTGTACCGCTGGCTGAAGGATCCAAAGCGCTACCGCCCCAAGACCAACATGCCCAATCTCCGGCTCTCCGATCAGGAGGCTCGGGACATCGCGACCTACCTCATGACGCTGGGGCGACGGGAGACGCAGGCCGGTCTCAACGCGGAGGTGGCGAAAGAGGAGCGGGCGAAGGTCGGCGAGGCCTTGATCCGCAAGCGGGGCTGCTTCGGTTGTCACGAGATCAAGGGATTCGAGACGGCCGAGAAGATCGCGCCCGACCTCACCGACTTCGGTGTGAAGCGGGTGGACCGCCTGTTCTTCGGCGAGGCGGTGGAGGTGCGGCAGATCTGGGAGGATTTCGTCTTCTGGAAGCTGAAGAATCCCCAGATCTACGCGACGGCCCTGGCGCCACAGATCATGCCCAACTTCGGCCTGAAGGACGACGAGATTCAGGCCATCCGGGTCTTCCTGAAGAGCCAGGTTGATGTCCCGGTGCCGCGGGCCTACGAGCGGCACCTCAGCGACATGGAGGTGGCCGTGCAGGGGGGCCGGCGCATCCTGCAGAAGTACAACTGTACCGGCTGCCATGTCATCGAGGGGAAGGGTGGCGACGTCGCCACCTTTTACGAAACCCCCCAGGCGGCCCCGCCGCCGCTGGTGGTCGGCAATCTCCAGGAGGGGGAGAAGGTTCAGGCGACGTGGCTGTACGAGTGGCTGGCCCGGCCGGCCGGCCTCCGCCCGTGGCTGAAGGTGCGGATGCCCACCTTCCCCCTCACCATTGACGAGGCCACCACACTGAGCAAGTACTTTAGCGCCCTGGCCGGCAAGGGCTTCCCGTACGAGTTTGTCCGGGTGGAGGAGTACTCGCCGGAGCTGGTGGAGGCGGGGCGCAAGCTGGCCTCCAAGGACTACTTCGACTGCTTCTCCTGCCACGTCCAAGGCAGTAAGCTTCCCGAGGGTCCGCCGGAGGGCTGGGCCCCCGATCTCAGCCTGGCGCGGCGGCGGCTCAGGCCGGAGTGGATCGTGAAGTGGCTGACGGACCCGCAGAAGGTCCAGCCGGGGACGAAGATGCCGAGCTTCTATCCCGGCGGACCTGACGACATCCTGGGAGGGAAGGAGGATCAGCAGATCATCGCCCTCCGGGACTACCTCATGTCCCTGGGAGAACGATAATAAGAGACGCCCTCGCGCCTGACGATCGGCGGTCAGGGAGCGCAGAGGGCAGGAGGCAAGACGAGCATGAAAGTGGTATGGGTGGTAGTGGCGATCGTTGGCCTGGTCTTGAGTGGAGCCACCGTGGCCCTGGCCCAGGAGGGGGGAACGCTCAGCGGGCGGATCACCTATGCGGGGAGCCCGCCGGCCAAGAAGATGCTGGATATCACCAAGGACAAGGAAGTTTGCGGAAAGGTCGAGCACTACGATGAGTCGCTCGTCGTGGGATCGGACAAGGGCTTGGCCAACGTCGTGGTGACCGTGGTGGGCGCCAAGGGCGGCAAGTTCGCTTCCCAGAAAGTCGAGCTGGACCAGAAGGGCTGCAAGTACACGCCGCGCGTGGTGGTGGTGCCCACGACGGGGCAGTTGGACATCCTGAACAGCGATGGGATCCTGCACAACATCCACACCCAAAGCACGGCGAACCCGTCTTTCAACAAGGCCCAGCCCAAGTTCAAGAAGGTCCTGACCGAGAAGTTCACCAAGCCCGAGATCATCAAGGCCGTATGCGACGCCCACGGGTGGATGACGGGCTGGATCGTTGCGACAGACCACCCCTTTGTGGGGGTGACAGATGAGAAGGGCAACTTCACCATCAAGGACGTCCCGCCGGGCAGCTACAAGGTTGAGATCTGGCACGAGACGCTGGGCAAGCAGGTGAAGGAGGTCAGCGTCAAGGCCAAGGAAGAGGCTAAGCTCACTGCCGAGTTCGCCAAGAAGTAACGGCCACGAGAGCGGCATACAATCTCACCGAGCACAACAGGCCCTCCCCACCGCGCGATCCGGGGAGGGCCCGTTTTTTCAAGGCACAAAGAGGACTGAACCCTGACATTGCATTTGAACCGCAAAGGACGCAAAGCACGCAGAGGAACCCCCGGTATTTCCGGCCCTCACAAGTGAGAATACGAGAGTGGAGCTGGAAAGTTCTGAACAGTCGAGTCTCCCGAGTTTTCTGAA